>NZ_JARKOZ010000097.1 GCF_029978005.1 Solidesulfovibrio sp. | reverse complement strand
GAGACGGCCGGGGACCAGGTCCGGGCCATCGCCACGGCGGCCGAGCAGCAGTCCTCCACCTCGGAGGAGATCGGCCGCTCCATCGAGTCCATCAGCCGCATCGCCTCGGAAACGGCCGACGCCATGGCGCAATCCGCCCAGGCCGTGACCGACGTGGCCCGGCAGGCCCAGGAGCTCAATGGGCTCATGCGCGAGCTCGGCCAGGACGGCCAGGCCCGGCCGGCCCTGGCCTGACGCCCGCGGCGTTTGCCTTTCCACGGCTTTCCCGCTAGTTTTTTCCTTTCCCAAAGACTGCACGGCAGGTGCGGCGAGGACTCCCCCCTTTCGGGGGGGCCGGGGGGCGTGACGCCCCCCGGCGGGTCCAGGGCAGCGCCCTGGCCGCCGGAAGCTTCCCTGTCCCTGCCGCAAGGAGACGCCTCATGCGCATACTCGTGGTCGGTTCGGGCGGGCGGGAGCACGCCCTGGCCCGCACCCTCGTCAAGAGCCCGGACGTGTCGGCGGTGCTGGCCGCGCCGGGCAACGGCGGCACGGCCGAGGTCGGCGAGAACGTTCCGGTTTCCGACGCCGACGTGCCGGGGCTGGTCGCCCTGGCCAAGGACCGGGGCGTCGACCTGGTGGTGGCCGGCCCCGAAGCGCCGCTGGTGGCCGGCATCCGTGACGCCATGGAAACGGCCGGCATCCCCTGCTTCGGTCCCGACGCCTACGCCGCCGGGCTCGAAGGCAGCAAGGCCTTCGCCAAGGAGGTCATGGCCGCCGCCGGGGTGCCGACCGCCGCCTACGCGGCCTTCACCGAGGCCAAGGCGGCCCGGGCCTACGTGGAGAAGGTCGGCGCGCCGGTGGTGGTCAAGGCCGACGGCCTGGCCGCCGGCAAGGGCGTGACCGTGGCCGCGACCCGGGAAGAGGCCTTCGCGGCCATCGACGAGGCCCTGGTCAAGGGGGCCTTCGGCCAGGCCGGGGCCAAGGTGGTGGTGGAAGAGGCGCGCATCGGCGAGGAGGCCTCGTTCCTGGCCAGCTGCGACGCCGAAAAAGCCGTGCCCATGACCGCCTGCCAGGACCACAAGGCCGTCTTCGACGGCGACAAGGGACCCAACACCGGCGGCATGGGCGCATACTGCCCGGCCCCGATCCTGCCCCCGGACCGCTACGACGCGACCATGGCCCTGGTCATCGACCCCATCCTGCGGGAGATGGCCCGGCGCGGCCATCCCTTCACCGGCATCCTCTACGCCGGCCTCATGATGACCGCGGCCGGGCCCAAGGTCCTCGAATACAACGTGCGCTTCGGCGACCCGGAATGCCAGCCCCTGCTCTCGCGTCTGGAAAGCGACCTGCCGGCCGTGCTCCTGGCCTGCCGGGGGGGGACGCTCTCGCCCGGGCTCGTGCGCTGGTCGCCCCAAAGCGCCCTGTGCGTGGTCATGGCCGCGCCGGGCTATCCGGGCGGCTATCCCAAGGGCATGGAGATCACCGGCATCGCGGCGGCCGAGGCGGACCCGGCCGTGGCGGTCTACCAGGCCGGCACGCGCCGCGACGGCGGCCGGGTCGTGACTTCCGGCGGCCGGGTGCTCGGGGTCACGGCCCTTGGCGAGAGCCTGGCGGCGGCCAAGGCGACGGCCTACGCGGCCTGCGGCAAGATTCATTTCGACGGCGCTTTCTACCGCCGCGACATCGGCGACAAAGGACTCAAGCGGGAGGACGGATAATCATGCGCGTGGCCATCTTCATCGGTTCCATCTCCGACGAGGAGAAGATGCGTCCCTGTTCCAAGGTGCTCGATTCGCTGGGCATCGACCACCTCTTCACCGTCACCTCGGCCCACCGCACCCTGGAGCGCACCGAGCGGCTCCTGCGCGAGTGCGAGGCCGCCGGCTGCCAGGTGTTCATCTGCGCCGCCGGCCTGGCGGCGCATCTGGCCGGGGCGGTGGCCGCCCGCACGGTCAAGCCGGTCATCGGCGTGCCGCTGTCCGCTTCCGGCTCGGCCCTGGGCGGCCTCGACGCCATGCTGTCCACGGTGCAGATGCCGCCGGGCTACCCGGTGGCCACGGTGGCTCTGGACGGGGCCGGGGCGAAAAACGCCGCCTGGCTGGCCGCCTCCATCCTGTCGCTGACCGACCCCGAGCTGGCCGGCCGCATCGCCGCCGCCCGGGAGGGCTTCGCCAAGGACGTGGAAACGGCCGCGGCCAAGCTCGGCAACAAGGGTTGATCCGGGCCGCCACGGACAAACGAAAAAGCCCGGACAGGCGTCCGGGCTTTTCGTTTTCGGCCCTCCAGGCGCGTTGCGGAAATCCGAGCGCAAGCCTTCCCGCGACGACGCCTCCGAGGGGCCGCATAGGCGAAGGATACGGCCGTATCCTTCGTGAGGGGACAGGCTGCTAGGCGGCGCTTTTCACGCGCTTTTCCCAGAGCTTCATTTCCTTCATCTTCTTGCGGCGCTCCCGCTGCAACTCCTTGCATACCAGGGGCATGCCCTTGGGATATCCCCACTTCTCCCGGTAGGCGTCCGGGGTCAAGCCGAACTTGCTCAGGTGCTTCTTGGTGAGGATCTTGAAGGACTTGCCCGATTCGAGGCAGATGATGCTGCGTTCGCGCACGGCCTTTTTCGGATCCACGGCCGGCGTCTGGACATCCTTCTCGGCGGCTTCCTCGGCCGGTCCCCCGGAGAGGAGGCTGCGGATGCTGTCCGAAAGGCGACGCACCATGGAGCTGATCTCCTCTTCGGTCATGTTCCTGACGCTGGCCTGCGCCTTGACGATCTCCAAGGCTTCTTTCAAACAATCGTCCATGGATTCTCCTTCATCGCGAAAGCGATACGACGACGGGGCCATGCCGTTTCCCGGCACGGCCGACAAGCTTTGATGCAACAATGGGCGAAAAGCCCTGGCCGCCGCGCAGGCAACGCAACGCCGCCCGCAGTCCGGAGGCGCGGCGGCGTATCCGCGCCGCACCGGCGACCCGCATGGCCGTGGCGGTCCGAGCCCTGCGCACCGGTCCCGTCACGCCTTCCCCGGGTCGGGACCGGGAAAAACGGCGGCAGGGAAAGTCCGAGGGCAGGCGGACCTTCCCCACGCCGCAACCCCTCCGGGAAACGGAGGGGAAATACCGCGTTTATTGTTTCGGCCCCCGGAACGAGCGGGCCGGGCCTAGCTATCCTTCGGCCGCCAGGCGCGGCGGGGAAGCGCTCCCCGCGCCGTCGTCCCTGCGCCAGGCGCCCTGGACGTAGCGCACGCCCAGGCGCTTGTAGGCCGTGCGCCGGCTCTCGGCGCGGGCGTCCTCGACGGCCACGTCCATGAGCAGGTTTCCGGCGAAGGCCAGGGCCTCCCGAAGGGCCTGGCCACGCCTGGCCTCGTCCCAGTGCCAGGGCATGCGGCCCGGCGAGACGCGCAGGATGTCGGCCGGCAGCATTTCCATGAACCGGGCCGGCGGCGTGTCGAGGTCGAAATTGTCGAGCAGGATGCGCGCTCCGGCCCGTTTGCAGGCGACGAGCAGTTCGAGCGCCCGCGACGGCTCCCGGAGCAGTTCGCCCACGTCGAACATGAGGATGGTGCGCCCGGGCGTCACCCCGTAGGCCGCGCCGATGCGCTCCACCCGCATGTCCAGACCGGCGCGCACCAGGTAGGCGGCGTCGCCCCGCGCCCCAAGGCCGAGCAGGGCCCGGGCGTCCGGGGCCAGGATGCGGTCCGGGGAAGCCGGCCGCCGCGAGGAAAGCTGGTCGCCGCCCACCTCGCGGGCCTGGACGGTTTCGATGCCGGCCACCACGCCGGAACGGATCTCCACCAGGGCGCGGAAAAGCACTTCGCCCCGCAAGGGGGAACTCGCGTCCGCAGACCGCCGTCCGGCCTGCATCTCGGGAAAGGGCCATTGAAAGAGCGTGTGCGCCATGGTTGTCCTTCGATCGGTTTGCCTGATGGAATCCAAGAATCGGTCCAAACCGAAATCTATTCTATCCAGGAGGATAGCGAAGGAGGCTTGTCCTTTATGCGGGACGGGCAATTGAAAACGGCTTTTTTGTCCTTTTTTCAGGACAAAAAATACGAAAAAAATCGCCCCTGGCGTCATGCCGTAACCGCGACGGCGCGACGGCGTCGCCGCGCCAATGCCGCAGCGAGAAGCGGAAAACCTTGCCGCGTGCCCGGGCGCAACGCCGACACGGACATGGTCATACCGGAAGATCTGAGGAACGGGCGGTGTCCGCGCAAGGCAATCGGCCTCGGCCCCGACCGGAGCTTGGGCCGTCGCGTGCCGCGGCGGCGAAGGGGAGCCGGAAACGCCGGCACTACGCCGCCAGGCGTCGCCGGGCGAAGGAGGCGAGGACCGGCTTGATCCGCAACTGTCTCATGAACTTCTACGGTTACGAAAACCGGCCTCAGCCGGTCATGCCGGTCAGCCGGGCCAGCATGCCCAGGGAAGCGGCGAAGAGCTTGTGCCGCAGCTCCTCGGGCAACCGCCACACGCTCATGGCCATGTAGACCCCGAAACCGGCCAGGACCAGGATGTCGAACAAAACGATGACGTGCTTGCGCATGGCCGCCTCCCTGGGAATTGTTTTCCCTGCGGCCAGGACGAAGCAATCCCCGTTCCCGCACGCCATGGACCCCGCCGCCGGCCTCTGCTATGCGCCCTGCATGCGAAACGACCGCGCCCCGCGCTTTTACCTGGGGACGCTCGGCTGCAAGGTCAACCAGTACGAAGCCCGCGCCCTGGCCGAGGCCTGGCAGGCCCTGGGCCTGTCCCGCACCGACGATCCCGGCCAGGCCGACCTGGCCGTGCTTCTCACCTGCGCCGTCACCGCCAGGGCCGAGGCCGAAAGCCGCCGGCTCCTGCGCAACCTCGCCCGCGAGACCCCGGCCGGGGCGCGCCTGGTGGCCACGGGCTGCGCCGCCGCCGTGAGCCCGGCCGCCCTGGCCGGCCTCGGCGCGGCCGTGGTTCCGGACAAGGCCCATTTAGCCAGGCATCCCTTCGGCCCGGACAGCGCCGCCCCGCGCCCGGCCGAGGCCTATCCCGGCCTGGCCGTGACCGGCTACGACCGGGCACGCGGCCTGCTCAAGGTCCAGGACGGCTGCTCCCACGGCTGCTCCTACTGCATCGTGCCCGCCGCCCGGGGGCCGTCGGTGTCGCGGCCGCTCCCCGAGGTCCTGGCCGAGGCCGGACGCCTGCTCGCCTCCGGCCGACGCGAAATCGGCGTCACGGGCATCAACCTCGGCCACTGGGGCCGTGATCTGTCTCCGGAACGCAGCTTTTGGGAGCTGCTGGCCGCCCTGGACGCCCGCCTGGGCGACGAGCCGCCGGGCTCGGCCCGGTTGCGCCTGGGCTCCCTGGACCCGGACATGCTCACGGACGTGGGCCTGGAAACCCTCGTGCGCTGCCGCCGCGTCAGCCCCCACCTGCACGTGTCCCTGCAAAGCGCCGATCCGGAAATCCTTGCCGCCATGGGCCGCCGGCCGGACGACGCCCGGCGCGTGTCCTCTTTTGTGGACAGATTAAGTCGGGAATGGCCGACCCTGGCCTTGGGCTGCGACGTGCTGACCGGCTTTCCCGGCGAATCCGAGGCGGCCTTCGAGGCCACGGCCGCCTTTCTGGACGCCCTGCCCCTGACCTACGCCCACGTCTTTCCCTACTCCCGCCGGCCGGGCACCAGGGCGGCGGCCCTGCCCGGGCAGATCGCCAAGCCGGTCCGGGCCGAGCGGGCCAGGCGGCTGCGCGAGCTGGCCGAGACCAAGAGCCGCGACTTCCTGGACAGGCTCTCCCGGGTCCCCAGGGTGGAAGTGGCCCTGGAGCGGACCGAGCCGTCCGTGGGGGCCTGCGGCGAGTACGTGGACTGCCTGTTCGAGGCTCCCGTGGCCGCGCCCCTCGGGGCCATCGTGGCGGCCCGGCCCGTGGGCGCGGACGGGCGCATGCTGCGCGTGGTCCCCCTCCCCGACGGGACGCGGCCGTGAGCGAGCCCCACGAGCCGCTTCCGGCCAAGCTCGTCTGCTCGGTGCTCTCGGCCGTGCTGCCCGAGGTCTGGCCCCGGGTCGTGGCGACGCTGGAGTCCCGCTTCGGCCCGGCGGAAATCGCCTTCCCGGCCCGGCCCTTCAGCCACACCGGCTACTACGACGCCGAGCTCGGCACGCCGCTTTCCCGCCGCGTGCTGGCCTTCGCCCGCCTCGTGCCCCAGGGCGTTCTCAGGGAAGTCAAGCTCATCGCCAACGCCCTGGAAAAGGAGCTGGCCCGGGACGACGGCCGCCGCCGCGTCAACCTCGACCCGGGGCTGCTCACCCAGGAGCGCCTCGTCCTGGCCACGGGCAAGAACTTCACCCACCGCGTCTACCTGGGGGCCGGCATTTTCGCCGACCTGACCCTTGTGTTTCAGGCCGGCTCCTGGCAAACCCTGCCGTGGACGTTTCCCGACTACGCCTCCCCGGACATGCAGGACATCCTGAGCGACATCCGCCGCCGCTACCGACGGGACCTCCGGGAGGCCGCGTCCCTCACACATTCCCGCAAGGAGCCCCCATGCCCAAGAGCATGACCGGATTCGGCAAAAGCCTCGTCGAGACAGACGCCTACACGCAAGTCTGGGAAGTGCGCGGCGTCAACAGCCGTTTTCTCGACCTCAAGTGGCGTCTGCCCCTTTTCCTGCGCCCCAGCGAAGCCGCCCTGGAGCGCGTCGTGCGCGAGCAGGTGGCGCGCGGCCGCCTGGAAGTCCACCTGGAATTCACCCCCAAGCGCACGGACATGTGGAAGGCCACCCTGGACGCCGGCCTGGCCGGGGCCATGCTCGACGAGCTGGACGCCCTGGCCCGGGCCCGCGGCCTGGCCTTCGCCCCGGACCTCAACCGGCTGCTCGGGCTTTCCCACCTGTGGAGCGAGGAGGCCGTGGAGCCCGATCCCACGCTTTTCGAATCCTTAAGCCACGGCCTGCGCCTGGCGCTGACCGACTTCAACGACGCCCGCTCCCGTGAGGGCCGGGCCCTGGCCGACGACCTGCTGGCCCGGCTGGCCACGCTTTCCGGCTGGCGCGGGGCCATCTTCGCGGCCGCGCCCGCGGTCAAAACGGAAAAGATGGAGCAGCTGGCCGCCCGCATCGCCCAGGTGCTGGAAAAGGCCGGCATCGAGCCGGCCCAGGACCGCCTGCTCCAGGAAACGGCGATCCTGGCCGACAAGCTCGACGTGTCCGAGGAGCTCACGCGCCTTTCCGGCCACCTCGAACGCCTGGAGGCGCTCCTTCGCGAGGGCGGCGAGATCGGCAAAAAGCTCGACTTCCTGGTCCAGGAGGCCTTCCGCGAGATCAACACCTGCGGCAACAAGGCGCAAAACCTGGACATCAGCCGCCTGGTCGTGGACTTCAAGGCCGAGCTGGAAAAATGCCGCGAACAGGTGCAAAATCTCGAGTAGCCGTCTTCGGCCGCCAAGGAAGGGACCATGCGCCAGGCACTGCTCAACATCGGTTTCGGCAACTTCGTGGCCGCCGCCCGCGTCACGGCCATCGTCAACCCGGCCTCCTCGCCCATGCGCCGCCTGCGCGAGGAAGCCAGAAACGACCGGCGGCTCGTGGACGCGACCCAGGGCCGCAAGACCCGCTCCATCATCATCACCGATTCCAACCACGTGATCCTGTCGGGCATCCAGGCCGAGACCCTGAGCGCCCGCTTCGCCGTGGAGGAGGACGATCATGCCGGCTGAACGCCTGGGACTGTTTCTCGTCGTGTGCGCCCCGTCCGGAACGGGCAAGTCGACCCTGGTGAGGCGCCTGTGCGCCGAATTCCCCAACCTCTCCTTCTCCGTCTCCGCCACCACCCGCGCCCCCCGCCACGGCGAGCTCGACGGGGTGGACTACCACTTCCTGGACCGGGAGACGTTTCTCGACTGGCGCGACGGCGGCAAGCTGGCCGAGTGGGCCGAGGTGCACGGCAACTTCTACGGCACGCCCCTCGAGCCGGTGCGCGCCGCCCTGGTCGCCGGACGCGACGTGCTCTTCGACATCGACGTCCAGGGCGCGGCCCAGCTGCGGCAAAGCCTCGGGGCCGGGGCCTACGTGTTCATCCTGCCGCCGTCGCGGGCCGAGCTGTCGCGGCGGTTGTCGGCGCGCGGCACCGATTCGCCCGAGGTGGTGGCGAAAAGGCTCGCCGCCGCGCCCAAGGAGCTCGCCGACGCGCCGCTGTTCGACTACTGGGTGGAGAACGCCGACCTGGAGGGGGCCTATGCCGACCTGCGGGCGGTGTACATGGCCGAGCGCCGCCGGCCGTGCCGCCATCCCCGCCTGCTGCCCGAGCTCCTCGCCCAATGGGAGGCGGCCATCTAGAGCGGCCGGGCCGCGTCGCGGGAGGCGTTGACCCGTTTTGCGGTTTGCGGTTACTGTCGAAAAAAGGATTTTCCAGGCAAGGGATTCCATGAGCCACGACCAGGACAGCAACGCCCCGCGACAGCCCGCGGCCAGGCCCGACGAGGAAGCCGGCGCCAAGCGCGAGCGCATCAAGGGCATCTTCTCCACCCAGGCCATCCAGAAAGTGGGCACGGGCACCACGACCCGGCGCACCATCCAGAAGATGTACTGGTTCGTCGAGGAGGACGCCGGGCACGTCCTGGAGATCCAGCCGCTCAACAAGAACTACGTGCCCTCCGGCCCCAAACGCCGCATCAGCCTGGAGGAGCTGCTGGAGAAGTTCTCCCCGGAACCGGAATTCTACGTCTCCACGGTCTATCCGCGCCTGCGCGAACTCAACATGGTCATCCAGAAGGGCGAGAGGCACCGCGAGAAGGGCGAGATCTTCAGCGCCGAGCTGGAATTCGGCCAGGCGCTGGCCGTGGACGAGGAGAACATCCGGGCCAACTTCGGTCTGGGGCTCACCTACCTGGACCGGGGCGAGGCCAACAAGGCCGACGACATCTTCCAGCGCCTGGTGCGCCTCGACGCCTCCTTCGACAAGGAGCACAAGCACCTTTTCAACGAATTCGGCATGAACCTGCGCAAGAACAGGATGCTCGACCAGGCCCTGGACTATTACCAGCGGGCCGAGAACCTTGCCGTGCGCGACGACCACCTGATGTTCAACATCGCCCGGGCCTTCTTCGACAAGAAGGACTACGCCAGGACCATGGAGTATCTGCAAAAGGCCCTGGTGCTCAATCCCAACCACGCCGAATCCCGACGTTTCGCCGCCTACCTGGAGGAGAAGGGCCTGGCCAAGGGGCCGTCCCTGCCCCAGGTCGAGGCCGCCGCCGACGCGCCCGACAAAGGGGAGGAAGAGCAGCCCTCATGACCCAGGAACGCGGCCAGCGCTTCCTGCTCGAACTGCCGTCGGTCAAAAACGACCTGCCCTATTCCCCGGACCTGCTCTCCCGGCTCTTCACGCTCACCGGCGAGGACGGGCTGTCGCCCATCGACGCCATCGCCGCCGCCGTGACCGAGGACCAGGGGCTTTCCGCCCGCCTTCTGGCCATGGCCAATTCCGCCTATTACGGGCTCCAGGCCCAGGTGGCCACGGTGGGCCGGGCCGTGGCGGTGCTGGGCCTTCGCGAGGTGCGCTCCCTGGTGCTGGCCCTGGGCATGCGCGGCCTGGTCGACGTCAGGCCCCTGCCCGAGGGCTTCGCCTTCGCCCCCTATCTCGACCACCAGCTGGCCGTGGCCGGCGCGGCCCGGGCCCTGGCCCGGACCGCCGCCGCCATGGACCCCGACGACGCCTTCACCGCCGGCCTGCTCCACGACCTGGGCAAGCTGCTCACGGCCCTGTACCGGCCCGAGGACTGGCGGGCCCAGGCGGCCCTGGCCGCGACCGAGGACCTCCCCTGGCACGAGGCCGAGGAGCGCCACTGGGGCCTGGATCACGGCCTCATCGGCGGCATGGTGCTTCGCTCCTGGAACCTGCCCGAGGCCCTGACCGAACCCGTCAACTGGCACCACGCGCCAAAAGCCGCGCCGGAGCGGCCCCTGCCCTGCGCCCTGCTCGGCCTGGCCGACGCCCTGGCCCGGGAGGCCACGGCCACGCCCCAGCCAGGCATCGCCCCGGACCCCGGCCTGGCCGGCGACCTGGGCCTGTCCCTGGCCGAGGCCCGGGAATGCGTGGAGACGGCCCTGGCCGCCCGCGACGCCGCCGCCCTGGCCGCCGCCCTGGCCTGAGCCTCGTCCCCGCGAAGTGCCGCGGCCGCACTCCGGGCAGCACCGGAAGAGTTATCCCGCCTCGATTTTCCGACGTATTTTCCACGGCGCGGCGCCAGGCGGCCGGGCTTGCCTTGCCCGTCCCGCCGGGGCATCATGACTTTTTATCCGGAGTTCCCCTTGCGCAAGAACTGGATCCTGCCGCCAAGCGGCGACGCCCCGTCCCTGGCCATGGCCGAGGCGCTCGGCATCTCCCCGGCCATCGCCGCCCTGCTTTTCCGCCGGGGCCTGACCACGGCCGAGGACATGGACGCCTACCTGTCGCCGGGCCTGCGCCGGCTCATGCCGCCGGCGGCCATCCCGGGCCTGACCGAGGCCGCCGCCCTGCTCGCCCGCGCCCTTGCCGCCGGCGACACCGTGGCCGTGTGGGGCGACTACGACGTGGACGGCATCACGGGCACGGCCCTGCTGGTCGATTTCCTGCGCTCCCGGGGCCACGCCCCCCTGTGGCGCCTGCCCGAGCGCGCCGCCGAGGGCTACGGCCTCAACACGGCCGGCATCGAGGAACTGGCCGCGGCCGGGGCGCGCCTGCTCGTCACCGTGGACTGCGGCATCGGCGGCCTGGCCGAGGTGGCCCGGGCCAAGGAGCTGGGCCTGACCGTCATCGTCACCGACCACCACCTGCCCGGTCCCGAGCTGCCGCCGGCCGACGCCGTGGTCGATCCCAAGCTGGCCGAGGGGCCTGGCTGGGACCTGGCCGGCGTGGGCGTGGCCTTTTTCCTGGCCGCCGCCGTCAACCGGCTGCTTCCGGGCGAGCCCACCGACGTGCGCCGCCTCCTCGACCTGGTGGCGCTCGGCACCCTGGCCGACGTGGTGCCCCTTGGCGGCCAGAACCGCATCCTGGCCAAAAACGGCATGCTGCTTCTGGCCGAAGCGCCGCGCCCGGGCATCCACGCCCTCAAGGAAGTCTGCAACCACAACCCCAAGGCGGCGCTCACCGCCTCCCAGGTGACCTTCGGCCTGGCTCCGCGCATCAACGCCGCCGGCCGCATGGGCCGGCCGGACGCGGCCCTGTCCCTGCTCCTGGCCCCGGACCTGGACACGGCCCGGCCCCTGGCCGCCGAGCTCGACGCCGAAAACACCCGACGCCGGGCCGAGGAGGACGCCATCCTGGCCGAGGCCATGGCCCAGGCCGAGGCCTGCCCGGACCGCTTCGGCCTGACGCTTTACGCCCCCCACTGGCACCAGGGAGTCATCGGCATCGTGGCCTCGCGCGTGGCCGAGCGGCGAAACCGCCCCACCCTTATCCTCACCAGCGACCCGGCCAAGGGCCTGCTCAAGGGTTCGGGCCGCTCCATCGAGAACTGCGACCTGCACGGGCTCTTGTGCGAAATCGCCGAGGTGTTAAACGGCTTCGGCGGCCACCGCCAGGCGGCGGGCCTGTCCCTCGCGCCGGAAAACCTGGACGCCCTGGCCGCCGCCTTCGACGCGGCCGCGGCCCGGGCCATCGGGCCCGAGGTGCCGCCGCCGAACCTGCGCCTGGACGGCGAGCTGTCCTTCGGCGAGGTCACGTCGACCCTCGTGCGCGAGCTCGGGCTGCTCGAGCCCTTCGGCTGCGGCAATCCGGAACCGCTTTTCGCCTCGCCGCCCGTGTCCGTGACGTCGCGACGCGTCTTCGGCGACAACCACCTGGCCGTGTCGCTGCGCGACGCCGCCGCCGGCGTGACGCTTCGCGGCAAGGCCTGGCGCATGGCCGACGCCGTGGCCGACCGTCTGGAGGGCCGGGCGGTGCGCGTGGCTTATACGCCAAAAATGTCGTATTTCTCCGGCATCCCCGAAATCGAGCTTCGCCTGCGCGACGTTCGGGAAGACCTTTGCTGAACATTTTCCAATCTGTAATTTCTAGGCAAGTAATTTCAGTATGTTAATACCGACTCCCGCCTTGCTCGATTTCGTAACAATCGCGTAGTTTTGCGCCGTCATGGTAAACTTGGCTTCGCCAGCCAAAGTCCTCCATGACGGCCGTTCGGCAAGGGAAACAGATCACGTCAAGGAGGGAGGATTCATGAAACGTTTCGGCATTCTGGCCATTGCGGCCGCCCTGCTTCTGGGCTCGGCCCTTGGCGCGTCCGCCGCCACCGAAGTCAAGATGGTCGGCGACGCCATCGTCTACGGCACTTTCAACGCCAACCAGAACTTCACTGGCTGGAACTCCGGCACCTGGGACAGCAATACGCCGACCTACACCGGCGCCGGCAAGCAGACCGAGGATCGTTTCCAAATTTGGGAACGTTTCCGCCTGCGCACCGACTTCGTGGCCAACGAGGCCGTGAAGTTCCGCCTGGGCATCAAGGTCGAGGACGTCTGGGGCCACGGCACCTTCACCGCCGCCAACCCCAGCGCGGCCGTCCAGGTCTACCAGGCCTTCCTGCAGTTCAAGATTCCCAACTGCAGCACCGAGGTGACCGCCGGCCTGCAGGACTACTCCCTGCCGGCCAACGCCTTCTTCACCGACTCCGTGATCTACGGCGGCGACCGCGCCGCCGCCCTGGTCATCAACACCCCGTTGATCGCCGACACCCTGTCCGTCGTCGCGTCCTACGCCCGCATGCTGGACAAGAACCGGACTTTCGACACCACCACCACCCAGCAGGCCGACGAGCTCGACCTGTACACCCTGGCCCTGCCCATCACCGTCGAGGGCTTCAAGGCCACCCCGTACGGCGCCATCGCCGTAGCCGGCCGCAGCGCCAACTACTTCACCGCCGGCTCCTACGGCCCCAACTCGACCTTCGCCGACAGCCTGCTGTCCGCCGGCACCTTCCTGACCCCCACCGGCATGCGCAACGCCCAGAACGCCTACTGGTGGGCCGGCGGC
>NZ_JARKOZ010000092.1 GCF_029978005.1 Solidesulfovibrio sp. | reverse complement strand
GGGACACTCGGGGACGGGCTCCAGGATGCGCTGCTCCCTCTTGCGGCTTTGCCGCTGGCTGCCGGCCCGGGTCGTGCGCCTGTGGCGCTCGCAGCTGCCCTGGGCCAGGTACTCGGCCACGGCCAGCTGCGTCGGCGTGGCGCAGCAGACGTTGGTGGGGGCCTTGATCTCGAAGGCCGTGGCCGCGTACCGGCCGGGCAGCAGGTAGCCCACGCGAAAGCCCGGGGCCAGGGTCTTGGAAAACGAGGAGCAGTGCAGCACGTAGCCGCCGGCGTCGTAGGAGGCGAGGCAACGGGGCCGGCCGCCGTCGAAATAGATGTCGCCGTAGACGTCGTCCTCGATGACCGGCACGCCCCGCGCGGCGAGCAGGGCGGCCATCTCGGCCTTGGCCGCGTCCGGGATGCGCGCGCCGTCGGGATTGTTGAAGTTGGGCGTGAGGATGACCGCGGCGATGCTGAAGCGGTCGAGCGCCGCGGCCAGGTCGGCCGGGCTTACGCCGCCCTCGGGATGGGAGGGCAGCTCCACGGCCCGCAGGCCGAAGTTTTCGAGCAGTTGCAGGAAGCAGTAGTAGGTCGGCGCGGCGATGGCCACGTTGTCCCCGGGCCGGGTCACGGTGCGCAGCGCGATGTAGAGCGCCTCCATGGCTCCGGCCGTGACCATCACGTCCTCGGGCCGGACGTCGATGCCGGCCTCGGCCAGCCGCCAGGCGATCTGGCGGCGCAGGGCCGGATTGCCGCTGACGCCCTCGTAGGTGACCACGCTCGAAGGCCCGGCGGCGGCTTTGGCCAGGAGCCGGGAAAGCTGCTTGGTCGGCAGGAAGGATTCGTCGGTGTGGGCCACGCCGAGCGGTACGATGTCGCGCCGGCCCATGCCGTCGAGGACCTCGCGGATCAGCGCCCCCCGGTTGACGGCCGTGGGCGGCTTGGCCGGCTGGACCGACGGCCTTGGCGCGGGCGTGCGCGGCCCCGCCGCCTCGCGCACGAAAAAGCCGGACTTGGGCCGAGCCTCCACCACGCCGCGCCGCTCCAGGGCCAGGTAGGCCTGATTGACCGTGGAGACGCTGACGCCCAGGCGCGCGCCAAGGGCCCGCAGGGACGGGATGCGCTCGCCCGGCCGCAGACCGCCGGACTCGATCATGGCCAGGATGTGCTTCTCGACGCTCACGTAGCGGAAGACGCCCTGGTCGGTTTCGGGCAGGGTCATGGCCGGGCCTCCGGAGAAACTGTTATGCTCGTTTTTCTTTTCAACTGTGACTGTCATGGTAACAGGGAATCTGCTTCAAGGGAAGCGCGCCCGGGATGCTCCCGCGGCGTGAACCCGAGGAGGGGCCATGTTCACGGATCGCTTGAAGGAAGACAGGGTGTTGGCGAAGGCCCGGGCCGGGTTGCTGGACGCCTGGCTGGCCGGCTGGCGGGACAGCCGGGCGGTGCGCATCGTGGCCGAGGCCGGGCAGAGGCTCCTGAGCCCTGGCAAGAGCCTGTCCGTGCGCCTGGGCCAGGGCAAGTACCTGAGCCTTTCCGGCACGCGCTACTGCCGGGTGGAATGCCGGCGCGGGGCGGTGTGGGTGACGGCCACGGGCGACGGCCGGGACCGGGTGCTGACGCCGGGTGATCGCGTGACCTTCGCGCGCGGGGGCAAGGTGGTCATCACGGGCCGGGGCGAGTCGTCCGAGGCTGACGTGCGTTGGGACTAGCGTCGCGGCGCACGTCCGGCGGGCACGCGGCCTGTTCGGGGGCGTGGTCGCGTCCGGCCTCGCGCCTTGGCGGCGTCCGCTTCTTGCGCCCGCCGCCGGCGCGCTGACGCAAGGTCAGGCAGGCCTGCCGGAATTGCCCCTCGGGATCGCCCGGCTTCGCCGGTTCCAGGCGCTCGGCCCGGCATCGGACGAAGGCGCAGGTCTCCGGAGCGGCCAGGGCGTCGCCCACGCCCATGCAGTCCAGGCGAAAGGGCTTGCGGTGGGCCAGGGCGAAGTGGCGCAGCGGGTCCTCGGCCATCATCCGGCCGAGCATGCGGGCGTCGCGGAAATGATAAGCCACATGCAGGTTGCTGCCCCAGCGGAAGATGCCCGCGACGAACGGCAGTTCCTCGTTCCCGTGAAAGAGCACCCCCTTGGCGGCGAGGGCGTGCCCTTCGATGCCGGAAACCAGACAGCAGCCGCAGTGGGCCTCCTCGTTCGGCAGGAACACGCAGGACAGGCTGTAGACGCCCGCCAACACCCGGAACAGTGAAGCGAGGTAGACCTCGGTGTTGTCGGCGAAATACTGCCTGTGGAAGGCGGCGCCGAACATGGTCCAGATCGGGTGCTGCGGGGCGTCGAGCTCCTCCCGGGCCGCGAAGAGGGCGGCGACCAGGGTTTCGTCGTTGCTTCCCAAGGCCTCGTCGGCGAGCAGCTCGATGGGGATGCCGAGATAGGCGGCATAGCCGGCCAGCCGGTCGCTGGGGATGCCGCAACGCATGTCCTCCGCCACGGTGTTGACGCTTTTGGGCAGTCCGCACCGCGCCCACCTGCCGTCCTGAAAGACATGGCTTTCCGCCTGAGTGGTCTTGCCCCACGTCCTTCCCAACAGTTCCAGGCCGCGCCTGAGCTTGTCGCCCGAGCCGGCGATTCTCGTTTTTTTGGGCCTTCCGGGGGTCACTCCGGGAATCCTTTGCCACGCGGGCTGCCGCGCGATTATCCGGTGTTTTTTTGGGAAGAAAAAAGACCAGGTTATTGCGTTGATACCGGGCTGGCCAGGCCATATGTTAACTATTGTGTGCACAGTGCCGAAGATGACGATGTTGCTCTGATAATTCGTCGACGGCATGGCATGATTCGATGAAAAATTCAATATTGTTTTCCGGGGTCTCTTGTAATGTAGTCTGCGGCATATTCACATATCGATATTTTGATATCTTCTTTGCAGATGCATGGTCGTCATGTCGTCGGAGTGATGCTTTTGGAAAATGTCGATATATATAATTCGTTAGTATAGTTATTCAGACTTGCCACGCTCTGTTTTTGCATCGCCGCATTCACGACGCCCGCACGACCGGCTTCGCATCGAGACCCACGACGTTTCGGCTCCACGAGGTGCGCTGTGGAAAAAGCCTTCTCCGTCGCCAGGGACCGTTACCTCACCCTTTCCATCGCCAACGTCGATTTCGCTCTTTCCATCCATTGCATCCGGGAAGTCCTGGACGACCTGGCCATAACGGCGCTGCCCGACACCACGGCCGGCATGCCGGGAATCGTCGACGTCCGGGGAAACGCCGTGGCGGTCTTCGACCTGGGCTACGCCCTCGGGCTCGGTCCCGTGGCGCACACGCGGGACACGCGCGTCGTCATCGTGGAGCTTTGGCGTGGCGGCCGCCGCGTCCTGGCCGGCCTGCTGGCCGACGCCGTGCGGGAGGTCCACCAGATCGACGATGCGGCCGTGCAGACGCCTCCCCGGGCCTGCGCCGGCCAGCTGCGCGGCATCGCGCGCGACGGCGCCCGCTTCCTCCTGCTGCTCGACATGGACAAGCTCCTGTCCGGTGAGGCGTTCTGCGTGCCGGCCGGCGCGGCCGGGGAGGCCCGTGAAGCCGGGAAGACGGGAGCGGCCGACGACGCGGACGGCTTTCCGCCGATCGGCGCAGCATCCTGAAGAACTGCGTCGGTATTTTTTTTGAAGATAAGAAATTTCTCAAGCGTGTTGTCGTTCTGCGGTGGATACAGGCCCTTTTAAGGATACGAGCAAAGGGAGTGCGACATGTTCGGCAATCGAGGCATCGCTTTCAAACTCGGCGCGGGATTCGGGCTGTGCATCCTGTTCACCCTGATCGTGTCCGGCGTCTACTGGACAGGGCTTGGCAACATCATGGATCGCACCAAGATCGAGGACAAGGCCCAGGACCTGGCCGACGGCCTGGGCGTGGCCAGACTGCTCATGAGCCGCTACGCCCAGAATTTCGCCCAGAAGGACCTGGAGGGCGTGCGCGCCCGGCTCAAGGACGTCGCCGGGAAAGGCAAGGTGTTTCGGGAACTGCTGCGCGATCCCGCCGAGCGGGCGCTTCTGGAGAAGATCCTGGCCTCGCTCGGGGACTATGAAAAAAGCGTCGAGGAATTCAGCCAGGCGGCCGCGGCCCGGCAAAACGCGGTCAAGGTCTTCGCCGAGAGCGGGGCGACGGTGCTCGAGCGGCTCGAACGGCTGCGGGCCAGCACCGAGGCGGCCCTGGACGACGCCGCCCGCGCCAACGACGCGGCCTTCCTGGCCCGCACGGCCAAAAGCGGCTTCGCCGCCGGCGGGCTCGTCCAGGCCTTCCTGGCCGTGCGCCAGCAGATGACCATGTATGCCTGGAACGGCCAACGGGAGATGCTGGAGAAGGCCCTGGTCGGGCTCGAGGCCGTCCAGACCCGCCAGGCCGCCCTGCGCGAGACCCTGACCCGGCAGGAGAACAAGGCCCTTCTCGACGAGGTCGCGGCCAGGGTCGGCGAATACCGCCAGACCGTGGACGGCTTCGTGCGCGACGTCGAGACCCTGGCCGCGGCCACCAAGGCCCTGGGCGAAGCCGGCGAGCGCGTCAACGCGCTGACCGACGAGTTCATCGCCGCCCAGACCGCCACCCGGGAGGCCGAGGCCCGGTTTGTGAACCTGCTTTCCCTCGGCGTGTCGGCGGCGGCCCTTCTCGTGGGGCTCTTGTGCGCCGTGGGCATCACCCGGGGCATACGCGGCGGCGTGGCCCGGGCCATCGCCGTGGCCGAGGCCGTGGCCGCCGGCGACGTGGCCAGCGACGTGTCCGTGGACCGGACCGACGAGATCGGCAAGCTCCTGGCCGCCATGGACCGGATGATCAAGGCCGAGCGCCTGGCCGCGGACGCCGCCGCGCGGCTGGCCCAGGGCGACCTGACCGTTTCCGTCGTCCCGCGCTCGGACAAGGACGCGCTCCTGCTCGCCATGACCGCCATGGTGGAGCGGCTGCGCGAGGTGGTGGGCGAGGTCCAGGCCGGAGCCGAGAACGTGGCCTCGGGCAGCGAGGAGATGAGCGCCTCGTCGGAATCCCTGTCCCAGGGGGCCTCGGCCCAGGCCTCGGCCGTGGAGGAGTCCTCTTCGGCCATGGAGCAGATGGTGGGCAGCATCAACCAGAACGCGGACAACGCCCGCCAGACCGAGGCCATCGCGGTCAAGGCCGCGGCCGACGCCCGGGAGTCCGGCGCGGCCGTGGACCAGACCGTGGCCGCCATGCGCGACATCGCCGGCAAGATCGGCATCATCGAGGAGATCGCCCGCCAGACCGACCTGCTGGCTTTAAACGCCGCCGTGGAGGCGGCCCGGGCCGGGGAGCACGGCCGGGGCTTCGCCGTGGTGGCTGCCGAGGTGCGCAAGCTGGCCGAGCGCAGCCAGAGCGCGGCCGCGGAGATCAACACCCTGTCCGCCGACTCCCTGGGCGTGGCCGAGGAGGCCGGCGGGCTGTTGTCCCAGCTGGTGCCGGACATCCTGCGCACGTCCGACCTGGTCCAGGAGATCGCCGCCGCGTCCAAGGAGCAGAGCGCCGGGGCCGGCCAGGTCAACACCGCCCTGCAGCAGCTCGACCAGGTCATCCAGCAAAACGCCAGCGCCTCGGAGGAACTCGCTTCCACGGCCGAGGAGCTTTCGGCCCAGGCCGAGCATCTGCGCGCCTCCATCGGCTTTTTCCATGCCGGCGGCGTCGTGCGCCAGGCTCCCAAGGCGGTCCCGGCTTCCCGGACCCAGGGCCGGGCCAAGGCGCTGCCCAAGCCCCGGCCCCACGGCGCCAAGGTGTATCTGGGCACGGAGCCCGCCGAGCCCCAGGACCGGCAGTTCGAACCGTTCTAGTGTTGCGTCCTTGAAATAAATCTATATACTGGCCTCCAGTTTAGGAGGTCAGGATGGGCGCTCGGGTAAAGGTTGAGTTGACGGAGGAGCAGGCGGCAACGCTGCGGATGCGGGCTGGGTCCGGCAAGACCGAACA
>NZ_JARKOZ010000085.1 GCF_029978005.1 Solidesulfovibrio sp. | reverse complement strand
CCCGCCGGGGTGACGATCCACTCCCAGGTGCCCACGTTGTCGTAGCCGACCTCCTGGGCGATGGCCAGGGAGTGGGCGGTGATGTCCGCCATCACCTTGGCCGCGTCGAAGTCGTAGCGGATCTGGTCCGGGGCGAAGCCGGGGGCGATCTCCACGCGCTTCTGGCGGCCCGTGGACTGGATGGTGCAGTTGCGCGTGCCGAAATGGGCGATTGCGCCGTGGCGGTCCGCCGCGATCTGCACTTCCAGGTGGTTGAAGGTCAGGATGCGCTGTTCGATCAGCACGCCCTCGTCGTGGAACTGGCGCTTGGCGTAGTTGCGGATGCGCCGGTAGACGGTCTTGAACTGGTCGATGTCGTAGATTTCCTCGATGCCCATGCCGCCACCGCCGGCCGAGGCCTTGACCAGCACCACGGAGTTGCTGATGCCCTGCTCGGCCTGGAAGGCAAAGAGCGTCTCGGCGATCTCCTCGGCCTCCATCTCGTCGTAGACGGGCCGGTCGGAGCCGGGCACGGTGGGGATGGAGAGGCTTCTCGCCAGGCGCTTGGTGTTGATCTTGTCGCCGAGCGACCGGATGATGCGCCAGGAGGGCCCGATGAAGACCAGGCTGCGGGTGCGCTCGGCCACCCGCCGGGCGAAGCGGAAATCCTCGGCGAAAAAGCCGTAGCCGGGATGGATGGCCGTGGCGCCGCTGTGGTCGGCCACGGCCAGGATCTCGTTGGCGTCGTGGTAGGAGCTTATGCGGTAGGCGCAGTCCGGCCCGCCGAGCTGCCTGGCCAGGGCCAGGTGTCCGGAGTCCGCGTCGGCCTTGGTATGGACGCAAACAAAATCCAGGCCGAGCGAAACGCAAGCCTGGATGATGCGCATGGCGATCTCGCCCCGGTTGGCCACCAGGACCTTATGTTTGTTCGTCGGCACGATCCGTCTTCTTGTCCTCAGGGTTGTCGGCCGTCTCCCGCGCCTTGCGCAGGTCGATGCGCCGTTTCTGTATTTCCAGGACCAGCTTGTCGAGCCAGGCCTCCTGGCGCAGGGTCAGCTCCCCGAAGGCCAGGCCGGCCAAGCCGGCGTCCGTCACGCGCACCACCCTGACGGGCAGGCCCGTGACGAGCGTGCGCGGCCCGATGGCCAGCGTCACGCGCCCTTCCCGGCCCCGGACGAGCACCCCGTCCGGGTCGACCAGGGACATCCCGGTGGCGCTGACGTCGTGGACCACATAGGTCCTGTCGCCCCCGCCGTCCCACAGGGCCACCAGTCCGCGCACCCGCTCGCGGTGGGCGGCGCGCCGGCCGCCCTCCCCTTCCAGGCTGAACGTGAAGTCCATGCCGGGCTCCCTATTCGCCGCCGATGAAGCGTTCCAACACAAACTCCACGCGTTGGTTGCGCGCCCGATGATCGGGGGTGTCGTTGGGATAGAGGGGTTCTAAATCAGCTAATCCGGTGGCTGTCAATCGGTTGGAGGGCATCCCCAGGGAGAGCATGTAGCGCAGCACGGCGACGGCACGCAAGGAGGAAACTTCCCAGTTGTCGCGAAAGCGGCTGCCCGGGCCTGGGGGCTGGTCGTCGGTGAAGCCGCGGATGTTGACGCGCTCCCCGGCGGTCTTGACGAGGAAGTCGTAGAGGGTGCGCAGCCGGGCCTTGCCCTCCTCGCTCAGGTCCACGCCGTCCTTGGGGAAAAGCACGCCCGAGGGAAAGGCGATGGTGATCTTGCCCGCCTCCAGGGTCGCGCCCACCACGCCGTCGAGGCCCTTCTGGGAGACGTAGGAACGAAACTGCTCGAAGACCCGGCGCTGCTCGCCGATGATGCGCTGCTTGAGCTTGGCCTGCTCGACCAGGGTGGACATCTCCGCCGAGGACACCGGCGCGGTGGTCATGTTCTTGCCGGTGCTGCCGAGGGCGCTGCGTACCGCGGTGAACGAGTCCGTGAACTTCTTGACGTCCAGGCTCGACATGGAAAACAGCATGATGAAAAAACTCATCAAGAGCATGGACATGTCGGCCAGGGTAGTCAGCCACTCCGACGGGACCTCGGCTTCGTCCATGTCGTCGTCGAAACCGTCTTCCTCATCGGCGCTCATAGCGGCGCTCCTTGGGGGCGATGAACGAGGAAAGCTTCTCGTAGACCAGACGCGGGTTGTTGTTTTCGAGGATGCACTTGGCGCCCTCGAAGATGATCTCCAGTTGGAGCGTCTCGTTGAGGGTGCGGGCGCGCAGCTTGCCGGCCACGGGCAGGAAGAATAGCGTGGAGAGCATGGAGCCGTAGAAGGTGGTGATGATGGCCACGGCCATGGACGGGCCCAGGCTCTTGGGGTCGTCCAGGCGGGTGAGCATCTGCACCAGGCCGATGAGCGTGCCGATCATGCCGTAGGAGGGCGCGTAGCCGGCCAGGGACTTGAACACGGCCTCGCCCACGGCATGGCGGCGCTTCATGGAGCCGATCTCGATGCGCACGGTCTCACGGATCAGCCCGGCGTCGGCGTTGTCCGCGATGAGCTGGCAGGCCTTCTTGAGGATGGCGTTGTCGGTGTGGATGTTTTCCAGGGCGATGAGCCCTTCGCGGCGGCTGATCTCGGCGATGCGCACCATCATGTTGACGACTTCGGCATCGCGGACCTTGCGCGAGGAGAAGATCTGCATCATGGCCGCGAAGGCCTGCCGGACCTCGACCAGAGGATAGGCGACGCAGATGGAAGCGAGCGTGCCGCCAACCACGATCATGATGCTCGGCACGTTGATGAACTCCATGAGCGTGCCGCCCATGAAGATGGCGCCCAGCACCAGGGCGATGCCCGAGGCCAGGCCGAGGAAGGTTCCGAGATCCATGCGCCCGTCCGTTGCGTGCGAAAATTGCGACGCGAGCCGGACAGCGAGGGCCTCCCCCTTCCCTGCCCGCCCGAGCCGTGCTACGTCGGCTGGAGACGGGGGAAATTTATATGCAATATGTCGAAGATGTAAAGCAAGCCGTCACGACGGCCGCGAGCGTCCTCGGTCCCCTGGCCGACGGGACGGTGGGCCTGGTGGCGGGCACGGGCCTCGGCGGCGTCGCCTCCCTCCTGGAAGGGGCGCGGGAGATGCCCACGGCCGCGCTGCCCGGCTTCCCCCGGGCCACGGCCCCGGGCCACGCCGGCCGGCTGGTCGTCGGGACGGTGGGCGGGCGGCCCACGGCCTTGCTGGCCGGCCGCCAGCACCTCTACGAGGGCTACAGCCCGCGCGAGGTGGCCTTCGGCGTGCGCTTCCTGGCCGCCTGCGGCGTGCGCACGCTCGTCCTCACCAACGCGGCCGGGGCGCTGGATCCGCATTTCGCCGCCGGCGGGCTCATGCGGCTGACGGACCACATCAATCTCACGGGCCGCAATCCCCTGGTCGGGCCCAACGACGACGCGGCCGGGCCGCGTTTTCCGGACATGAGCCGGGCCTATTGCCCGCGCCTGGGCGGCGTCGCCGACGCGGCCGCCCTGTCGCTGGGCCTTCGCCTGGAGCGCGGGGTCTACGCCGGGGTGCTGGGGCCGTGCCTGGAGACGCCGGCCGAGACGCGGATGCTACGGCTTCTCGGCGCGGACGCCGTGGGCATGTCCACGGTGACGGAGGTCATCGCCGCCCGGCACCTGGGGCTCGATGTGCTGGCCGTCTCCTGCCTGACCAACGTCAACCTGCCGGATTGCATGGCGGAGACGACCCTCGAGGCGGTGCTGGAGACCGCCCGCCGGGCCGAGGCCGACCTGGCAAGGCTGCTCGCCGCCGTCATCCCGGCCTGTTAGCCGACCGGGCTAGCCCATCTTGACCTTTTCAACGAAGCCGAGCCCGGCCAAGTCGCGGATGCAGGCCACGGCCTCGACGCAGGACCAGTCGCAACGAAGCGTGAACTGGTAGGTGGAAAGCCCTTCCTTGACCTTGCCGAGGCTCAAGTTTTCGATGGTGAGCCCCCGATCCCGGAAGAAGGTCAGCAGTTTTTCCAAGGGTTCCTGGGTTTCCCGGCAGGTGACGCTGATCACCCGGTAGGCCTCGCGGCGGATATAGCGCTGGACGTGCTTGAGGATGGTCAGGGACCCGATGCCAAGCAGGGTGCAGGAAAGTGGGATGATCACCATGCCGGCCCCGAGCGCCATGCCCACGCCGGCGTTGAACCACAGCGTGGCGGCCGTGGTCAGTCCCCGGATGGCTCCCTTGTCCTTGATGATCACGCCCGCGCCGAGAAAGCCCACCCCGGTGACGATCTGGGCCGCGATGCGCGACGGATCGAGGCCAACGGCAATGGTTCCTGTGGTTTCGCCGGATTTATAATAGAAATATTTGGAAATGACCATCATCAGGGCGGCTCCAAGGCAGACCAGGATGTTGGTCCGCAAGCCGGCGCTGATGCCGTGGCGCTCCCGCTCGTAGCCCAGGATCGAGCCGCAAACGACCGCCAGGACAAGACGCAGCAGCAGTTGCGTTTCATACGGATACTCGTTCATGGACGTACCCCCGCGCTTCCCGGTTCTCTTGCAGTTACACGCTCACCACCTTCCAGCCGTCCTTGAGGGCGTCCGACAGGGTCGCGTCGCCGGCGACCAGGGCCAGGCCCAGGCGGGACAGACACTCGGCCACCTCGAAAACCTCCGCGCACTCGCGGCAGGCGGCGACGTCCACCCCGGCGGCCCGGCAGGCCACCACGGCCTCCTGGAGTTCGGGGTCGCAGGCCAGCACCTTGGCCGACGGCCCCCACACGAGCAGGCGCACCCGGGCGAAATGCCCCCGCAGCAAGGCGTTTCTGGCGTAGACCAGGGCCATGGCCAGGGCGGCCTCGCGCTCCCTGGTCGTCCACACCACCACAAGTCCCATCCCACCCTCCGAAAAACCAATCACCACGGGCCTTGCGCCACGACGAGACGCGGCGGCCCGTTTTTCGAGGCCTCGCCCATCCCGGGCGATCCGTCAAGGGGCCCATGCCCCGGCCGGATGGCGAAAGTTCAGGAACGGCGGGCGGAGGCGCGGGGATCGGGCCGACGCAGGCGGCCGGGCTCCACCGGGGCCACGGTCTCGTAGATGCCGTTGGCGCGGGTCCACCAGCCTTCCACGGGATCGGCGGCGAATTCCAGGCGGGCGACGAACTTCGCGCCCTTGTAGGCCAGGTCGAAGGGGCATACCAGGCGCAGGGGAGCGCCGTGGGAAAGGGGCAAAGGCGCGCCGGCCAGGGTCAGGGCCAGCAGGTAGGCGAGATCGGGATCGAGCAGGTCGGCCAGGGGCAGGCACTCGACGTAGTGGTCCAGGCCCTCGGGACGCGAACGGGTGCGGCCGAGGCTGTGGAAGACCACGTAGCGGGCCTCGGGCAGGGGGCCGGCCAGCCCGGTCAGACTTTCCAGGCGCAGCCCGCCCCAGGCCAGGTCGCCCACGGACCAGCCCTCCACGCAGTGGAAGTCGGAGACCTGCTCGTGGCGCGGCAGGGCGAGGAGCTCGGCGTAGGACAGACGCTGGGGCCGGGCCACCAGCCCGTCCACGGCCAGGACGTAGGGCTCGGCCGGGCCGGCGGCGCGGGTGACGCTGCCCGTGGCCGCATCGAAGCCGAAATCCTCGATCTCCACGGTGCGCACCGGAAACTCCCGCACGAAAAAGGCCCGGGCCTCCCCGGCCCATCGCCCGAAAACCGCCGCCCCGGCCAGGAACTTCAGGAACAACCGACGTGTGATGCCGCGCATGGGACCCTCCATCCCCCCATCTATACGACATCCGACGCCTACGGCAATCCCCTGCCCCCCTTTGGGGAGGGTCCGGGAGGGGGTCACCCCCTCCCGGCCGCCGGAGGCCTCCCCTCCCCTGCTCCCCCCTTCTCGGCCACGGCCACGGCCCCGCGCCGGCCGAGCTGGCGCAGGAACTCGGCCACGGCCAGCTCGGCCTCGCGCGGGTCCAGGCGGTATCGGCCGGCCAGGGCGGCGGCGATCTCCCCCGCCGTGCGCCGGCCGTCGATCAAGCGCCACACGGCCGAGCCCATGGCGTCGAGCTCCACGGTCCTGCGCAACACCTTGCCGTCCCAGAGGCCAAGCCGCCTGGCCAGCCCGGCCAGGGCCGGCCGCACGGCCACGGGAAGCGACAGGCGCACCAACCCGGACGCCGTCTCCTTCGCGTCCACGTCGCGGCTGACCGTGGGGCAAAGGGCCAGGGCCTCGCGGCGGGAGAGTCCGGCGGCGGCCGGGACGGGCTTTTTGCTAAAGGGAAACACAGCGCGCCGCCGTCTCGGCCAGCCAGTTCCGGTCCACGGGCACGGCGGCGGTCAGGGCCGCGCCGAGGAGCTTGTTGGCCCCGGCGTCGTGGCGCAGCACGGCCAGCCTCCCCGGCCGGCCGAGCCGGCGGGCCAGGACCTGGCCAAGGCCCGTCCCCTGGCGGCGGGCCAGCCACACGGCCGGACAGCCGGCCAGGCCGCCCTCCTCCCGGACCGCGCCGTCCTCCAGGCTGAAGGTCCGGGCGGCCGCGTCGGCCAGGGAGGCCCCGGCCAGGAGCACGTCGGCCGGGGCCAGGCGCACCACATCCAGCCGCCGGCCCGGGGCGGCGAAATCGAGGGAGAACCGCCCCGGCGCGAAGCCGAAAGCGGCCAGGACAAAGCCCGGCGGGGCCGCGAAGGACAGGCCGTACAGGGAAAAGGCCGGCGGCCCGGGGTCGTGGTGGGTCATCCCGGCCAGGGCGGCGGCCACGGCGGCCTGGCGGGCCGGGTCCGGACCGCCCTGGCCGCCGTAGGCCTGGAACACGGCGGCCAGGCCGCACTCGGGACAGAAAAGGGCCGCGCCAAGGCCGGCGCGGCCGTCCCTGCGCCAGGACAGGGGCATGAGTTCGAAGTCGGCCAGGGCGTCGAGCCAGGCCGGGGGCAGCTCCCCGCCGGACGTGGCCAGGCCCTTGGGGGTGAGCGCCTTAAGCGCCGCCTCCATGCCCTCGCGCCCGGCCCCGGCGCGCCATTTGAATTCGAAGGCCGGGCCGTCGTCATCCTCGAAATAGAGATAGCCGAGCCCCAGCCGGGTCGGCCGCCAGTCGGCCGGGACCGGCAGGCGCAGGCCGTTCCAGGCGACGGTCTCGGTCGCTGCGGCTTCGGTTGCGGTCATGGGGCCAGTGTAGGCGAGCCGGGACGGCGAAACAAGCGGCCGTCAGCCCCTGGGGCCGAACAGGATGACGCCGCTGCCGACCAGGCACAGGGCCACGCCGGCCAGGTCGCAGCGGTCCGGCGTCTTGCCCTCCACCAGCCACAGCCAGCCCAGGGATGCAAAAATGTAAACCCCGCCGTAAGCGGCGAAAATGCGTCCGGCGGCGTCGGCCTCCACCCGGGTGAGCGCCCAGGCGAAGGCCACGAGGGAAACCACCCCCGGCAGGGTCCACAGGGGAGAGCGGTGCAGCCGCAGCCAGGCGTAGAAGGCGTAGCAGCCGCCGATTTCGGCCAGGGCGGCCAGGAGATACCAGCAGGTCGCGCGCAGCATGAGAGAGGCAGCATGCGCCAAGACGGCGGCCGTGTCGAGAGGGAAGGCCTGGCTTCGGGCGAGGGCCCTGTGGGATCGTCGCCAAACATTACTAAACAGAAGTATTATTTCAAGTCTGCAAGATTCCAAGGTTGGCATGGATAGTAACAATTACGTTAAAAGTTACCAAGCTGAAATGTTACAAACCGATTTCTTTACGCTATGTGATCCTTCGAAAACAATAGAAACAGGCCCGTTTCTTTTGTTGCCGGTACAAAGTTGAAGGATTGTGCCGACACGTACGACACTATTGTGTGTATTCCGCCGGCCCCCTTTGACCGCCCCAGGGCTTCGTTTCTTCGATCGTGAACAATTTCAGTGGGTAGCAGGGACGGTCCGGGGCTTGCACAAATACCGTCGTCACGGCGAGGCGACACAACAAGCGGAGGGGAACCATGATCGCGGCATTCGATTCGTCCTAGGCGGTCCACTTCCACCGGCTTTCGCGGGAAACGCTCATCAAGGCCCGGCGCAACCGCTTCGGGAAAACCATGGACGTGGAGACAATCATGAAAAAAAGCTTACACCTTCTGTTGCTGGCCCTGCTGACCATCACGCTGGCCCTGCCGCTTGCGGCCCTGGCCGACGACGCCCCGGCCCCGACGCCCGATCCTTCCGGCGCGTCCATCGGCACCGCCGCCGACATCGTCGGCATGTCCGCCGGCGCGCCCACCAGGGAAGATCTGGAAACCCTGGCCGAGAAAGAACCCCTGGCCGCCAAGGTGGCCGACGCGGTCGGACACAACCGCATCTCCATCAATATCGTCTGGACGCTCGTCTGCGGCTTTCTGGTCATGTTCATGCAGGCCGGCTTCGCCCTGGCCGAGACGGGCTTCACCCGGGCCAAAAACGCCGGCCACACCATGGCCATGAACTTCATGGTCTACGGCATCGGCATGCTCGGCTACTGGATCTGCGGCTTCGCCCTGCAGATGGGCGGCGTCGGAGGCGTGGCCAGCCTCGGCGGGGCCCAGGTCCTGGCCAACGAGGTGTCCATCAACATCGGCGGCAACGACTTCGGCCTCTTCGGGGCCACGGGCTTCTTCCTGTCCGGCGTGTCCTACGACGCGGTGGTTTTCACGCTGTTCCTGTTCCAGATGGTCTTCATGGACACCACCGCCACCATCCCCACCGGCACCATGGCCGAGCGCTGGACCTTCAAGTCCTTCGTGATCTACGCCTTCTTCATCTCCATGTTCGTCTATCCGCTCTACGCCAACTGGGTCTGGGGCGGCGGCTGGCTGTCCACGCTCGGCAAGTACTTCGCCCTGGGCCACGGCACGGTGGACTTCGCCGGCTCCTCGGTGGTGCACATGACCGGCGGCGTGGCCGCCCTGGCCGGCGGCAAGATCCTCGGGCCGCGCCTGGGCAAGTACCGTGAGGACGGCACCCCCAACGCCCTGCCCGGCCACCACATCCCCATGGCCGTGACCGGCTGCTTCATCCTGGCCTTCGGCTGGTTCGGCTTCAACGCCGGCTCCTCCCTGGCCGGCACGGACCTGCGCATCGGCGTGGTCGCCGTCAACACCATGCTGGCCTCGGCCGCCGGCGCGTTCTCCGCCATGCTCTACATGTGGACCTTCTACGGCAAGCCCGACATCTCCATGATCGCCAACGGCTTCCTGGCCGGCCTGGTGGCCATCACCGCCCCCTGCGCCTTCGTCAACTCCGTCTCGGCCGTGATCATCGGCGCCATCGCCGGCGTGCTCCTGTGCGCCAGCGTCTTCTTCGTCGAGCGCACGCTCAAGATCGACGACCCGGTCGGCGCCATCTCCGTCCACGGCGTCAACGGGGCCTTCGGCCTGCTCTCGGTGGGCCTTTTCGCCGACGGCACCTACGGCGACGCCCTCAACGGCGTGGAAGGCACGGTCAAGGGCCTGTTCTACGGCGACGGCGGCCAGCTCATGGCCCAGCTCATCGGCATCTGCACCAACTTTGTCTTCGTCTTCCTCGTGATGTATGTCTTCTTCACGGTGCTCAACCTGATCGTCCCGCTGCGCGTGAAGCCCGAGCACGAGCTCGAGGGCCTGGACCAGCACGAAGTGGCGGTGTCGGCCTATCCGGAATTCGTCCTGCAGAAAACCCACAGGTAAGACGCGGAGAACGCCATGAAAAAAATCGAAGCCATCATCAAGCCGTTCAAGCTCGACGACGTCAAGGACGCTCTGGACAAGCTCGGCATCCACGGCCTGACCGTCACCGAAGTCCGCGGCTACGGCCGCCAGAAGGGCCACGTGGAAGCCTACCGCGGCGTGGAATACCAAGTGCAGTTCAACGCCAAGGTCAAAATCGAGGTGGTCATTTCCGACGACATGGCCCAGAAGGTCGTGACCGCCATCCGCGAGACGGCCAACACCGGCAACATCGGCGACGGCAAGATCTTCATCTACGACCTGAGCGGCGTGGTGCGCATCCGCACCGGCGAGACCGGCGACCAGGCCATCTAGTGTGACGTCCCTAAAAAAATACGAGAGTATTTTTTTAGAAAAACATAACTTCTAAAACGTGTTGCCCAAGGAATACGCCTGCACGTATTCGCGGACGCAACACGGGCCAAGACGCTGCAACGACGCCATGACGGCGGGAATCCGGGCCACCGGGTTCCCGCCGTTTCCTTTTCCGTTGCCGGAAGCGATTTGACTTGGGTCAATGCCGGCCGGATGAAAACCCGAAGCTCAATGAACTGGGGCAACTCGCGATCCATAGGACAGGAAAAACAAAGAAGGCAAGACGATAGACTGGCTAATATTCCTGTGGTACAGGAAAAAATTGTTAGTGTCTTTCATCCAATACAAGAAATTTTCATGATCATGGAAAGATCATCCATTAAAACAGCAGGTAAAACACCAAAATCTTGCGCAGGAGTTGCGCTTAGAGTTTCCTCAGAACTCTCACGACAATCTAGACAACATCTTCGAGCGACATAAGCAGACACACGTGAAGTAAAGTATAAATATTTCAGACAACAAGCCTTACGTTCTCAACGCACTACCATTACAGGATAAAAGTTCTATTCAGAACTATCTTCAAGCGCCTTCAAAACATTCAAAAGTATTACTGTATGTTTTCTTGATGCAGTATTAATAGATTCTATTAATTTAGCCATAACGTCTTCTGTCTTGGAAATCTCTTGTTCTTGAAACGAAAATAATTCTGAAACTGTCAGATCGAGTGCTTCTGCAAGATTGTTTAACGATTCAAGACTCGGATTTCCTCTTCCTCGTTCAATCTCCCCCAAATGTTTTAGAGACAAGCCGCTTTTCTCAGCAAGCTGAAGTTGCGTAAGCTGCTTCTTTTTTCTGATTTTTTTCAGCTGATTGCCAAAAGCAAAGTGAATTTTTCCCATCGTATCCCTCGGCAATTCAATACGTATTTGCGCCAAGGGTACGAACCAGACAGAATGCCTTTTTATTCTTGAAAACAGGCAGTAAATTACCTATAGGTTTTTTGTACCCAGGCCAGCCAGCACGCAAATCCCTCTTGGGCATGCCTGAAGGGGAATGCCGGTGGCGTGTTTTAGACGTGATCTGGGGAAAACGATACCGATGCTGTTCAGGCACTGAATTGAAAAAACCGCCAAGTGTCCAGCCTGTTTTTTGAACGGATAAAATCTATTAAGCGATTGATCAAATAGAAAATATAAGAATACATGTCATTTTGGACTACAACCTGAACTGATCAAGGCCCAGAATACGAATGCCCACCCGTTTAAACAAAAAATTTCACCTGTGCATAAAGCTGATTACATCTATTCCCTTATTTTATTTGGCTTTCAGTTTGGCATGGATAATAGCGACAAATGACTGTCTACTTCATTACGACCTGAATTTCGACTTACTAAAAAACATCTCAATCCGGCATGGATTGCTTTTCGTCTTTTCGACTTTTGTATTTTTATTCTTCCTCGTGAGAGAAATGCATCTCCACTTGACAACATTGAATTCACAGCTCACAAAATATTCATTATTCGATCAAGTGACGAATCTGCCAAACCGCTATTTTGTAATAGACAGAATCGAACAACTTATCAAATCCTCGAAAAGAGTAAAAACTATTTTTGGAGTCATATTTATTGATATAGATAATTTTAAAGTTGTAAACGATACATTTGGGCATGCAATAGCGGACGCTCTCTTAAAAGAATTTGGATTTATAGTATCTTCGTCCATACGCCAAACAGACACAGTTGGCAGAATTGGAGGAGATGAATTCTTAGTTATCTTAACCGATGTCACTAGTGAAAAAGACATTAATATTATCATGCTAAAGATTAAAAATGCTCTTACTCAAAAGTTGTCGGCACGTAATGGGAAAGAACTTAACATCACCGCAAGTATGGGGACAGCGCTATTCCCACGCGACGGAAATACTTTCGAAGAACTCCTTCACCATTCTGATCAAAACATGTATCTTGAAAAAAAGTGTTCTCATACAAACTAGAAGCTATCTCAAAAACATTTTCAGCCGACTACTGGAACCTCCTGATTTTTTTGTTTGTTGATACGATGCGGTCCGGATGGGCCTTCCCAAGGCGCAATGGGAACTGGAGTTGATCAACGATAAACGTCCGGGCCCGCCCTCCCGCGCCAAGCACGGCCCCTTGGTCGCCAGGGAATCCAGCAGGTCGTAGACGCGCTGGCGGAGCACACCCGCCCGGGCCGCGACTGTTGCCTGGGCCATCCCCGGCCACTCCAGCAGGCAGAGGTAGGCTGCCGCCTCGTAACGCGTGAGCTCCAAGGCGATGAGTTCCTGCAGATCGACCATCTGCCATCACATCCAAGTGGTGTTATGACCACCACCACTTCAGCGTGGTGTCAACGTCCCCCGGGTCGGGCCGGAAAACCCTTGCCAGGCCGCCCCAAGGGGCACTATGTCCGGGCAGGCGCGAAGCCGCCGGACGACCGTCTCTTCCTGCGGCCTTCCCTCCTTCGCCTGGACTTCACGGCACAACAGACGGGTTTTTTCATGGATTTCGCTTCCCCGGCCCAGCTTCTGGGCTATCTGGCCTTCGTCATCGGCATCGTGGCCTTCGCCCAGCGCATCGACCGGCGGCTCAAGTTCCTGGTGGCCAGCGAGTGCGTGGTCTACACGGCCCACTTCTTCCTGCTCGGCAACAACGCGGCCGCGGTCAGCGCCGCGCTGGCGGCCATCAGGACCTTCGCTTCGCTCAAGACCCACTCCCCCTGGGTGGCGGGATTTTTCCTGCTGCTCAACCTCTCCCTCGGCGCGGCCGTGGCCGGATCGTGGACGGCGGCCTTTCCCATCGCGGCCGGGCTTTCCGGCACGGTGGCCGTCTTTTTCCTGCGGGGCATTTCCCTGCGGCTTTTGCTCTTCTGCGCCACCCTGTGCTGGCTGGCCAACAACGTGCTGTCGGGCTCCATCGGCGGCACGCTGCTCGAATCGTGCATCGCCGTGGTCAACGGCACGACCATGTGGCGGCTGTGGCGCGCCGGGCGCGCGGGCTGAGGCGAGCGGGCGGATCGAGGGGATCGCCGGCCGGCCCGGGACTTGCGCGAAGCCCCGCGCGCCGACGCGGCGGCGGGACCGAGGCTGACGGGAAAGGGGCGGCCCCGGGCGCGCAGTCCTAGAGGACCGGGTCCATGGGCAGGATGAAGAAGAAGTTGTTGCCGAGACTCGTGGCTTCGTAGCCCTCCACCCCGCCGTGCAGGCGCACCACTTCGCGGATGAAGTACAGGCCGTGGCCGGTGCCGTACTCGCCCGAGGCGTTCTCGCCGCGCACGCCCTCCTCGAACAGGTGGGCGGCGGTTTCCGGCGGAATGGGCGGACCTGAGGTGAAGACGTTGAGCTTGATGCCGTCGCGGCCGGGGCCGAAGAAGTTCTCCTTGCGCTCCCAGCCGAAGGAGATGAAGCGCCGCTTGCGGCCGGACGGGTCCGTCACCTCGCGGGTGTACTTGACCGCGTTGGAAAAAAGGTTGGCGTAGACCTGGCTGACCAGCCCGATGTCCACCACCACCTCGATCTCCTGGTCCGACACGCCGCCGAGCGACGTGTCGATCTCGATGCCCCGCTCCTCGAAGCGCGGCCGGTAGCGCTCGAGCTGCAGGTCGATGACCTGCTTCTTGAAGTTGCAGGCCCGCTTCTCCAGCACGTAGCGCCCCTCCTCGAAATGGGAGCGCCGCAGGAGCGTTTCCAGAAAAAGGCTCGTCTGCTCGTAATGGGTCAGGATCTGGCGATACTGGTCCATGAGGCCTTCGTGGATGTAGCCCAGGTCGCGCAGGAGCTTGTCCTTGTCCGGGGGCAGGGGCTGGCCCGCGCCGGCCTCGGTCTCGAAGGCCTGCTTGAGCTTCCATTCGAAGAATTTCAGCAGGTCGATCTTGGAGCGCAGCCGCTTGTAGTAGAGCTTGAAATAAATGTTGGGCACGATGACGTTGTGCCCGATGTCCTTGACCAGGCTGCGGATGAACTGGAGGTGCTCCTTGTTCTTGTTGGCCAGGATGCGGTTGTGCAGCTGGAAGCCGAAGCGGTTGGCGTAGCGCTCGAAAAAAAGGCGGTCGTGCTCCGAGAGCCTCTCCGCCGGGTAGATCTCCAGCACGCCGAAGACGTCCTCCCGGGGCGTGAACGGCAGCTGGGAAATGAGTTCGTGGTTGCCCTTGATGGGGATGAGAAACCGCCCCTCGCGCTCCACGGCCTTCTGGGGAAAGGGCAGGTCGGCCAGCTCCCCGGCGTCGGCGTCCAGGCACTGGTAGGCGCAGCGCCTGATGCTGCCGCTCTTGTTGTCCAGCACGTACAGGTTGCAGTCGATGTCGAAGAACATCTTCGGGATGAGCAGACAGACGGCGTAGAGGTGCTCCAGGGTGGGGAACTCCTGGGCCAGGTCGAAGAAGATGTTGAGCGAGATGCTCTGCAGGGCGGTGAAGTTGTAGGCCTCGTAGTCGTCCATCTTCTGATGGACGCGCCTGGCCACGGATTCGAGCACCTGGCGGTCGAGCAGGGACGGGTCGTCCGAAGCGCCGAGGCGCAAGACCGACAGCGTCTCGACGACGTCCCTGGCGCTTGGCATGCGAGGCCTCCCGGATGCGGTTTCCATCTCCTCCATACCCGCGATATCCCGTGAAGACAATACGCGACGCCTAGCCGATGCGGATTTCGATGGGCCCGGGGGAGAAGCCCTTGAGCTCGCGCAGCATGCCCCGGATGCCCGAAGCCACGATGCGTTCGACGAACGGGTTGACGGTGAGCGGCCGGCCGCCCACGGTGATGGACAGGGCGACCTGGGTGGTGGCGCAGTCCTCGGGCGTGGCCTTGCCGGCCAGGATGTCGGCGGCCAGCTCGCCGCAGCCCTCGCGGCCGCAGGCCCCGCAGTCCAGGCCCGGCAGGACGAACCCGCGCGCCAGCACCGCCTCGGCCAGGGCCTCGAGGCTCTCGAAATGCGGCAGGCCCGGGACGCGGACCTCGCCGTAGACGCCAAGGACGAGGCCCGGGGCGGAGAGCTTCTCCGCCTCACCGGCGTCGCGCAGCACCAGCACCCGGGGAGCCACGGCATGCTCGCGCCCGCCTTCCATGACCATGACCTCGCCGTCGAGCATGGCGATCATGTCCGAGATCTTGCGCGGATCGTTCCAGAAAAGCGCGCTCTCCGTGGCGGCGATGCCGCCCACGGTGCGGCAGTGGACGAGGAAGCGGTCCGTGTCCGTGTCCTCCTTGTCGATGCCCGGGTTGTGCGTGCATTTGAGCGCGCACGGCGCGACGCCGCGCGACGCGAAATGGGCCAGCAGGGCCTCACACAGCGTCGTCTTGCCGGATTTCTTGAAACCGAGAACCTGAACGCCTTTCATGACGGCCTCCCTTGGCCTTGAGCTTGTTGCGAAACGGACTCCGGACGCACATGGCCATCGCCCACGATCGGCGCGGCCAGCCGCCCTTCGCGCAGCCACAGCATGTCGTCGCAAATGGCCCGCAGCCAGTCCTGGTCGTGGCCGCTGACGACCAGGGACGTGCCCTGCTCCTCCCGGGCGGCCAGGACCGCCCTACGCACCAGTTCGGCGCTGTCGCGGTCGAGGTTGGCCGTGGGCTCGTCGAGGAGCAGGACCTTGGGCCGAAGGGCGAGCCTGGCCGCCAGGGCCACCCGCTTGACCTCGCCCCCGGAAAGCTGCCGCCAGGAGCGGCCGGCGAACCGGGCCGGATCGAGCCCGACCTGCGCCAGGGCCGCGTCCACCCGCGCCCGGACGTCCGGGGCGCGGCGCACGGCCAGGCCGTAGCCCACGTTGGCCCGCACCGAGCGCTTGAGCAGGTAGGGTTCCTGGGGGAAATACGTCACCTCGCCGCGCAGTTCCCATTCGCGGCCTTCCGTCGCCCGGCCCAGGTAGCGCACCTCGCCCGCGGCCGGGGATTCCAGAAAGGCCAAAAGGCGCAGGAGCGTGCTCTTGCCCCCGCCGTTGGGGCCGGCCAGGCCGATGATGGCCCCGGCCGGAAGCACGAGGCGGTCGATGTCGAGCACGGTGCGGCCGGCGTAGCGCTGGACCACGCCGGAGAGTTCGTAGAGCGCGCTCATACGGCGGACCTGCCCCGGCAGGCGGCGGCGGCCAGGTTGACCGCGAAGGCGATGACCATGAGCACCATGCCGAGTGCGATCCCCGTGGCGAACTCGCCCTTGCCGGTCTCCAGGGCGATGGCCGTGGTGATGGTGCGGGTGTCCCACTTGATGTTGCCGCCGAGCATCATGGAAATGCCGATCTCGGAAACGATGCGGCCGAAAGCGGCCGTGGCGGCGAGCAGCATGCCGAAGCGGGCCTCGGTCACGGTGGTCCAGAAGACGTGGCGGGGTCTGGCTCCGAGGGTGAGCAGCGTGGGCCGTAGCCTCGGGTCGAGGTTCTCCACGGCCTGGGCGGTAAGAGCGATGACGATGGGCAGGCCCAGGATGGTGAGCCCCACGGCCATGCCCGGCACGGTGAAAAGAAGCCCCCAGTCCCCAAGGGGTCCGCGCCGGGAGATGAAGGCGTAGACCACGAGTCCGATGACCACCGTGGGGAAGGACAGGAAGGTCTCGACCACGAGCCGCGCCGCCCGCTTGCCCGGAAAATCGGCGTAGCCCAGGAGGAAGCCGGCCGGCGCGCCGAGGACCAGAGTCGCGGCCATGGCCTCGAAAGTCACCATCAGCGTGGTCCATACGGCGGAAAACGTCTCGGGGTCGCCGTGCAGCAGCAGGAGAAGGGCCTGTCGCAGGCCGTCGAGAATGTAGTTCATGACCCCTCGCGAGAGCCCCCGGGCCGCCGCCCCGACGGGAAGGCGGCCCGGCAGGCGTGGGCGCGCCTGTTACTTTTGGGCGGCGTTGGGGGTGAAGAGCTTCTTGCCCTTGAGGGTGAAATCCCCCACCACCTTCTGGCCCTTGTCCGAGGCCAGCCACTTGCGGAAGGTCTCGGCCGCCTCGAACTTCACGGTCTTGCACTTCTCGGGATTGACGGAAATGACGCTGTACTGGTTGAGCAGCGGCTTGTCGCCCTCGATGAGCACCACCAGGGCGGGCTTGCCCTTGGCCTGGTCCTCGTAGGCGATGTAGGTGCCCCGGTCGGCCAGGGTGTAGGCCCCGCGCTCGCCGGCCATGGTCATGGTCTGGAGCATGCCCTGGCCGGCCGAGGCGTACCAGGCCTCCTTGTCCGGCAGGGGCAGGTTCGCGCCCTTCCACAAGGACTGTTCCATCTTGTGGGTGCCGGAATCGTCGCCGCGGCTGACGAAGGAAGCCTTGGCCGCGGCGATGGCGGCCAGGCCCTCGGCCACGGTCTTGCCCTTGACCTTGGCCGGGTCGGCGGCCGGGCCGACGAGCACGAAGTCGTTGTACATGACCTCGGTGCGATTGAGGCCGCTGCCCTCCTCCACGAACTTCTTCTCCGCGCCCGGCGCGTGCACGAGCAGCACGTCCACGTCGCAGTTCTTGCCGTGCTCCAGGGCCTTGCCCGTGCCCACGGCCACCCATTTGAGCTCGATGCCCGTATCCTTCTTGAAGGCCTCGGCCAGGACGGGCAGCAGCCCCGTGTCGTCGGTGCTGGTGGTGGTGGCCATCATGAGGGTGACGGGCTCGTTTTTGGCCAACACCGGGGCCGCGCAGGCAAGCGCCAGCACAAGGCCGAAGACAAGGCTTCTCCAGGGGTGGCGGGTCATGTGTTCCTCCTCTGTTTTGTTTGACTTAACATAACGATTACTATGGCATACTTCACATTGCTCCACAAGACGCAGGCAAACGTGCCCGTCGACGAGCCCGTGAGCCGGCGGCCGGACGGTCTTGCCGGCGTGTCGCCGCCCGCTGCGGCGGCGGTTTGCGCGCCGGGTGCATGCGTTTTTACCTCGGATGATTTTTTCCGCAAACCGTCTAAAGGGATTTTCAAGGCGGACGATAAGAGCCACGACAGGGCGTCGTATCGACCTTCCATGCAATTCATCCGCAACAGCCACAGTTTCCCTCAAATCATTGCCGATTTCTCCAAGCCACTGCCAACGGAAAGCGGCTTGCTACGGCTGTTTTTCCAATGAATTGTTTTTTTCAAAAAAAATTTCTCTGCATTTTCTTCTAAAGGGTTTTCCAGGAAGGCCGATAGGGGGGGCAAGCAGTCACCAAAAGGCGACTGCAAGACACCGGCTGAGGCAGGAAAGTACTGAACATGTCACTTTTACGGAGCAGGCCGGCGAAAGCCACTAGCAGCATCAACGTCTACCCCATGCCGCCGGCGAGCTCCTCGCCTTCATGGGCAACTAGCTGGATGCACACACTTTTCAAGGAGGAAAAGCCATGTCTCTCGTGATCAATCACAACATGATGGCCGCCAACGCCGCCAGGAACCTGTCCAATTCCTACAGCGCTCTGGGCACATCGACGCAACGTCTGTCTTCGGGCCTGCGCATCAACACCGCCGCCGACGACGCCGCCGGCCTGGCCATTCGCGAGCTCATGCGGTCCGACATCGCTTCCATCAACCCGGGCGTGCGCAACGCCAACGACGCCATCTCCATGATCCAGACGGCGGACGGCGCGCTCCAGGTCGTGGACGAAAAGCTCATCCGCATGAAGGAACTGGCCGAACAGGCGGCCACCGGCACCTACACCTCGGACCAGCGCCTCATCATCGATTCGGAATACCAGGCCATGGCCTCGGAAATCACCCGTATCGCCATGGCCACGGACTTCAACGGCATCTATCTGCTCAACGGCAATCTTTCGAGCGACACGCACACCGGCAACACCCTGACCCCGTCCGGCAAGCTCAAGGTGCACTTCGGCACCGGCAACAGCAGCGCCGAGGACTACTACTACGTCCAGATCGGCAACTCCACGGCCTCGGCCCTGGGCGTGGGCATGGCTGCCGGCGCGGGCAAGTCCGGCCGCAGCATCTCCACCCAGCAGCTGGCCCAGGAGGCCCTGGACGCCATCACCCAGGCCATCGTGTCCAAGGACAAGATCCGCGCCAACCTGGGCGCCCTGCAGAACCGGCTGGAGAACACCATCTCCAACCTGCAGATCCAGGCCGAGAACCTCCAGTCCGCCGAATCGCAGATTTCCGACGTGGACGTGGCCAACGAAATGACCGAGTTCGTGCGCCAGCAGATCCTCACCCAGTCGGCCGTGGCCATGCTTTCCCAGGCCAACTCGCTGCCGAAGATGGCCATGCAGCTCATCAGCGGTTAAGCGCAAGGCATCGGTGGGTTATGAGAAAGGACCAGGGAGGCGGGGACCGCGGAGCCGGTCCCTCCCTGGTCCGAAAGGGCTCGGCCCCGGTAGACGGGATTTTGACGGGTTCTGCGCCTGCCGCGGGCGGCGGCGTTGTCCGGGAACGCCCCTTCAGCAAGCCCCTTCGCCGCAATCCCGGCCCGCGAGCGCGGCCAGGGATTCCAGGGCCAGGCGGGCCGCCAGTTGCTCCGCCTTCTTCACGCTCTTGTCCACGGCCGTGAGCGTGTGGCCGTCGGGCAGGGTCAGCCGCACGCGAAAACGCTTGTCGTGCTCCGGGCCGTCGCTGCCGAGCAGCGCGTACACGGGGCGGGCCTTGTGCGTCTTCTGGGTATATTCCTGCAGCCGGCTCTTGAAGTCCTTGCTCTTGGGCGCCAGGGGCCTGGCCGGCCAGACGTCGCAAAACGTCTCGGCCACGAAGAGCCTGGCCGCCGCATAGCCGCCGTCCAGGAACAGCGCCCCCACCACGGCCTCGAAGGCGTCGCTCAAAAGGGCCGGCCGCGTCCGGCCGCCCTGGTTCTCCTCTCCCTTTCCCAACCGCACGTGCGCGTCCAGGCCCAGGGCCAGGGCCATGGCGGCCAGGCTCGACTCGTTGACGAGCTGGGAGCGCAGAAGCGTGAGTTCCCCTTCCGGGGCCTCGGGATAGCGGGCGAAAAGCTCCTCGGACACGCACAGCTCGAGCACCGCGTCGCCCAAAAACTCCAGGCGTTCGTTGTGGCCGGCGGCGTCGCCGCGCTCGTTGGCCCAGGAACTGTGGGTGAGCGCCGTGGCCAAAAGCTCCGGCCTGGCGAAGGCGTAGCCGAGGGTGTCGGCCACGGCGGCGAGATCATCGGACATGAGGCATGCTCCAGGCCCGCCCGGCGGCCGGTGGGCCGTCTGTCGGCGGTGCTGCCGGTTCTAGTCCTTTTGACTCGGGATTCCAAGTTCCAGGGGACCGGGCGGCGTGTTTTTCCCTCCCGCGCCGGCAATTGGCTTGATTATCCCGGCCGGTGCGGGCATTTTATGCCGAGGACGCCACGGCGGCGGACGGCGTTTCCCGGGCAGCCACAGGAGGAAGGCACCATGGCTGGATTATATGTTGGGGCGACGGCCGGGTATTCCGGCAAGAACATGGTGGTCATGGGTCTTGGGCTGCGCTTGCAGAAGGAAGGCTACAAGGTGGGCTACCTCAAGCCCGTGGGGGCCATGCCCCGGGAGATCGACGGCCGGCTGTGGGACGACGACGCCTACCACGTCCAGCGCATCCTGCGCACGGACGAAGCGCCGGAAACGCTGACCCCGATCATCGCCTCCCATGATTTCCAGGTCAAGGCCTTCCGCAACCAGACCGGCGACGTCATGGGGCTCATCCGCGACGCCTACGAGAAGGTGGCGGCCGGCAAGGACGTCACCCTGGTCGGCGGCTCGGGCGGCATGCACACCGGCAAGTACTGCAACGCCGACGGCGTGCGCGTGGTGCGCGAGCTCGGGCTCAAGGCCGTGGTCATCGACCGCTACTCCAAGGAGCTCAACTACGACTACCTGCTCGTTTTGCGCGAGCAGCTCGGCGACCACCTGGCCGGCGTCATCCTCAACGATGTGGCCCAGAACTTCCTGGAGGAGACCCACACCCTCATCGCCCCGTTCCTGCGCGACCGGGGCATAAGGGTCCTCGGCGTCATCCCCAAGGACCCGCTCATGGCCGCCATCAAGGTGGCCGACCTGGCCGACCGCCTGGGCGGCAAGGTCATCTCCGCCCACCACAAGGCCGACCGCATCGTGGAGAGCTTCCTCATCGGCACCATGCAGGTGGAGAACTTCATGACGCATTTCCGCCGGCAGAAGAATTCCGCCATCATCGTCGGCGGCGACCGCTCCGACGTGCACCTGGTGGCCCTGGAGGGCGACAGCCCCTGCCTGGTGCTGACGGGCAATCTCTACCCCAACGACATCATCCTCACCCGCTCCGAGGTGCTGGAGATCCCCATCATCGTGGTGCGCGAGGACACCTACACCGTGGCCAAGAAGATGGAGACGCTTTTAATGCGCCACAAGCTGCGCGACGAGATCAAGATCCGCCAGGGCGCGCAGCTCATCAACGCCAACCTCGACTTCGGCGTGCTCATGGAACAGCTCGGCCTCGGGCGATAGTCGGTTGGTTGAGTAGGGGAGACGCCTCCGGCGGCCAGGGGGCCGGGGCCCCCTGGACCCCCTCAAGGGGGCATGGCGGCCAGAGGAGTCTGGTCATCGCCGCCCCGTCTTTCGACGTCAAAAAGCCGCGTCCCTTTCGGGCGCGGCTTTTTCATGCACGGCGCGGAACTGGCTAACGTACCGTCTTTCCGGCGCTTCCTGTGAACATCCCCCCAGCCTCCCCTTTGAAAGTTTTTGAAGAGGGTCCAGGGAGAAACTTTTTCCAAAAAGTTTCTCCCTGGCCGCCGGAGGCGTTTTTTATTACCTCTCTTTTACCGAATTCATACGATGGTCATGGCACGACACCAGAAACAGCGCGGCGCGAAGGCGCAGCACCTCGCGGGGGGCTCTGTTCATGAGGCCGTGGCCGGGCAGGGGGGACATGGTGGCGAGCGCCGTGGCCTCGCGGGCGGCGGCGTCGGCGAAGCGCATGGCGGCAAGTTCGGCCAGGGCGGCCTGGACGGTCATGCGCTCCCGGGCGAAGGCCTCGCTCAGCCTGGCGGCGTGTTCGGGCTGGCGGATGTCGAGCACGTGCGCCGGGGTGTCCTGCAGGCGGGCGATGACGTTTTTCATGACGGTCTCCTTGCCCGGTTCTTTTCGGACGCCTTCCTGCTTCCCTTAGAGGGGCGGCGGTTTTTTCCTGGCACGATTGCTGCTTCATCCCGGCAAACGCAGGGAAGCGACATCGTGAAAATTCATTTCCTTCCATATTTCACCGGCTCCCGGCGGGCCTTGGCCGTCGTCGCCCTGGCGGCCGCGCTCGTGTGTCCGGCCGTCCTTGCCGGGTCCGCCCGGGCGGCCGGCCCGGCCCTGGCCGCCGTGCGCGCCCCGGAGCAGCAGGCCGGTTCGCCGACGACCGGCGACGGCCACGAGTCCGGCGGCGCGCCGGGCCTGCGGGTGGAGCTCAAAAAGAGCGCCCCGGCCGAGGGCACGGTGCGCGTCGGCGGCGCGGCCTCCTTCGAGGCCAGAATTTTCGACGGCGAACGCGAGTTGCCCCGGGGCGGGTACGTCTGCCGCTGGAAAGGCGACGCCGGGGCCCGGTTCCTGGAAGAGGAGGGGCCTTTCACCAACACGGTGGTCTTTCTGCGCCCCGGCCGCCAGCGCGTCTGGGTCGAGGTCGTGCCGCGCGCCGGCCCGTCCCGGGGGTTGGCCGCCGTATCCGAGCCCGTGGACCTGGACGTGGGCCGGCCGGCCTTCGCCCTGGCCGTGAGTCCGGCCGCGCCCCTGGTCGGCGAGGAGGCCACGGTCTCGATCCGCGACTTTCCGGTCCACGACGGCGTGGAGTTCCGCTGGGACCCGCTGCCGGAGACGGCCCGGCTCGTGCGCGTGGACGAGCGTTCCCTGACCTTTTACCCCATGGCGGCCGGAGCCGTGCCCGTGCGCGTGACGGCCACCGCCGCCGGAAGCGGCAAGGAGACGCACCTCGGCGCGGCTTCCCTTTCCGTCGCGGCCAAGCCTTATGCGGTTACCGTGGAGAACAAGGGCCTGCTGGAAGCGCCGGCCACGGTCTGGCGCGACGGCGAGGGGCCGGTGGCCGCCGACGGCGTGGCCGTGGGCCAGAACGTGCGGCTGCGGGCGGCGGTTTCGCCCCCGCCCGGCCATGCGCCCCTTTCCTACGGCTGGAGCCTGTGCCCCGGGGCGCGGGTGCGCGGCGGAGAGGACGGTCGGGAGATCGCGGTTTCCCGGGACGCCGTGGGCGAATGCCAGGCTGCCCTGGAGGTGCGCGATTCCCGGGGCCTGCTCCTGGGCCGGGGGCAGGGCGGCTTCGCCGTGACGGTCTCCCGCGAGGCCCTGGACACGGCCGTGGCCAAGGCCCGGGAGATCGACCGTCTGGTGCGCGCCGCCGAGGAGGCCTGGACCGCCGGCGAACCCGACCGCGCCCTGGAGGTGGCCGGCAAGGCGGCTCGGGGCAATCCCAAGGACATCCCGGCCCTTACGGCCCTTGAGCGCATCGGCCGGGACAAGGCCCGGCTCGACTCCTGCCTGGCCAAGGCCGGGGCGGCCCTGGCCGTGGACGATTTTTCCGAAGTGGCGGCCATGCTCGGCGAGGCGGCCAAGGTCAATCCCCGGGCCGGGGCCATCGAGGGCCTGCGCCGGGAGGCCGGGGCGCGCCGCGACGTGCTGGACCGGGTGGCCAAGCTCCTGGCTCTTTCCCGCGAGCGCTGGGACGCCGGCGAGGTGGACGAGGCCATCGCCAGGACCGGCGAGGCGTTGGCCCTGGACCCGGGCCACGCCGCGGCCAAGGCCGCCCGCGAGCGCCTCGTGGCCGACCGGGAGCGGCTGCTCGCCGCGCTCAAGCAGTCCGCCGCCTATCTTTCGGCCAAGCGGTTCGACAGCGCCGCCCTGGCCCTGGACGAGGCCCGGGCCGTCAATCCGCGCTTTCGGGCCACGCGCGAGCTCGAGGCGGCCATCGCCGCGCGCAAGGACAAAGCCTGGCGCATGGACGAGCGCCTGGCCAGGGCCAGGGACCAGTGGAACGCCGGCGAGGCCGACGCATCGCTCGCCACCCTGACCGAGGCCGTGGCCCTGGACCCCGAACATCCCGGCGCGTCACGGGCCCGGGGCGAAATCGCCCAGGCCCGGGAGCGCCTGCTGCGCTCCGAGGAGAAGGCCGAGGCGGCCATCGCCGCCGGCAAGCCCGACGAAGCCCGCGCCGCCTTGGCCGAGGCAGCCAAGGTCAACCCCCGCCATGCCCGGCTGGCCGCCCTGCAAGGGGCCCTGGCCCACCGCCTCGACCGCGACAAGCGGCTGGCCGCCCTGGCCGCCGAGGCCGACAAGCGCGCCGCCGCCGGCGACCTGGAAGGCGCGATCCTGGCGGTGAGCGACATACTGGCCCTTCTGCCGGGCGATGCCGGCCTCGCCGCCCGCCGCGACAAGCTGACGCGCGCCCGCGACGCCGTGACCGAGGCCCTGGACCGGGCCAGAGACTACCTTTCGGCCCGTCGCTTCGACCTGGCGCTCGACGCCGTGGCCGAGGCCGAGGCCGTGCGCCCCGGGCACGGGGCCGTGACCGGCTGGCGCGAGAAGATTCTCGCCGCCCGCAAGGGGGCCGAGGCCGAGGCCGCGTCGGGTCTGGAGGCGGTGGAGGCGCTCTTGCGTAAAAAGGACGTGGCCGGCGCGGACGCGGCCATGCGCGCCCTGCGCGAGAAGGGGCCGTTGCCGGGGAGCCTCGCCGCCAAGGCCCGGGATGCCGAACGGCGCATCGAGGCCGGCCAGGCCACGCGCGAGGCCGCCCGTCGCGAGCAGGCCGCCCGGGAAGGCCAGGCGGGCAAGGCCGCCGACGCCGACCGCCAAGCGCGTTGCGAGGCCATCGGCCGCCAGGCGACCGCCCGACGGGCCGGCGGCGACCACGCCGGGGCCATCCGCGACTACCAGTCCCTGCTCAACCTCTGCCCGGACGCCTGCCAGGCCTACAACAACGTGGGCGCGTCGCTTTTCTTCCTGGGCTACGCCGCCGAATCCCTGCCCTGGTTCGACGAGGCGGTCAAATGCGCGCCCGCGGAAAAGCTCTACCGCGACAACGCCGCCTTGACCAAAAGCCGACTGGCCCAGGCGAGCCGCCCCGCCGGCGACGCCAGGGCGACCTGCGCCGCCGCCTTCGACGCGGCCGAGGCCCGGCGCGGCGGCGGCGACCTGGCCGGGGCCATCGAGGGCTACAAGGCCGTGGTGGCCGGCTGCCCGGATTTCTGCGCCGCCTACAACAACATGGGGCTCTCCCTGCACAAGCTCGGCCGCACCGCCGAGTCCTTGCCCCTTTTCGAGCAGGCGCTTCGCTGCAATCCCCGGGACAACCTCTTCAAGGACAACTACGAGCTGACGGCCAAACGCCTGCGCACGGCCGAACGCGGCAATTAGCAAGACCGTAGAAGGGAAGCCTCCGGCGGCCAGGAGGGACGCGTCCCTCCTGGACCTCCCGTTGATTGCGGGTCGGGTAATTCGAGGAGGCGGTATGCCCGTCTCCTCTGGCGTTGCTTTCCGGGGGCGCTCGGCTATGCTTGGGCCATGAACGACGGGAAAGACGTCCTGGTGGACGCGGTTTTGGCCGGCGAGCGCCTGGACAAGGCCACGGCGCTGTTGTGGCCGGCGGTCGGGCTGCGGGGCCGGCGGCGGCTTATCGAGGCGGGCCGGGCCCTCGTAGACGGCCGGCCGCGCGAGGCGGCCTATCGCCTGCGGGCCGGGGAAAAACTTGCCGCCCTGGCCGCGCCCGCTACGACCAACTTTTTTTCTCCCGAAGACGTGCCGATCCTTTTTCGCGGCCAGGCCTACGCGGCCGTGTCCAAGCCGGCGGGCCTGCACAGCGCCGCCATCGCCCACGGCGGCGGCGAGAGCCTGGAAGCCATGCTGCCGCACCTTTTCCCCGGGACCGGGGCGGTCCTCCTTTCGCGCCTGGATAAGCTCACCAGCGGCATCGTGCCCGTGGCCCTCGCCCCCGAGGCGGCGGCGCGCTACCGGCGCGTCGAGGACGCGGGCCGGGTGGAAAAGACCTACCTGTGCGTGGTCCACGGGCGCATCGACGCCCCCTTCGTGGCGGATTTCCGGCTGGACGCGGCCGACCGGGCCAAGACCCGGGTCCTGCCCCGATCCGATCCCGATCCGTTGCGCCATACGGCCGTCACGCCCTTGGAAGGCGGGGAGGGGACAAGCCTTGTCTCCTGCCGCATCGCCAAGGGCGCGCGCCATCAGATACGGGCCCACCTGGCCGCTGCCGGGCATCCGCTGGTGGGCGACCCGCTCTACGGCCAGGGCGAGGCCGGCGGCCTCTACCTGCACTGCGTGAAGTTGTCTTGTCCGGAGTTCGAAGCGGGCGATGCGCCGCCCTGGACCGTGGCGGACGCCGCGGCAACCGTAGAGGGCGCGAAAGCGAAGGGCGCGGAATAGTCGTAGAACGACCGACTATGTGGCGTCGGCGGAAAGGGCGTCGAGAATGCCCTCGATGATTTCGTAGCGTTGGATGAGGTAGGTCCCGGACTGGACGCGGCGCTTGAGGTCGTCGATGCGCCGGGCGCGCTCTTCCGGGGACTCCTGCCAGGGGGCCTGCGGGCCGGGCGGGCGCAGGGACTTGTCTGGTACGGTCATGGCGGACATCCTTGTCTGCGTCGCCCCTTTGGCAGTTGGGACGACTTGGTTTGTCGGTGGGCTTATCGGCCGTCTTTTGAACGATCTTTAGCGTGGCGGAAAAATTGTCCGCAGCCTGGAAAAGGGCTTGCGGCGTCCGGATGTTTTGTTTATAAGGATAAACATGAGCGAACGAAAAGATGTCCAGGCCGGCGTTTCCGGAGGCTTCGAGGGCTTTTTCGCCCGGGCCGCCAAGGCGGCGGGCATCGGCTCCCAGGCGGAGCTCGCGGCCTGGCTCGGCGTGCACCGCTCGGCCGTGACGCAGGCCAAGCGCAAGGACGCCGTGCCCAAGGCCTGGATCCTGGCCGTGTCGCGCCGGACCCGGGTGGACGCCGACTGGCTGGAATTCGGCCGGGCCGGTGGCCAGGGCGGCGACGAGGGCGGCGGGGCGTTCGTTTCCGTGCCCAAGGTGCGGGCGCGGCTTTCCGCCGGCGGCGGCTCCTTCGAAACCGAGGGCGAGGTGGAGGCGCGCTACCCGTTTCGCCGGGAGTGGCTGCGCCGCAAAGGCAATCCGGCCCAGATGGTGCTCATGGACGTGGTCGGCAACAGTATGGAGCCGGAGATCCGCCACGGCGATCTGGCGCTCATCGACCAGGGGCAGACCGCCGTCGTGGCCCATGGCGTCTACGCCCTGGGCGTGGAGGACACGGTGCTCGTCAAGCGGGTGGAAAAGCGGCCCGGTTCCCTGGTGCTCTTGAGCGACAACCGGGACTACGCTCCCATCGTGCTCGCCGGCGACGAGCTCGAGGCGTTGCGCGTCATCGGCCGGGTGCTGTGGATCGGCCGGGAACTGTAATTTTTTTTGTGTGATAAGTTTATAAAAATAAACAGTTGTTGCGCAGGCCGCGCAACAAGGAGGCGCATCATGCAACGACGCTATTGCCGCTGCGGCATGTCCATCATGGTGGAGTTCCGGCCCGCCGGCCCGACCTGGCGCGCGCTGTTCTTCCGGCCCCGGCTCCTCTTCAAGGCGCGGCTGTCGCGTTGCCCCAACTGCGGCGAGTCCCTGGACATCGACCGGCTGTCCTGATGCTTCCCGGCGTGTCCGACATTGAGGCATTCGGCGACGGGCCGTCGCGTCGCGCCGCCGCCAGCCCCCCTTGCGGCGGCGGCGCGGCTCTCCCTGCATGGCCCCCATCGCCGCCCGCCCGTGGCGTCGTCCCCATTCCCGCGACGCCGCGGGCTTTTCAAGCGGCTGTATTTCAGGTTTTTTTTCTTTTCTCTCGGGAATATCGGCGCTATGGTCGCTTCGCGCCGCAACGCCCGGGATACGCCGTCATGAACACCTGGACCCTTGCCGTACTGTACGCCGCCACCGTGTGCGGCATTTCTTCGATCTACGCTCCCCAGCCTTTGCTGCCGGTCCTGGCCCGCGCCTTCGGCGTCTCCGAGGCCACGGCCTCGCTGACCACCACCGCCACCATGCTGCCGCTCGGCCTTGCGCCCCTGGCCTATGGATTCTTCCTCGACGCCGTGCCGGCCAAGCCGCTCATCGGGGCATCCCTGGCGCTTTTGGCCGTGTGCACGGCCGGGCTGTGTCTGGCCCCGGACTTCACCTGGTTCATCGCCGTGCGCGTGGGGCAGGGACTCCTCGTGCCGGCGCTATTGACCGCGCTTATGACCTACCTGGCCACCTCGTCCCCGGCCGCTTCCCTGCGGCGGGTCATGGCCGTCTATATCGCGGTCACGGTCTTCGGCGGTTTTTTCGGCCGCTTTTTTTCCGGGCTGGCCGCCGAGGCCTTCGGTTGGGAGATCCCTTTCCTGGCGCTTGCGATCGTGCTCGCCCTGTGCGCTGGGGCCTGTCTGTTCCTGCCGCCGGACGGACGGGCCGCCTTTTCGCCCATCCGCCTGGAGTACGCGCCGCAGGTGCTGCGGAAAAACGGCTTCGTGGCCACCTATCTGGTGGTGGCCCTGCTGTTTTTCGTCTTTTCCGGCATGCTCAATCTGCTGCCCTTCCGCCTCGGCCGATTGGAGGGCGGCTATTCGCCGCTTCGGGCCGGCAGCATGTACGCCGGCTACCTCATGGGCGTCATCGCCTGCCTCACCTCACACCGCTTCTCGAAACGCCTCGGCGGGTCGACCCGGACCATGGCCCTTGGCGCGGCGGTGGTCATCGTGGCGGCGGCGGTCTTCGCCCTGCCGTCCCAGGGAGCGATCTTCGCCAGCGTCTTCGTGCTGTGCTCCGGCATGTTCCTGGCCCATTCCGTGGCGCCGGGAGTGCTCAACGGCGCGGAAGGGGAACACAAGGGGCTTGTCAACGGCCTCTACATTTCCTTCTATTATTCCGGCGGGGCGCTTGGAGCCTATCTGCCCGGCGTGGTCTTGGACCAATTCGGCTTCGGCCCCGCGGCCGTGCTGTTGCTCGCCGCCGCGATCCTGGCCGCCGTCGTGGCGACGCGCCTTGACGTCGAGGCGTTTTCAGGAGAGGCCAAGGCGCGTTGACGCGGCGACGGAGTCGTCGTCGATGACGGAGGGACGGTGTGAGGACGCAGCGTGGAATGCATGGTGCGGGCAAGACCCCACGGGAGCCCATGCCGGGGAGGTCGTGCCTCGCCGTCGCCGCGTGGTCCGTGTTCCTGGCGATGGCCTTTTGGGCCGGGCCGGCCGTCGCCCAGGACGAAGTCGTCGTCAAGGGCGGCCGGGCCATCTATCCGCTGCTCGAGGTCAGCATCGCCGACGGCGACCGTCTGGCCAGGCTTTACATCGGCTTCGAGGCCCAGTGCCAGGACGAAAACGGCGCGGTGCAAGCCGCCTCTCCCCAGGCGCGCGAAGCCGTGCTGCTTTTCCTGCGAAGCAAGACCGCGGCCCAGCTCTCGGGCGAACTGGCCAAGCGCCGGCTCAAGGACGAGATCATATCGGTCATGAACAAGGCCATCGGCGCGCCGCGCGTCGTGCGCCTGTACTACCTGCAGTTCGTCATCCGGTAGCTGCCCATGCCCGTCGTTCGCCTCATCCGCCATGGGCAAAGCGCCTCCAACGCCGGCGAGGCGACCGAGCACCCGGACATCATTCCCCTCACGGCCCTGGGCCATGCCCAGGCCGCCCTGGTGGCTTCCTGCTTTCGGCGGGCCCCCGCCCGGGTGATCTTTTCCCCCTTCGACCGGGCGGCGCAGACGGCCCAGCCGCTTTGCGACCGCTACCCGGACACGCCGGTTTCCGTGTGGCCCATCCAGGAATTCACTTATCTCGCCCCGCGTCGGTACGTGGGCACCACGCGCCTCGACCGCTGCCAGGCCGTGGTCGAATACTGGCAGCGTCTCGACCCGCGCAGCCGCGACGGGGAAGGGGCCGAGACGTTCGTGGAGTTCTGGGACCGGGTCGAGGCCTTCCTGGAGCGGCTTGCTCCCCTGGCCGGCACGTCGGCGGTCTTTTCCCACGGGCAGTTTTTGCGCGGCGTGCTGCTGCGGCTGCTTTCCGGTCCTCTCGGCGTGGAGGAGGCCATGACGCGCTTTCGTTCCTTCCGCATGGCCGTGGCTTATCCCAACACGGCCATGACCGAACTGGCCGTCTCCCGGCGGGGAACGTATGTGGGGCGCATCAGCGCCGGGCATCTGCCTCCGGAGATGCTTTCCACGTGAAAGCGGATGTTTTTCTTGCCAACTTGTTGAAACGATACGCAGCTTGCCCTACAAGGAAACCGTATCGTCGTATGACCCCAGACGACGGTCCGAGGAGCACGACAATGGCGCACAGGCGCGGCGACCGCCCGTCAAGGGGCGCGGCCATGGCATTGCTTTTTGCCGTGGCTTTTTGCGTCCTGCTCATGGCCACGGCCCAGGCGCAGGCGGCCAAGCGGGCGGGGGCCTACTGGTCGGGCCTCACGCGGGACCAGAAGACGGACCTTGTGCTCGGCATTTTCGACGGCTTCAATCTCAACGAGAACATTCTCGGCATCACCCTGAAAAACGAATACACCATTTGTTCCGACATCATGGAAAGCATCATGCGCCAGTCCGACGCCTTCTTCGCCGGCATGCCGGCCGGAAAGATCGTCACGGCCCTGGATGCCTTCTACGCCAACAAGAAGAACAAGAACATTCCGGTTTCCTGGGGCGTGTGGGTCGTGGTGCGGGAAAACCGCAAAGATCCCACGGTGGGGGAGTTTCTTGGCGAACTGCGCACGGTCTATCCCTGATCCGGACGCCTTGCTTTTTTGGGCAGCCTGATTAAAAGGGCATCCGCCGGCCGTCCGGACGGCCGCAAGGAGGGAACATGACGTCGCCGACGGACCTCTATTACGCCAAGCGGCTCGAGGAAGCGGCCGAAGCCCTGCGCAAGAACCATTTCAAGGCCCATGTCGTGCCCGACGCCGCCGCGGCCAAGGCGCTTTTCCTGGACGAGATCCTGCCTGCCTCCGGCGCGAAGACCGTTTCCTACGGCGGCTCCATGACCCTCGCCGCCACCGGTCTGCCCCAAGCCCTGGCAGGAACGCCCGGCGTCGAGGTCCTCGACACCCTGGACCGGAGCATCACTCCGGAACAGGCTTACGAGCGCCGGCGGCAGGCGCTGCTGGTCGACCTCTTCGTCACCGGCACCAACGCCGTCACCGAGGACGGCGTCCTCGTCAACCTGGACATGATCGGCAACCGGGCCTGCGCCATCGCTTTCGGCCCCAGGCAGGCGGTGGTCCTCGTCGGGCGCAACAAACTCGTTTCGGACTTGACTTCCGCCATCAGCCGCATCAAGGAATTCGCCGCGCCGGCCAACGCCATGCGCCTGTCGAAAAAGACGCCCTGCGTGGCCACCTCCCATTGCGAGGACTGCGGCAGCCCGGAGCGCATTTGCAACGTGTGGACCATCACCGAAAAGTCCTTTCCCAGGGGGCGGATCACGGTGATCTTGATCAACCAGGATTTGGGACTCTAAGAGGCCTTTTGGGGCAAAGCGAGGGGCCGGCCTTGGCTTGGAAGAAGATACCTCCCGAAGCGGATTATTTCCACTGCGAACCCGGGACTGACTATTTCATCTGCGAGGAAGGCTTCGTCGTCGAGGGGCGTTTCCTGCAGGACGACAACGCCAACCTGGACAAGGCCATCTGGCCCACCGTCCAGGGCAACCGGGCCTACATCCGGGTGCGGCGCAAGGGCGTGGACAAGAAGTTCCAACTGGTGCGGATCTTCGCCGAGCTCTTCCCTGAGCTGCTCTCCGGCGAGATCCAGGTGCGCACCCGCAAAGGGCCCTTCGCCCTGCGTGTGGACGCCGACGCCCGCGACGAGGAACCCGCGCCACGACCGGCCGCTGCAGCCAAGCCGCGCAAGGAAAAGCCCGTGCGCCGCGAGCGGGAGGAGGTCGAGGAGGTCCTGGCCGAGGTCGAGGACGAGCCCGTCCTGGAAGAGGAGGACGACGAGGACGCCGCCTCGCCCGTGTCCGACGCCCGCATCTGCAAGGTCTGCAACCTGCGCAAGCGCTCCTCCGAATTCAGCCCCCGCGAGGACATGTGCCTGGATTGCTACATGGGGCGCGACGAGTTGCTCAAGGAGATCATCGCCCGTCGGCGTCGCAAGACCAAGTCCGCCGCGCCCCGCGTGGTGGAGGAGAACGTGGAGAGCGGCGGCATGGACGACGGCCTGGATTCCTTCGGCCGCATGGATTTCGGCATCAACCTGCCGGAGTAGGGCTTTTCCGTATCCGGAGGCTTTCCCGCCGGGGCCGGTTTCCGCCAGGCGATCCACGCAAGGTGGAGCGCCTGGCAGGAGCCGGTCTCCGCGCGGTGGACCCCTTTCCCGCCCGGGCCAGGTCTCTTCTTCCTGGCCCGGGTTTTGCTTTTCCCCATAGCGGCCTGCTCGCCGTCGAGGTCCCCATGTCCCCAACCGCCAGCGAAAAGGATCAGGACAAGCACGACCAGCCCGCCGCCGGCGCGGGGCTGCGCGAGGCCGACGTGCTGCTGCCGCTGGCCGCGGCCATCTGCGTCGCCCTGGCCTGGTACGTGGTCCTGGACTACGAGCGGGCGGCGGCCGAATTTGCCGCCGTGCTGCCGGAAGTGGCCGCCCGGGTGGGCGCGTTGCGGATCATGCTCGGGCTTTTGAGCGTGGGTGGGCTCGGGCTCGCCTTTCTGGCCGCCCGGGAGTCCCGCCGACGCCGGCTGGCCGAGGATCGGCTGCGCCTGGCCAACGAGGCCCTGGCCGAACGCGTGGCGCGGCGCACCCGAATGCTGGCGCGGCGCACCAAAGCCCTGCGCGAATCCGTGCTGCGCCGCGAGCTGGCCGAACGGCAGGCCGAGGCGGCCTATGCCGCCGGACAGGTCGCGGCGGCCGGCGTCTACCTCCACGGCGTGGGCAACGCCTTGTCCTCCTTCGAAGCCGAACTCCTGCGCCTGGGCCGCGTGCTGGACGGCGTCGGCAAGCTGGGCGTCGCCTTCGACGGCCTGGACGCGGCGTTGGCGGCCGGCGACGGCGAAGGGGCGGTGCGCCACGGCGGCGCCCTGCGCCAGGCCGTGCTCGACCGGGCCGTGCCGCGCCTGGTCGAGCGGGCCGCGGCCCTTGGCGAGATCAAGGAGGGCATGCGCGGCGACCTCGAACGCTATCGCGGCGAATTCGAGCGTAAGGGCCGGGCGCGACCGTGTCTTGCCGTCGTGCGCCTGGACGAAGAGCTGGCCGCCATCCTCGACCGCATGCCGCGCGCCGCCGGGTACGACCCCGTGGTGCGGCGCATCAGGCCCGGCGTCACGGTCAGGCTGCGCAAGGAACCCTTTCTGACGGGCCTGGCGGCGCTCACGCGCCAGAGCCTGGAAGCGGCCGCCGCCGCGGTGGCGGTGAGCCTGGAAGCCCGGCCGGCCGGCGGCGCGGTCATCGTGCTCGAAGGCGTGCCCGAGGCTGAGGCAAGGGAGGCCCCGGTCGCGGCCTTCATCAATTTCCTCAACGAAAACGGCGGAGTCATGCGCTTCGAATCTGCCGCGTCGGGGCATGCGCCAAGGCTGGTGGTGGAGGTCGCCGACGATCCGGGGGACGCGTCGCCCAAGTCCCGGTTTCCTTGACAGGCAGGTCCAATGCCTTATGATCGCGCGACCCGAAATGGCAGGGATTTTCCATCGCGCGGCGGGAGGCAATGGTCAGGCGCAACGTTTCCGAACTGCGGGCAGGAATGGTGCTGGCCGAGGACGTACTGACGCCCGGCGGCCGTTTTCTCATGCCCAAGGGAACGACCCTGGACCACGGGCATTTGAAGTCCCTGCTGGCCTGGAATCTGCCCGACGTCGGCGTGATGGGCGAGGTCCTCGCCGACGCGCCGCCGCCGGTTTCCGACGAGGCGGCCGTGGCCGCCGCGGCCGAGGCGGCGGTCGCCGAACGCCTGTGCCTGCTCGATCCCGAACATCCCCTGACGCCGCTTTTGCACCGTCTGGCATTGGCCGGCGAGATCAGACGCCGCAAGGCCGCGTCCGGCGACGCTCCGGCCGCGCCGCCCCACGACCATGCCCCGCGACCCGTGGAGGATGCGCCTCCGCCCATGGCTTCGCCCGACATGCTCCTTCGCGACGAACCCAAGCTCGTCTCCCCGCCCGAGGTGTACCTGCGCATCAGCGAGGTGCTGCGCGACCCGGCCAGCACCGTGGAGGACGCCGCCGCGAGCATCCGCCACGACCCGAGCCTGGCGGCCAAGCTGCTGCGCCTGGTCAACAGTCCCTTTTACGCCCGCACCATGCGGGCCGTGCGCGGCCGCTTTCCGTCCAAGGTGGACAGCCTGTCCCGGGCCGTGGTGGTGGTCGGCGGCCGCCAGCTGGCCACGCTGGCCCTCGGCGTCTCGGTCCTGCCGCTTTTCCAGGACATCCCGCCGCACTGGGTCAACATGCGGGTCTTTTGGGAGCACAGCGTGGGCTGCGCCGTGGCCGCCCAGGCCATCGCCTCGGCCCTGGGCCGGGAAGGGGCCGAGGCCGCCTTCGTGGCCGGGCTGCTCCACGACATCGGCCGCATCGTGCTTTTCAAGCAGGCCTCGGCTCACATGGCCGCGGCCATGCGCCGGGCCGCCGCCGGCCGCGAGCCGCTGTATCTCGCCGAGCGCGAACTGCTCGGCTTCGACCACGCCGCCCTCGGGGGCTTGCTGCTCCAGAAATGGCAGTTCCCGGCCAACCTCGAAAAGATGGTGCGCTACCACCACGACCTGGACGAGCCGCTTTTCGTCGAGGAACCGGCCATCGTCCACTTGGCCGACTGTCTGGCCACGGCCATGGGCTGGGGCGCAAGCGGCAACCGCCACGTCGCCCGCCTGTCCCCGGCCGCCTGGGACAGCCTGGGTCTCGGGGCCGAGGACGTGGCCCGGCTCCTTCCCGGCATGGAGGCGCGCCTGGCCGAAACCATGCACAGTTTTTTCCCGGACAGGCAGCCGTGACGGACCCCGGCCGCCTGTCCCAGGAGCGCTGATGCCCGCCCGAATCCTGGTCATCGAGGACGACGCGGCCTTCGGGGCCATGCTGACCGAGGCCCTGGCCGCGCGGGGCTACGAGCCCGTCCACGTGGGCTCGGCCGAGGAGGGTCTGGCCAGGGTCAGGATCGAGCCGTTCGACTTGGTCATCACCGACGTCATGCTGCCCGGCATGGACGGCATCGAGGGCCTGTCCCGTCTCAAGGACGCCTGCCCCCAGGCCGAGGTCATCGTCATGACCGGCTACGCCGCCAGGGAAAAGGCTCTGGAGGCCGTGCGGCTGGGGGCCTACGACTTTTTCGCCAAGCCCTTCTCCCTGGCCGAGATGGAGGTGGTGGTGCGCCGGGCCCTGGAGCGTCGCGCCCTGGTGGAGGAGCTGGCCCGGCTCAAGTCCGCCCTGACCTGCGGGCGCGGCCCGGTCGTCGTGGGCCAGTCCCCGGCCATGCGGGCCGTGGTGGACATGGTGCGCCGGGTGGCCCCCCTCGATTCCACGGTGCTCATCACCGGCGAATCCGGCGCGGGCAAGGAGGTGGTGGCCGACGCCATACAGGCATTGAGCCGCCGGTCCCACGCGCCCTTCGTCAAGGTCAACTGCGCCGCCATCCCCGAGAACCTGCTGGAATCCGAGCTCTTCGGCCACGAGAAGGGGGCCTTCACCGGCGCGGTGGCGCTCAAGAAGGGCAAGTTCGAGCTGGCCTCGGGCGGCACCATCATGCTCGACGAGATCGGCGACATGCCGCTTTTCCTGCAGCCAAAGCTCCTGCGGGCCGTGGAGCAGAAGCAGATCGAGCGCGTGGGCGGTTCGCGGCCCATCGACATCGACATCCGCATCATCGCCGCCACCAACCAGGATCTCCAGTACATGGCGGCGGAAAAGAAATTCCGGGCCGACCTCTACTACCGGCTGAGCGTGGCGGCCATCCCCCTGCCGCCCCTGCGCGAGCGCAAGGAGGACCTGCCCCTTCTGGTCGCCCATTTCCTGGAGCGCATCAATCCGCGTGTGGGCGTCAACCTGCGCGGGGTGTCCCGGGAGGGCATGCAGCTTCTTTTCGACTGCGACTGGCCGGGCAACGTCCGCCAGCTGGCCAACACGCTGGAGCGGGCGGCCATCCTCAGCTCGGGCGAGGTGCTCACCGCCGCCGAGGTGGCCCGGGCCCTGGACGTGTCCGCCAGGCCCGCCCCGGCCGAGGCGGCCGCGCCGGCCGCGACCGCCGAGGCCGCCGGCAACCTGCGCGACACCCTCCAGGACATGGAGCGCAACATGATTCTCACGGCGCTTCGCAAATCCGCCGGCGTCCAGAAGGACGCGGCCCGCCTGCTCGGGGTAAGCCCGAAGAATCTCTGGAACAAGATCCAGAAGCACCGCATCGAGGCCGGGGAATACGCCCCGACGCCGCCGCCCTGATCCGCCGCCGATGCGCCGGCGCGTCTTGCCAAGCGGGCGCGTTTCGGGCATCGGCCTCCCACGCGACAGCAGGTTCCCTGCCCGAGGAGGCTTCATGGGCGACAGGCGACTGGCCGAAATCATCTCCCCCGACGTCATTGCCGTAACCCCCGACACGCCCGTGCGCCGGGGGCTGGCCGTCATGCGCGACCGGGGCATCTCCTGCCTGGTGGTGGTGGAGGACGGCGTACCCGTGGGCATCGTCACCGAGCGCGACATCGTCTGGGGCGCGGCCCATCGGGGCGAGACCTTCGCCGACCGGACCATGGGCGAGCTCATGACCTCGCCGGTGGTGGCCGTGGCCGAGAACACCATGCTGGTGGAGGCCTACCACCTGCTGGCCCGCAAGCGCCTGCACCACCTCGTGCTGGTCGACGCGGCCGGCAAGGCCCGGGGCGTGCTCACCCAGTCCGACCTCATCGAGAGCCTGGGCCACGACGCCCTGTCCGAGACCCAGCGGGTGGGCGACATCATGACCCGGGAAGTGGTCTCGGCCCCGGGCAACTGCACCGTGCGCGAGGCCGTGGCGCGTCTGGCGGAGCGCTCCATCTCCTGCCTCATCGTCGCCCGCGACGGCCGGCCGGCCGGCATCGTCACCGAGCGCGACGTGGTGCGCCTGCTCGCCGAAAGCCCGCACATGGGGAGCCTTCGGCTCTACGACATCATGAGCTGTCCGGTGGTCTGCGTCGAGGCCGACCGCCCGGTGTACGAGGCCGCCCTGGCCATGAAGAAGCGCCGGGTGCGCCGCCTGGTGGTGGTGGACGACGACCGGCGGGTGCTCGGGCTCGTCACCCAGTCCGACATCGTGCGGGCGCTCGAGAGCCGTTACGTGCGCACCCTCAAGTCCGCCCTGGCCGAGAAGGACGAGGCCCTGCGCGAGGCGGGCCGGTCGCTGGTGGCCAAGACCGTCTTTCTGGACAACCTCCTGCGCAGCGCCGAGATGGCCATCATGGCCGCGGACGAGACCTGGCGCGTGACCTACGTCAACCCGGCGGCCGAGGAGATGTTCGACCTGGCGGCCCCGTCCCTGGTCGGGCGCGACCTGCGGGAGATCCACCAGCGTCCGGGCATCGACCGGGTCGCCTTCCAGCGGGGGCTCGAGTCCCTTTCCCCCACCCGCAGCCACGATTTCACCATCCGCAAGGAACATCCGGGCGGGGAGCGCACCTACGCCGTGCGCGTCTCCGGCATCTACGACAAGGAGGGCTCGCCGGCCGGGTTCGTGCTCATGGCCCGCGACGACACCGAGCGCCGCCAGGCCGAGGAGAACCTCGAACGCCTCACCCGAAACCTCGAACAACTGGTGGTCGCGCGCACGAGCGACCTCACGGCCCAGGCCATGGAGCTCGAGGAGGCCAACGCGAGGCTTCGCGGCATGGACGAGATCAAAAGCGCCTTTCTTTCGTCCGTGTCCCACGAACTGCGCACGCCCCTGACCTCGCTGCTGGGCTTTTCCAAGCTCATCGCCCGGGATTTCGCGCGCTTTTTTCAGCCCCTGGCCGGCGAGGACGCGGGATTGGTCCGTCGCGGGGCGCGCATCGAGGAGAACCTGCGCGTGCTGTCCGCCGAGGGCGAACGGCTGGCCAGGCTTTTGAACGATTTCCTGGATCTCTCGCGCATCGAGTCCGGCCGCATGGAATGGCGGGACCGGCCGGTGCGCCTGGACGAGGTGGTGCGCCGGGCCGTGGCCGCCGTGTCCGGGCTTTTCGCCTCCCGGCCCGAGGTGGACCTGGAGACGCGCCTGCCCGAGGTCTCGCCCGTGGTCGTGGCCGACCCGGACCGCCGGGAGCAGGTGCTTTTGAACCTCATCGGCAACGCAGCCAAATTCACGGCCGTGGGCGCGGTGACCGTGAGCCTGGCGCAACCCGGGCCGGGCCTTGTCCGGGTGTGCGTGAGCGACACCGGGCCCGGCATCGCCCCCGAGGACCGGGAGCTCATCTTCGACAAGTTCCGGCAGGTGGGCCGCGACCCCGAGGGGTCGGGGCCGGCCAAGGGCACGGGCCTGGGGCTGGCCATCTGCCGCGAGATCGTGAGCCACTACGGCGGGCGGATCTGGGTCGAGCCCGCGCCCGGGCGCGGCGCGGCCTTCCTGTTCGAACTGCCCACGGCCTCGGGCGAAGAGGCCGCCGCGGCTCCGGCCCGGGCACCGGCCCCGCGCAAGGACCGGCCGCTCATCCTGGTGGTGGACGACGACCCGGCCGTGTCCTCGTTCCTCATCCAGTTTCTGGAAGGGGAGGGCTACCGGGTGGCCGCCGCCCACGACGGCGAGTCGGCCCTGGCCGCGGCCGAGCGGCTGCGTCCGGGGGTGATCACCATGGACATGGCCATGCCGGGCATGGACGGCCGCGCGGCCATGGAGGCCCTGCGCCGCGATCCCGAACTGGCCGGCATCCCCATCCTCGTCATCACCGGCCACGGCGATTCGCCCAGCCAGGCCGCCGACGCCGTGCTCCTCAAGCCCCTGGACCCCGACCGCCTGCTCGCCGCCATCGAGAAGCTGCTGGCCGCCAAGACCTAGGCACGCCCCTGGAAACGCCGCGCGTTTCCTCGGGAAAAGAACCGTCCGCGCCAGGCGGCGTCCCCGCCCGCGCGGACATGGCGCGACGCCCCTTTACTGCGGGGGATGCGTGCTTATCTTTTACATGCAAGGGGAAAGGCTCCCCTTTACATATGGGATCAACGACAACAGGGGGACGAGCGAAATAAACGGCAGCCACCATACCGAGCGCATCGAGGCGCCCCCTTTTCCGGGGTTCGCCAGGCGTATGAGGAAGAGTTCGCGAAGCCGCGCTTCGCAACCGGCTGTGTAAGCAGCTCCCGCGCCGACGGCGAATCCCTTTTTTGCGGCGTGGGATCAGGCGATGCGAGGCGGCATGCCCGCGGGGCCGCGCCGTAGCAGGGCGTCGAGCTCATCGCCCGGGACCGGGCGCGAGAAGTAGAAGCCCTGGGCGCTTTCGCAGTGCAGGTCGGTGAGCGGGTGCGGTGCTCGGCCAGCTCCACGCCCTCGGCCACCACTTCCAGGCCGAGCTTGTGGGCCATGGCGATGATGGCCCGCACGATCTCCATGTTCTGCTCTGCCTCGTTCATGTTGCCCACGAACGACCGGTCCACCTTGAGGCTGTCGAAGGGGAAGCGCTGGATGTAGGACAGCGACGAATAGCCCGTGCCGAAGTCGTCGATGACCACCTTGACGCCCAGGCCCTTGAGCCGCTTGATGGTGGCCACGGCCTCGTCGGCGTTGTCCATGAGCACGGATTCCGTGAGCTCCAGGCGCACCAGCGACGGATCGATACCGGCCTCGGCCAGGATGGTCGCCACTTCCTCCACGAAATCCGGGCGTTTGAACTGGCGGCCGGAAATGTTGACGGAGAGCGTCAGTTTCGCGGCGTCGGCGTTGTCCCGGGCCAGCTCCACCATGCGCCGGCAGGACTGGCGCAGCACCAGCGCCCCGAGCTCGTTGATGAGCCCCGTCTCCTCGGCGATGGGGATGAATTCGCTCGGCGCGATGTTGCCCTGCCTGGGGTGGCGCCAGCGGGCCAGGGCTTCGACGCCGGTGATCTCGCCCGAGGAAAGCGATACGATGGGCTGGTAATGCACCGTGATCTCGCCGTTTTCCAGGGCGTGGCGCAAGGCCAGCTCCATCTCCATGCGCCGCTCGGTGACCACGCGCATACCGGCGTCGAAAATCGTATAGTGGTCGCCGCCGTGCTCCTTGGAGCTGTACATGGCGTTGTCCGCGTCGCGCAGCACCTGGTCCGGGTGCTCGTAGGCCGCCGAGCCGAGCACCACGCCGATGCTGCAGGTGACGAAGATTTCCTGTTTTTTCAGGCGAAACGGCGCGGCCAACTGGCGCAGCACGTTGTCGGCCATGGCGCTGGCCTCGTGCAGCCCACCCACGTCCTCCACCAAAATGGCGAATTCGTCGCCGCCGAACCGGGCCAGGGTGTCCACGTCGCGCAGGAGCTTTTGCAGCCGGTTGGCGATGACCATGAGCAGCCGGTCGCCGGTGACGTGGCCGAAGGTCTTGTTGACCAGCTTGAACCGGTCCATGTCCAGATAGAGCACGGCGTAGAGCGCCTCGGGGTTGCGCTTGAGCCGCTTGATGGACTGATCCAGGCGGTTGAGGAACAGCGCCCGGTTGAAAAGGCCGGTCAGGGTGTCGTGAAAGGCGTCGTGGAGGATGTGCTCCTCGAGCTGCTTTTGCCGGCTGATGTCGGAGAGCGTCACCAGCGCCCCGGAAATCGGGCCGGCCAGCGGCGTGGCGCACAAGGCGCGCCAGGTGGGATTTTGCGGCTTGCCGCAGGGCAGGTCCATCTCGTAGCGCGGCGCCTGGCCGCTGAGCACGGAGGACAGGCCCTCGCGCACGCTGGCCGCGGCGGCGGGCTGGAGGATCTTGTCGCAATACCCGGAAAAAAGGCGTCCCCGCGCCTCGCCTTCCTCGATGTCGGCCAAAAGGACCCGACAGGAGGCGTTGGCGGCCAGAATGACGCCGCCCGCGTCCAGCACGGCGGCGTGGTTGGCTAGGGATTCAAGCAGGTTCGCGGATTCTGGCAGCATGGCCCCTGGTCGCTCGTTTCTGCCGCGATGGCGTGCTCAACAGCAATTATTTCAACAAGTGTATGGTTTTTGAGCATGATCGTCAAAGGCCAAATCAACTGGCCTGGTACGCCGCCGCGGACCGCACGGCCGCAAGCAAGACGAAGGGCGTACAAAATGGTGATATTATCTAGGATATTGGCCTAGCGCGGACATTTTGCCCGTTCTTGACTTTTCGATTGCGCCCCGTCATAGACGAACTTCCCGGGCAACGTGCCTTGCCCGGGCGTTGCGCCGGCGCGCGCTTGCCGCGAGGGCGGGGCCGCCGTACACGGAAATGCGGACGGGCATCTTCCAGGGTGAGCGCTCTCCCTGGAGCGGCTGAGGGTTTGTGGGAACATCCTGGTAACATAGGGTTCAAAGTGAGCCGGACGCCGCTCGGGAGCTTTCAGGGAAAGCCGGGCAAGGCGACGTCGGGCCAAAACCTTTTAGGAGGACCGGACATGGCCATTGTTATCGACGACGATGCTTGCATGGGTTGCGAAGCGTGCGTGGAAACCTGCCCCGACGCTTTCGAGATGAACGGCGACGGCGACAAAGCCATTGTGAAGGATGCCGATGCCGAGGCCGATTGCGTGGACGAGGCCATTGACGCCTGCCCCGCCGAAGCCATCAGCAAATCCTGAATGTGACGGTCCCCCAAAGGGACACCCCGCGCCGGGAAACCGGCGCGGGTTTTTTTGTTTCAAAGGGAGCGGGACAAGGGGATACGGGCTGGGATAATTGGATTTTCGAATCATGGCTGACGCCACAATTCAGATTGCCTCTAAGCCCCCGGCGCGATCGGCCGATAAGAAGCGTGAAGGCCTCCCCGGATGGAGGGAGGAGAAATGAAAAAAGGAACGCTTCTTGCTTATGAAAAAGCGTCAGGGGGCTCCCCCCCGTCCGAGGTGGCATCATGAACCGACTGCGCAACTACCTGCAACACCGGCTCAACCCCGTGCATATGTACTGCCGGCTGCTCGATTTCGGACTGGCCAGCGGCAGCGCCCGGCGCGTGTGCTCCGTCTACGAACGCTTCATCTACAAGGGCCTCCTGTTTCATTAGGAAACGCCCCTCAAGGCCGGACCCGACCGCCCGCCGCGTCGCGCCCCGCGGCGTCGCCGGGCCACGGCCGCCTGCACCGCTCCCCCGCCTGTGTGCAATTTTTTCCCACGCCCCACACGCTTTGAGTCGTTTTCGTAACAACCGCCCCGCACCTTGAGCCACGCCGCGTTTGGGCGTACTCATCCCAGCCACCCAGAGCAAGGAGGCGGCGATGGCCCTACGCGCGCTGTGCCTGGACATCGGGTCCGGCACTCAGGACGTCTACTACCACCAGCCCGGACTGGAACCCGAAAACTGCCCGAAATTCGTCCTGCCGGCCCCGGCCCGGCAAGTGGCCGCCCGACTGGCCGCACTGACCGCCGCCGCCAAGCCCGTCTACCTCTGCGGCCGAAATATGGGCGGCGGCTTCTTTAAGACCTTCCGCGCCCACCTCAAGGCCGGACTGCCCCTGGCCGCCCACCCCGACGCCGTCTGGGCGCTCACCGACGATCCCAAGCGCCTGCGCGACACCATGGGCGTCGTCGTCACCGAGCACCGGCCCGCCGGCTACGTCCCCCTGCACCTGGCCGACTACGAGCCCGGCTTCTGGAACGCCTTCCTGGCCGCGGCCGGTCTGCCCGAACCCGAACTCGTCGTGGCCTGCGCCCAGGACCACGGCCTGCACCCCGGCAAAAGCAGCCGCGAAGGCCGCTTCAGACTCTGGGAACGCTTCCTGCGCGAAGCCGACGGCCGGCCCGACGCCCTGGTCTACGAAACGCCGCCCGCCGAACTCACAAGGCTCGCCACCCTCCAGCAATCCATGGGCGGCGGCCCCGTGGCCGACTCCGCCGCCGCCGCCATCCTCGGACTGCTCACCGACCCGGACGTCAAAGCCAAATCCAACGAAACCGGCGTCATGCTCGTCAACGTCGGCAACAGCCACACCGTCGCCGCCCTCGTCCACAAAGGACGCATCCACGGCATCTACGAACACCACACAGGCATGCTGCCCGCCGACGAAGTCTGGAACGACCTCGAACGCTTCCGGCGCGGCGACCTCACCAACGCCGAAGTCTTCGATAAGGGCGGGCACGGCTGCCTTACCCTGCAACTGCCCGAACAGGCCGGCATCTTCCCCTATACCTCCGTCATCGGACCCAAACGCGCCATGCTCGCCGGCTTCGACGTCGAATTCCCCAGCCCCGGCGGCGACATGATGCTCACCGCCTGCTTCGGCCTCGTTCACTGGCTGCAAACGCACAAGTAGGCGAGTGGGGGGCGGATAGGTGGGTGGGTGATGCCTCCGGTGGCCGGGGCGTTGCCCTGGACCCATCGGGGCGTTGCCCCGAACCCCAGCAGGGCTCTGCCCTGCACCCGCCGGGGGGAGTCACTCCCCCCGGTCCCCCCGTCCGGCGTGGTTTGGCGAGGGTGGCTGCGGTCACCGGTGCGGTTGCCATTGGCGGACCGAAGATGGGGGCGGAATTTTCCCTGCCGCTGCCGCCGCTTCGCGGCAGGCTCGGCAGGAAAAATTCCGCCCCCAGGCCGTCGCCTCTTCGAGGCGAGTTCTTGGAATTTTTGCTTTGAAAGCCTCTTCTAG
>NZ_JARKOZ010000033.1 GCF_029978005.1 Solidesulfovibrio sp. | reverse complement strand
GGCAGGAAGGCGTAGAAGTCCTTCAGGTAGAACTTGGACTTGTTGGTCTTGGCCTTCAGCGTATCGATGATATGCTGTTTGGCTTGTGCTTCGTCCATTCGGAACCTCGCTTTGGTTTCCGGATGGCGCGGGCCCTAAGGCCCGCGCCGCCGGTATGGGTTGCCTAGAAATTGAAGTTGGTGGACTGACGCCAGGTGAAGTACGCCGGATCGCGGAAGTCGTCGATCAGGTGGTGCGTGAAGTCCAGCTCGCACTTCTCGAAGAAGCTCTCCCAGCCGATGCGCTCGGCCCAGTCGCCCAGGCGCTCGTACTTGTTGGCTTCAGCCGCGTACACTTCGATGATCTTCTTGACCACCTTGGCCAGGGTAGGCCAGCGGGGCGGCTCGTTGGGGATGAAGGCCACGGCCACCTTGGAGAACTTGGGCATGGAGATGCGGTTGGACACCTTGCCACCCACCATGATGATCACGCCGTCGCCTTCCTGGTCGGAGAGGGGCAGCGAGGGGCACATGGTGTAGCAGTTGCCGCAGTACATGCAGCGCGAGGCGTTGACCGCGACGGAGTTGAGCTTCTTGCCGTCGACCTCGACCTTGGTCGGCTTGATGGCGCCGGTGGGGCAGGCGGAGACGGCGAGCGGCACTTCGCAGATGTTGTCCAGGCGGTCGTGCTCGACGATGGGGGGCTTGCGGTGGATGCCGACGATGCCGATGTCGGAGCAGTGGACCGCGCCGCACATGTTGAGGCAGCAGGCGAGCGAGATGCGGACCATGGCCGGCAGGGTCATGGACTGGAAGTAGGAGAACATCTCGTCCATGACGGCCTTGACCGGGCCGGAGGCGTCGGTGGCCGGGGTGTGGCAGTGCACGTAGCCCTGGGTGTGGACGATGTTGGAGACGCAGGCGCCGGTGCCGCCGACGGGGAACTTGTAGCTGCCGCCGGGGAACTTGCGGGTCTCGAGGTCGGCGACGAGGGCGTTGGCCGCGGCCTCGGTCTCGACCATGAACTCCACGTTGTTGCGCGTGGTGAAGCGCAGATGGCCGCCGCAGTGCTTGTCGGCGATCTCGCAGATCTCGCGGATGTGCGTGACGCTCATGAGGCGGGCGGCGCCGACGCGCACGGTGTAGACCGTGTCGCCGGACAGGGCCACGTGCTTGAGCACGCCGGGCTTGACGATCTCGTGGTAGTCCCACTGACCTTTGTTCTTCTTGATGACCGGCGGATAGAACTCCTCGAAATTACGAGGGCCGATATCCGTGATCCGACCTTCCATGGGTTTGTCGGGATTGTATCCGGAAGAAATGAATGCCATGTCTGTGTCCCCCGCTTATCTCATGTGTCTCTGGCGATAGGCCTTTTCGTCATGGGCAAAGCCGCCGGGCACCTCTTCTTCCTTGAAGAAGATGTACGGGTTGGAGCGCGGCTCGACGACGTGCTGCGGCATGGCCTTGGTGTTGGTGACCTCGAGCAGCTTCTGGAAGGAGAGACGCTTCATGGTCTCGCCCACGCGCTCGCGGTTCTTGCCTTCTTCCATCCACCAGTCCCAGATGTTCTCGATGACTTCCTTGATCTCGTCGTAGGGCTGTTCCACCACGACGAAGGGGACGAGCAGCGAGGACATCTGCGCGCCGTCGAGGATCGGGGCCTTGGCGCCGACCAGGATGGACGCGCCGGTCTCGGTGCCGATCTTGACCGCGGCGGGCATCGTGTTGATGCAGTGCATGCAGCGGGTGCAGTTGCTGTTGTCGATGGCGAGCTTGGCGCCGTCGTAGCTCATGCAGCCGGTGGGGCAGCGGTCGACGACTTCCTTGACGATGTCGAACTTGCCCCAGTCGCGGCCGGAGTGGGAGCCGCCGCCCGGCTTGAACTCGCCGGCGACGTAGGCCTTCACGCGGTCCTGGTCGATGCGGATGTCGTCCTTCCAGGTGCCGATGACCGAGAAGTCGGAACGGGCGATGGAAGCGACGCAGCCGTTGGGGCAGCCGTCGAACTTGAACTTGAACTTGTAGGGGAAGGCCGGACGGTGCAGCTCGTCCTGGTAGTCGTTGGTCAGGGTGTGGCAGAGGTCCTGGGTGTCGTAGCAGGCGAATTCGCAGCGCGACTGGCCCAGGCAGTCGGCCGGGGTGCGCAGGTTGCCGCCGGAGCCGCCCAGGTCGGTGTTCATCTTGTGGGTGACGTCGTAGAAGATCTCTTCGAGCTGCGGGGTGGTGGTGCCGAGCAGCACGATGTCGCCCGTGGAGCCGTGCATGTTGGTCAGGCCGGAACCGCGCAGGTCCCAGATGTCCATGACGCCGCGCAGGTATTCGGAGGTGTAGTACTTGCCGGAGGGCTGGGCGAGGCGCACCGTGTGGAAGTGGGCGACGCCGGGGAACATCTCGGGCTGGTCGCAGTAGCGGCCGATGACGCCGCCGCCGTAACCGAACACGCCCACGATGCCGCCGTGCTTCCAGTGGGTCTCCTTGTCCTTGAAGGAGAGTTCCAGCACGCCGAGCAGATCGTCAGGGCAGTCGACCGGCACCTGATAGTCCAGACCGTCGGGATTGGCGGCCCGGTGCGCGGCTTCCTGTTTGATGTCGGACACGAAGCTGGGCCATGGCCCGGTTTCGAGCTGGTCCAACAAGGGGGTTTGGTGTTTCGCCATTTGCTTCCTCCAGTGGGGTTTGAAGAGTTACCGCCTTAACCAATCGACGCGCGCCGCCGGCGGCCGGGCCGCCTGGGCGCCTCCCCTCCCGCCGACCCTGCTCGCCGACGGGCGGGGCGTTTAATCGCTAGGGGGGTCTGGATGGAACGTGAACTATTGCACAATCGCTCCCGTACTAAATTGACGCCAGCCTTCTGTCAACGGGAAAACGCAATTGCGACGGTCCATCCTGCATCCCGGCCCATACCACGTGGGCGTCTCCGATGCAAAGCCCTTTTGCGTCCGCGCGCCCCGGACGCGGCCCGGGGCTTGCCAATCCGCCGCTTTTCCTCCATGCACGGGCCATGATCGAAGCCGTCCCCGCCTGCCGCCGCTGCGGCGTCTGCTGCCGCCGGGGCGGCCCTTCCCTGTCGCGCCGGGACCTGCCGCTGGTGGCCTCGGGGCTGCTCCGTCCGGCCAGGCTCATGGTCCTGCGCCGGGGCGAGCATGTGGCGGACAACGTGGCCGGCGGCGTCGGCCCGCTGGCCGTGGAGCTGGTGCGCCTGCGCCCGGGGCCGGACGGCCGGGGCTGCCTGTTTTTTCGCGAGCCTCACACCTGCTCGGTCCACAGCGAGCGGCCCGAGCAGTGCCGGACGCTCTCCTGCGACGCGCCCGGGGCCGTGGCCGCGACCTATCTGGAAGACCGCCTGAGCCGGCGCGACATCCTGGCCTCGGACGATCCCCTGGCCGCCCTGTGCGCCCACCACGAAGCCGAGACGGACCTCGTCCGCCTGGCGCTGCTCTGCCGCCGGGCCCTGGCCGGCCACGCCCCCTCCCGGGAGGAAGTGGCGCGCGCCGTGCGCCTGGACGCGGCCTTCCGGGAGCTGCTGCCGGCCCGGGCCGGCGTGGCCGCGGCGGACCTGCCCTTCTACCTCGGCCGACCGCTTGCCCGCGCCCTGCCGGTCCTGCGGGCCGCGCTCGGGGTGGGCGGCCTTTACAAGCCGGTCCCAAGCGCCTAAACAGGCTGCGCCGGCCGTGCGTCGCGCCGGGAGGAAGTATGAAGAGATTGCTCGCCACCTGCCTCATCGTTCTGGCCGCGGCCAGCGCCGCCTGGGGCATGGACATGCGCCAGGGCTTCGGCAAGTACCGCTACGGCGACGCCTGCGAAAAGATGTTCTCCGGGCCCTCCTTCGCCGTGGAGCGCGCCCGCCCCCTCTGGAACGCCCAGCTCCAGATGTTCGGCCTGGCCTACGATCCCGAGACCGTGGCCAAGAGCCCCTTCGTCCTGCACTACGACAAGGACGAAAAGCCGGAACTCGACGGCGTGCCGCTCAACCGCATCTACTACGGCTGCAACAAGGACACCGGCCGCTTCTCCCTGGTCGTGCTCGTCCACGACCTGCTCTCGGTCGGCAAACTGGTGGAGAAGACCACGGCCAAGCTCGGGCCGCCCACCACCACCACCATGATCCAGACCATCTGGGTCCAGCCCGACCTCTACGTGCAGATCGACCAAGTCTATATGATCATCTACGACCGCCGCGCCGGAAAGCTCTGAGCCGGACCATGGCCCGACCCGCCGGCGGCCCGCGCCAACTGCGATGGATCGAGGCGGCCCGCACCACGGCCATGGCCGTGGTGGTCTGGTCCCACTCCGGCAACATGGCCTTCTTCCGGGAAGGCGACTTCTCCGCCATCCCGCTTTTCTCCGCCTGCCTGGTCACCTTCGCCGTGCCGGCCTTCTTTTTCATCTCCGGCTACCTGCTCGGCCGAAACGACCTGGCGAGGCCGCCGGAAATCCCCTTCCAGCGGCGCCCGGCCAGGCAGGCGGCCCGGCTGGCGCCGCCCTTTTTCGCCTGGAACGCCCTGACCCTCCTGGCGCTGAAGCTCCTCTACGGCGTGCCTCTGCTGACCCGGTCGAGCCTGGCCGACATGCTCTTCGGGGCCGTGCAGCTCTACTTCGTCTTCGTCATGCTCCAGTTCCTGCTGCTCCTGCGCTTTTTCAACCCCTTCGCCACGCCGGCACGGCTGCGGGCCGCGACGGCCTGGGCCGCGGCCGCCACCGTCGCCTTCCACGCCTTTTCGGCCGTCCTTTACTACGCCACCCCCCCGGCCGACTACCGCTTCGAGCTGGTCGGCATCCGCCTGGCCCCGGCCTGGGCCGGGTTCTTCTTCCTCGGCTGCTGGCTGTCGCGCCACGAGGAAGCCTTCGCCGCCCTGACCCGGCGGCTGCCCCTGCTGGCCGGCGCGACCGCCCTTTCCTTCGCCGCCTACCTGTGGGAGGTGTCGGCCGAGTCCAGAGCGCTGGGGGCCAATTTCCGCCAGTACTTCCTCCCTTCCGGCCTGGCCTTCCAGGTCCTCGGCAGCCTGGCCCTGTGCGCCGCCTGCCGCCGGGCCGAGGCGAGCGGCGGCGGACGCCTCTTCGACCTCCTGGCCGGGTGCGGCTGCGACACCCTGGGCATCTACCTCTCCCATTACGTCCTGGTGCTGGCCTTCTACGCCGCCTGCCCCCCGCCCGTGGCCCCGGCCTGGCGACTGCCCCTGGGCCTGGCCGCCCTGGCCCTTTCCTGGACCGGCTCCCTGGCCCTGACGCGACTGGCCCGACGGGCTTCCGGTTTCCGCCTTTCCCGGCTCCTCTTTCCGGGCTAGGCCCTTTCCCCCGCTTTGCCTTGACGCACCTCGGGCCTTTTAATTATCATTAACTCAATCGATTTAATGACAACACGTCTCGCCCAACCCCGGAGCGCCGCCATGTCCCCTCGCCCCCTTTGCCGACACGCCGCAACCTGCCCCGGTCGATCAGCGGCATTTTTATTGACAACGAATTTCAATTTCAATTACACCCGACATGACCGCCGCGGGACGCGCGGCGCTTTCGAAGGAGGGACCGTCATGACGCGAAGGACGCTTTGGGACAACGCCGACTACGCCTGCCCCATCGTGGGCACCTGCCTGACCATGGCCGAGCTGCGCCGCCTGTGCCGCAAATGCGGCGACGCCGTGTCCGAGGACGCCTCGGACTACGAGGCCCACGTCTTTCTCGTCGGCCAGGCCAAGGTGGCGGGCGGCGGGCCGGCCAAGCACCTGCAGCGCTTTCTGGACAAGAAGTTCCGCAAGGACCTGCGGGCCTTTCTGCGCGTGGACGACCCGGCGGAACTCAGGCGCATGTGGCGCGAGCGCGCCGACGCCGGCGACGTGCCCGGCCCCTTCTGGGCCCTGATGTCCCACCCCACCGTGCCCGAGGCGCTGTTGCGCGAGGTCTACGGCGAGGTGCACATGCTCTCCCACCGGGTGGGCGCGGCCAACCGGGCCGACCTGTCCCGGCTGGCCCGGCTGGAGGAGCGGCTGGCCGAGACCGAGGCCGCCCTGGAGGAAAGCAAGGCCGTGCTGCGCCAGGCCGTGGCCGTGTGGAAGGGCCGCTGCCGCGAGGCCATGGAGGAGCTCGCCGCCGAGCGCGTCAAGCGGCAGGCGGCCGAACGCGAACGCATTTCCCTGCGCGAGGCCATCGAGAACTCGGCCGTGGCCGCCGTGCGCCGCGACCGCGACATCCTGCGCGACCAGCTGGCCGAGGTCGCCGCCCGCCTGGAGGCCACCGAGGCCGAGGCGGGCCGGCAGGCCCTGGCCCTGGAGCGGGTCCACGCCGAGCTCTCCCTGGCTCGCCAGGACCTGGCCGACCGGACAGGCGAGGTGGAGGCGCTGGAGGCGACGCTCTTCGCCGCCCTCGGCGACGCGGCCGCGGCCCATGCCGCCCACGCCGAACACCACCGCGACGAGCTGGACGTCCCCGCCGGCCACGCGCCCTGCGCCTGCCGGGAACAGGGCCTGGCCGAGGGCTCCTGCGGCGGGGCCTGCCCCTGCCGGGCCGAAGGCCCCTCCGGCCTGGCCGGCAAACGGGTGCTCTACGTGGGCGGCCGCTGCTCGCTGGTCTCCCACTACAAGCTTCTGGCCGCAAAATTCGGCTGCGAACTGCTGCACCACGACGGCGGCCGGGAGCAGTCGGCCCACCGGCTCTGGGAGCTGCTCGGCGCGGCCGATGCCGTGGTGTGCCCCGTGGACTGCGTGAGCCACGAGGCCTGCGCCCTGGTCAAGCAGGCCTGCAAGGGCTGCCTCAAACCGCTTGTCCTGGCCCGGTCCTCGGGCCTGTCCAGCCTGGCCCGTTCCCTGACGGAACTGGGTTCCGGGCATTCCCACTAGCCTTCCTGTCCGCCGGGGGGGCGGCCGCCGCCCCCCTCCCGCCTCGCCGCCGGATGTTTGCCCGCAGCGCCGGAAGTTTGCTCCGGTTGCGCCCGCCGGCCATCCCGGCTATCGTTGTTGCCATTCGATTCCCGAATGTTCCCGAAGGAGGGCGCATGACCCCGCGACGCAACATTTCCTCCGGCTCCAAGTGGGAGCCCCTGCTCGGCTACAGCCGGGCCGTGCTGGCCGGCAACACGGTCTACGTCTCCGGGACGGTGGGCGTGGCCGCCGACGGCTCCGTGCCCGAAGGGGCCTACGCCCAGACCAAACGCGCCCTGGAGATCATCCGCGACGCCCTGGCCCAGGCCGGCGCTGACCTGGCGGGCGTGGTGCGCACCCGGCTCTTCCTGGCCGACATGGCCGACTTCGACGCCGTGGCCAAGGCCCACGGGGAGGTCTTCGGCGAGATCCGGCCGGCCACGACCATCGTGGAGGTGGCCAAGCTCGTGGACGCCGCCTTCGTGGTCGAAGTCGAAGCCGTGGCCGTCGTCTAGCCCCCGGCGCGACCGGAACGCGCCGGCCGGGGCGGCTGCGGCGATTTTGCTTGCGAGGTGTCCTTTTTACGTTTATCTTGTGAAAAAAGGGACAAAAAGGCCCGAGCCGCATGAAGCATGAAATCGTCATCTGCATGGGCAGTTCGTGTTTCGCCCGGGGCAACAAGAAGCACCTGCTCATGATCGAGCAGTACCTGGCCGACCACGGCCTGACCGACAGCGTGGTGCTCACCGGCAGCCGTTGCGAGGACCAGTGCCGCACGGGGCCCAACATCCGCATCGACGGCCAGCTCTACGGCGAGATCAACGGCGAGCGTCTCATGGAACTCCTAAGCCGCCATCTTTCCCAGTAATCCCGCGCCCCGGCATCCCGCCAGACAGAGCCTTCCCCTTGCCTTCGCTCCCCAGGAAGCAGACAATGCCCACCAGCTTGCCCGACACCGGAACCCAGGGAGGCGGCATGCTCAAGCACTACCCCATCTACACCATCGAAACCGAGTGCCAGGACTGCTACCGCTGCCTGCGCCACTGCCCGGTCAAGGCCATCCAGGTGGAGTCGGGAAGAGCGACCGTGGTGCCGGAGCTGTGCATCGCCTGCGGCCAGTGCGTGGCCGCCTGTCCCTCACACGCCAAACAGGTGCGCAGCGACCTCTTCGCGGTCTTCAAGCTCCTGCGCTCCTCCCGCCCGACCTACGTCTCCCTGGCCCCGTCCTGGGTGACGGAATTTCCCGACGTCTCGCCCCAGGCCATGATCGCCGCCCTGCGCCGGCTCGGCTTTTCCGGCGTGTCCGAAACGGCGCTCGGGGCCCAGGAGGTCTCGGCCGCCGTGGCCCAGAGCCTGTCCCAGGGCGGCCCCAGGCTTCTGCTCTCCACGGCCTGCCCGGCGGCGGTGGACTTCATCCGGGGCTACATGCCCGAGCTCGTGCCCAACCTCTCGCCGCTGCTCTCGCCGCTGCTCTCCCACTGCCGCCTGCTGCGCCGGGCCTACGGCCAGCACATCGGCGTGGTCTTCTTCGGGCCCTGCGTGGCCAAAAAGACCGAGGCCGACAACCACCCCGGCCTGCTCGACGCGGCCATGACCTTCACCGACCTGCGGGCCATGCTGCGCCAGGAGGACATCAACCCGGCCGCGCTCATTCCCGGCCCGGCCGACGTGTTCATGCCCCAGCCGGCCAGGGAAGGGGCGCTCTACCCCATCGAGGGCGGCATGTCGGACACGGTCAAGGCCTACGCCGGCAACGCCCAGGTCTGCTTCACCACCCTGTCGGGCATCCCGACCATCGAATCCGCCTTGCAGGGCATCCAGAACCATGTGTTGCCCCGGCCGGTCTTCGTGGAGATGCTGGCCTGCGTGGGCGGCTGCGTGCGCGGGCCGTGCGTGTCCAGCCACCGGCCGCGCCTGCTCGACCAGCTCGACGTGTTCAACCGGTCGGCCAAGCCCGCGCCCGAGACGCCGGTGCGCCCGCCCGCCCTGTCCATCGCCGAGCGCAAGAACCCGGCCCCGGTGGACCTGCCGGTCTACAGCGAGGACCAGTACGTCAAGGTGCTGCGCCTGATCGGCAAGTTCGCCCCGGAGGACGAGATCAACTGCGGCGGCTGTGGCCACGAGACCTGCCGCGGGCTGGCGCGGGCCATGCTGGAGGGCCTGGCCGAGCCGTCGATGTGCGTGCATTTCCTGCGAAAGCGCGCCACGCGCAAGGCCAATGCGCTCCTTCGCTGCATTCCCGCCGGCGTGGTCATCGCGGACAACAAGCTGCACATCATCGAGTGCAACGAGCACTTCGCCAGGCTTTTCGGCGAGGAGGTGCTCATGGCCTACGAGGCCAGCCCCGGCATGGAGGGGGCGGCGCTCGAGAAGATCGTGCCCTTCATCGCGCTTTTCCGCCGGGCGCTCGAGACCGAAACCGACATCCACCGCGACGCCCTGCGCCAGGACGACCGGGTGTTCAGCGTGACCATCTTCACCATCGAGCCGCGAAGCGTCATCGGCGGCGTCATCTTCGACGTCACGGGCTCGGAGCTGCGCCGCGAGGAGATCGCCCACCGGGCCCGCGAGATCATCCGCAAGAACCTGGAAACCGTGCAGGAGATCGCCTGCCGCCTGGGCGAGAACATGGCCGACACCGAGATATTGCTGCGCTCGCTGTCCGAGGGTTTTTCCAGCGGAGCCCGGGCCCTGACCGAAAAAGAGCTGCGGGGACGTCGCGCATGACCCGGGAGGAGGTGTTCGTCGAGGTCGAGGCGTCCCAGCGCAACCGCCACGGCGAGGACATCTGCGGCGACGCCTTCAAGACCCTGCGCCTGCCGGACGAGGGGCGCACCATCGCCGTGCTCTCCGACGGGCTCGGCCACGGGGTCAAGGCCTCGATCCTGTCGCTCATGACCGCCACCATGGCGCTCAAGTACACGGCCAGCGACACGGACATCGTGCGCGCGGCCGAGGTCATCATGGACGCGTTGCCGGTGTGCCAGGTGCGCAAGATCAGCTACGCCACCTTCACGGTGGTGGACATCCACCCCAACGGCGGAGCGCGGGTCGTCGAGATGGACAACCCGCCCGTGACGCTGGTGCGCGACGGGCTGGCGGTCAACCTGGAGTACGAGGAAGTGTCCTCGCCGCGCTACAACGACCGGGTGATCCGGGTCTACGACATGGCGCTGCACCCCGGGGACCGGCTGATCTTCACCTCGGACGGCATCACCCAGGCGGGGCTGGGGTCCGAGCGGCTGCGCCTGGGCTGGCGCATCAAGGGCTGCCGGGAATTCGCCCTGGAGCAGGTGGGCAAGGACCCGAAGATCTCCGCCCGGGCCCTGTCGCAGAAGATCCTGTCCCAGGCCCTGCGCCAGGAGCCGTTCCAGCGCGCCTTCGACGACATGACCGCGGCCGTGATCTACCTGCGCCGGCCCCGGCGCACCATCATCCTGACCGGGCCGCCCTACGCTTCGGGCCGCGACAGGGAATTCGCCGAGGCCCTGGGGGACTTCAACGGGCGCAAGGTCATCTGCGGCGGCACCACGGCCAACATCGTGGCCCGGGAACTCGAACTGACCATCCGCGACTGCCTGACGGGCCCGGGCCGGGGCGGCGGCGACATTCCGCCGGCGGCGGAGATGGACGGCGTGGACCTGGTGACCGAGGGCATCCTGACGCTGACGCGCACCGCCCAACTGCTGGAAAGCGACGAGGTGCCGCGCGAGAAAAACCCGGCCACCCAGCTTTACGAAATCTTCCTCGACAGCGATTCCATCGAGTTCGTGGTCGGGGCGCGCATCAACGAGGCGCACCAGGACCCCAACCTGCCCATCGACCTGGAGATCCGGCGCAACATCGTCAAGCGCATCCGCACGGTGCTCGAGGAGAAGTTCCTCAAGGAAACCCACATGCGGGTGTTCTAGCCGCGCACCGGCCAGGACATCGAAAAAAACCGCGCCCCGCCGGAAACCGCCGATCCGGACGGGGCGCGTCGCGCAACAGGCCTTCGGCCGATCGCGCGAATCCCGCGTCCGCGAATACGTGTACCTGCGTTTCGCGGACAACATGCTGAAGCGGGAGTATTTTTTGAGAATACTCCCGGATTTTCAAGGCTCCCCGCGCTAGAGAGTCGCCGCGCATTCCCAGGCAGGAGCCCGCCCGGGAAGAACTTCGGCGAAATGCCCGAGGATCGTCTGGTAGAGCTTGCTGCCGCAACCGGCACGCTCGCGCACCAGGGTCAGAGCCTTCTCGAATTCCCGGGCCGCCTCGTCGGCGCGGCCGGCCTCGTGCAGCGCCTGGCCCAGGCGGAAGACCGAATGGGCCGTGGCCGTATTCACGCCGCCGCCTTTTTCCGAAAGCGTAACCGACCGGCGCAGGAGTTCCTCGGCCCCCTCCATGTCGCCTCGGTCCAGGGCCTCCATGCCGGCCTCGCGCAGCTGGCGCACGCTGGACGACAATTCGCATTTTCCATTGGTGCAAGCCATCATGTGCCTCCAGGCAAACGGGACGTCCCTACGGGAAACCGTCCCGGCAAAGACGCTGCGCCTGCCCGCGCGCGCCGTATCGTGCATCCTCCCCGCGCTTTCCCCGTCTCCCGTCGGGAAACGCGCGATCAAGCCGCGCTTTGCAGCACGTCCCTGGCCCAGGCCTTGGCCTCGGCCTTGTCCGGCGAGCCGTCGACCTTGAGCGGCAGGTCGATGACCTTGGCCCCCAGAGCGGCGGCCTTCTGGGTGATGGCGTCCACAGCGCCGCAAAAATGGGTGTAGCTCGAATCGCCGCAACCGAAGACGGCCACCTTCTTGCCGACGAGCCCGGTCGCCTCCAGGTCGTCGTACAGCGGAACGAAGTCCTCCTGGAGCTCGATCTCGTCATCGCCCCAGGTGGAGCAGCCGAACACGACCAGGTCGTAGCCCTCGGCCAGCCCGGCCGCCTTGACCGAGGCGGCGTTTTTCAGGTCAACGGTCATTCCCGCCTCTTCCAGCGTCCCGGCCACGACCTCGGCGACGGACTCGGTGTTGCCCGTGGTGGAGCCGAACACGACAAGCGCTTTTCCCATGGCGTACTCCCGCAACTGCTTTTTTCCGGGCGGCTCGTGCCGTCCGCATGGGAAATTGATTTAATGATAATGAGTCTCATTGTCAACATCATTTATCCATCCCGCCTCTCCGAGGCCGCCCGTCCCTCCGCATTCCCGCGCCCTTACACCGCATCCCAAAGCAAAAAATCCACACCCTTCGCCCCGAAGGGGCGACGGCCTGGGGGCGGAATTTTTCCTGCCGAGCCTGCCGCGAAGCAGCGGCAGCGGCAGGGAAAATTCCGCCCCCATCTTCGTTCCGCCAACGCCAGCCGCCCCGGTGACCGCAGCCCTCCCCGCCCGACCACGCCGGTCGGGGGGCCTGGGGGGAGTGACTCCCCCCAGTGGGTCCAGGGCAACGCCCTGGTGGGGTTCGGGGCAAAGCCCCGTCAGTGCGAGGCGTAGTACGCTTCCGCGAAGGTCGCGCCGGCTTCGGCGATGAGGGCTCCCAGGTCGTTGGCTTCGAGCACGTCCCAGCCGATGAAGCCGACCTTGGCCCCCTGGGGCAGGCCCGAAGGCGCATCCGGGCAGGTGGGGGGGATAAGCGCCCCGGCGCTGATGGCGGCGGTTTCCGGGCCGGTGAAGAACTCCACCAGCGGGCCGAGGGTGGGCAGGGCCTTTTCCTTGACCATGACGAAAAGCGGCGAGACGAGGCCGCCCTCCTCGGGCCAGACGAGGCGCACGTCGTCGCGGCGCGGCGCGGCGGTGGCGAAGAAAGAGGGCATGACGCCGATGGGCGGCGGGTTGGTCCCCGGGGCGGGGCGGAAGATCTGGGACGGGTGGGTGTCGCAGACCATGGCCCGGCCCAGGGCGGCCACGGCCCCGGGCCCGTGGCGCAGGCGGATGTCGAGGAGCAGCGTGGAGTCGCCGGCGGTTTCCGGCGGTCCGCACAGGCCGATCCTGCCGGCGTAGGCCGGATCGAGCAGATCGTCGAAGGAGCGCGGCACGGGCAGCCCGCCCAGGCGGGAGACGACCACGGCGATGACCAGCGGGTTGACGCCGTAGATGCGGCACACGCCGCGCGGGTCGGCCAGGCCCGCGCGGGCCAGGGCCGGGTGCATCTCCTGGGGCAGCCTGGCCAGCAGGCCGCCGTCCGCGAAGCGGTCGCGAAAGCTCTTGGACAAGAAGCCGTTGAGGCCCGCGGAAACGATGAGATCCGGCACTTCCCGGGCCGTGGTCAGCCCGGCGGCCAGGTCGTTGAGGGTGTGCTTGCCGCAGCTGTCCATGAAGATGCGCGGCCAGGGGAAATCCGGCCCCAGGCGTTCCTTGAGGTTTTCCAGGGCGATGCCCATGGGGGCCTTGAGGGGACAGGGGAGGCTTAAGAACATGCGCGGCCCGGTCCCATCGGCGCGGTAGCCGTCGCAGAAAAGCGGCACCATGCCGGCGGCGGGCCCGGCCCCGGCCAGGGCCCGGTCGAGGGCGGCCGGGGTCAGGCCGTGCAGGGAAAGCAGCGTGGCCATGGTCAGAAACGGCGCGGCCGAGGCCAGGAATTCGGCGTCGGCCACGGCGGCGACACCCAGGCCGGCCAGGGCGTCGCGGGCGGCGGGATGACGGGCCAGAAACCGGGTGACCGGCCAGTCGAGAGCGCCTTCTTCCATCAGTGCGTCTCCTTGTGCGCGGCGACCGTGCGTCCCAGGCGCAGGTCCTCTCTGGCCCGGGTGAGGACGGCGTCCAGGGCGGCCAGTTCCGCGAGGGCCCGGCGTTCGGCCGGCGAGGTTTCGAGGGTATGGGCCACGGCCCCGCCGGAAAAGACCAGGCGGCGCGAGGCGAGCAGGGCCAGCAGCGGGTCGTGGGTGGCCACGAGCACGATCTTGCCGCTGCCGGTGAGAAGCGCGATGGCGCGGCGGCGGTCGATGCCGGCGTTTTCGATCTCGTCCACGAGCACCACGGGCGAGGCGCACAGGCGGGCCACGTCGGCGATCATGAGCGCCCGGCTCTGGCCGCCGGACAGGGCGGTCAGGGGCGTGGCGGCGTCGAAGGGCTCGCCGGCCAGCTCGTTGGCCAGCGCCGTCACCTCGGCGGCGGCCCGGTCGGGATCGGCCAGCAGGCGACTCTCGGCGTGGGCGCAAAGAAACGGCCCCACGGCCATGTCCATGACGAAATGCATGTTCTGGGAGAGCTGGGCCACCAGCCGGCCGGAAAGCGACAAGCGGCGGGCGGCGTCGGCGGGCGCGCCGTCCAGGAGCACGCGCCGACCGGTGGGGGTGTCGGCGTCGGCCAGCCATTCGACGTCGGCCAGAAACCGGCTCTTGCCCGAACCGGTGGGGCCGACCAGGGCCACCACGTCGCCGGGCACGAGGGTGATGTCGAGGGTCTCGGGCCGGCCGCGCTTGTCCGCGCCGCCGCGCACGGTCATGGACGCGACCACGGGCGGCGCGGCGTCGATGCGGCCAAGGGCGGCCAGGAACTTCCCGAAACGGGCGGCCAGCTCCTCGCGGGAGCAGCCGGCCTCGATGAGGACCGCCTCGCCCAGGGCGGCGAAATAGGCCTCGGGCGTGGCCTCGGGCGCGGGCGCGGGCAGGCCCTGAACGGCGAAGAAGTCGCGGCTGGCCCCGAGCTCGCGCCACAGTTCCTTGAACGGCCGGGCCATCTCCCGGCTCGACCCGGTCACGGGGCGACCTCGGAGAAATCCATCTTGCGCACGTTGCCCATCTGGTGGTCCGCGCCCACCCGGCGCTGGCCCAGGCAGTAGGAGCACACGGCGGCGGGCATGGTGAAGCGAAGCGTCGCGCCGTCGAGGGTCGGCGTCTCGGGCGCGGCGGCGATGACGTGGGCCAGGGCGTCGGCCCCCTGGCCGGTAAGGCCGCTGACGAAGAGCACCGTGGCCCGGGGATTGACCCGGCGCACCCGGAAGGCGAAGACCTCGCGCTCGGCCTGGGAGACCACGTCGCCCTTGGTCACGGCCACCACGTCGGCCAGGCGCAGCATGGGGCCGATCTTGGCCGGGGTGTCCACGCCGGAAAGGCTGTCCACCACGCACACGGCCAGCACCCCCTCGATGTGGGGGGCGCAGCGGTTGCAGAGGCCAGCGCTTTCCACGGCCAGGATGGACAGTCCCTGGCGCGCTCCCCAGGCGAAGGCGTCGGCGGCATTGCACACGTAGAAATGGTCCGGGCACAGCGCCCCGGACAGCCCGACCACGGCCGGGACCCCGGCGGCGGCGAAGGCCTCGCGGTCGCGGCTGGCCAGGCAGTCGAACTTGACCACGCCCAGGCGCTGGCCGCGTCCGGCCAGGACGGCGGCGGCCTTGAGCAGGATCGACGTCTTGCCGGACGAGGGCGGTCCGGCCACGGTGACGCATTTCATGAAGGCTTGATTTCTCCTCGGCGGGGTTAACGAAAGCGGTCGTCGGAAATGTAGTTCCCGGCGTTTTCGGCCTTGGCGTCGAACCAGCCGATGCGGCCGGCCTGCCAGACGTCAAAATGCGGCACATAGGGCTTGATGTCGAGCACCGGAGTGCCGTCGAGGACGTCCACGTTGCGCAGGCGCACCACGTGCCCCTCGACGCCGGCCAGTTCCAGCACGGACAGGCCGATGGGGTTGGGCCGCTTGGGCGAGCGGGTGGCGAAGATGCCATGGTCGGCGTTGTCGAGGAAAGGCCGCACGACGAGGTCGTAGCCCGTCACCCGGTGCAGGTGATAGAGCAGGAAGACGTGGGAAAAGCCTTCCAGGTCGCGCAGGCCGCCGGCGAAATCCGGGTGCACCTCCACGTGGCCGGCCACGCCCAGAGCCCCCACGGGCTGGATGGGCATGCCCTGGATGTCGCGAAAGGGCGAACGCAGGATGCCGATGGCGCGGTAGGCGATGCCTTCTTGCGTCTGGTCGTTCACGTCGTTTCCTTGGAGGCCGGACGCCCCGATCGGCTGCATCAAGAATCGGGCCAGGGCGGACGGCGCGGAATCGCTGGTTTTCCGGCTTGACCGACAATCGGACCGGACAATTCCGTTTTTACGCGATACAAAGTTGTCGCGCCGCCGACAACCTTATAAAAAGACACGAAAATTTTACTTTACGTGACGGTCGCGGCAAGGGAGACGGCCACGGTGGCGCAACCCGGCCGGAGCCAAGGACTTTTCCACAGGGAGGCCGCAAAATCGGCGAGGCTTCCCGGTTGGAAAATCCACAAGAAGAGCATCGTGATCGTGGCCTGTCCCCCGCGCGGGGGCAGGCCAGGCCTCCCGCGGTCCGGGAGGCGAAGGGGCGAGGCGAGGCCCGGGGGGATTGGTCAGCCCCTCTCCCCTGCCCCCAGCCCGGCGCATCCCCGCACGAGGGGAAGGTCAGGCGTCGGCGGAGCGGCGGGACAGGGCGTCGGCGTGCAGGACCATGTCGCGGGCCATCTGCTTGGCCGCGAGCAGGGCCATGTCGGCCAGACGCAGGAAGTCCTCGCCGGCGTCGTCCGCGCCGCCCCGGTGGCTGGACAGGCCGATGGTCACGGTCAGGGGATCGGCCAGGCCCAGGGCGCGCCAGTCGTGGCTGGCCACGGCCAGGCGCAGACGCTCGGCCACCGCGGCGGCACGCTCGGGCGCAGCCCCGGGCAGCAGCACGCAGAACTCGTCGCCGCCGATGCGGGCCACGCAGTCGTCGCCGCGCAGCTCCCGGACGACGATCCGGGCCAACAGGCGCAGGGCCTCGTCGCCCAGACCGTGGCCATGGCGGTCGTTGACGGCCTTGAAGTGGTCGATGTCCACCAGGGCGAGGCTCGTCCAGGCTCCGGCGCGGGCCGCGCCGCGCAGTTCCCGGGTGAAGGCCGCCTCGAAGCCCCGGCGGTTCTGCAGGCCGGTCAGGGGATCGCTGTCGGCCAGGCGGCGGACCTCCTCCTCGGCCATGTCCCTGTGCAGGAGCACGAAGCCCAAGGTGCAGGCCAACAGGCTCGGCACGGACAGCAGCATGGCCACGTTCTGGCCCAGACTCGGGGCGAAGGGGTCGGGAAAGTCTTGCGGGGAAAGGAGCACCACCCCGGCCCGCACCAGGTACGAGCAGCCGGCCAGCAGGTAGCCGGCCCCGAGCATGAGGATCACCCGGGCCCGGAACTCCCGGACGCGGCGCAGCACCACGGCCGCGATGCACCAGGCCTCGGCGGCGAAGATAGTCGTCAGCAGCAGGACCCTGGGCTTGACCGCGCCGGCGAAGACGGCGGCGACGACAGCCGCCAGCGCCGGCGGCAGGGCATAGCTCCAAAAGGAGCGCTTGTTGCCGAAAAAGACGTCGAAGGACGCCCAGAAGCACACCCAGGACAAGGCGAAAAGGGCGTTGCCCGCCAGGAGGGGGAAAGGCCCGGGCGGCGAGGAACGCAAAACGAAGAACGGAACGGACAGTATCTGGGCCACGAGCCCGACGATCCACAGCCGCGCCCCCCGGGCCCGCTTGTCGGAAAAGGCCACGGACAGCAGCACGGCGATGCAGACGTGGCTGCACAAATAGATGACGCAAGCGGTCCTGAAATCGAAGAACTGCATTCCAGGATTCGATATACGGATTCCAAGGCGCAGGCAAACCATTCCTCGGGAAGGGCTTCGTATTTCACCCAGGCAAGGAGCCAGCCAATTGTTGCTGTTTGTTGACGCTGTTTCTTTTTGCTACACAAGCACACGACAGAAACGAAAAAAGGCAAGTCACCGATATTTTGCGGTTCCCACGCCGCATTTGTGACGTTTCGTCCTGTTGCATCCTTCTTCTGTCAATATCCTTATCAAGTTGCAGCCTTGGACAATCGCCGAAAACTGGGTGCGATTTCGAAGCGACGCCGCCGATTCCACCGTGCCGCGAACGTTGCGTTGGAGGATGCAGCATCTCCATGCCGTCGTCCCGCGGTCGTTCGCGAAGCGGCCACTACCGGCCATGCCTGTCCGGAGCCGGGAAGAAACGCGCCGTACGGTTTCCGGGCCGCCATGGCCGGCCTTGCCGTATCGCGGGGCGGCTCCCGCGCGGGCGATGCAAAAAAAAACCGCCGCGCCGTGGGCGCGGTTCCCACGACGCGGCGGCAGGTTATGGAGGCGAAAAGCCTAGTAGCGGTAGTGGTCCGGCTTGTAGGGGCCGGACGCGTCGATGTTGAGGTAGGCGGCCTGGGCCGGGGTCAGGGTCTCGAGCTTGGCCCCCAGGCGCGCCAGGTGCAGGCGGGCCACTTCCTCGTCCAGGAGCTTGGGCAGGGTGTAGACGCCGATGGCGTACTGCTTGGTGGCCAGCTCGATCTGCGCCAGGGCCTGGTTGGTGAAGGAGTTGGACATGACGAAGCTCGGATGGCCGGTGGCGCAGCCGAGGTTGACCAGCCGGCCCTCGGCCAGCATCAGGATGGCGTTGCCCGAGGCCATGGTCCACTTGTCGACCAGCGGCTTGATCTGGTCCTTCCTGCAGGTGGGCGTGGTCTCCAGGTAGGCCACGTTGATCTCGGAGTCGAAGTGGCCGATGTTGCACACGATGGCCCCGTCCTTCATCTTTTCCATGTGCGCGCCGGTGATGACGTCGCAGCAGCCCGTGGCCGTGACGAAGATGTCGCCCTGGGCGCAGGCCGCGTCCATGGTCGTGACCTCGTAGCCTTCCATGGCCGCCTGCAGGGCGCAGATGGGGTCGATCTCGGTGACCAGCACCCGCGCGCCGAAGCCGCGCATGGACTGGGCGCAGCCCTTGCCCACGTCGCCGTAGCCGGCCACGACCACCACCTTGCCGGCCACCATCACGTCCGTGGCCCTTTTTATGCCGTCGGCCAGGGACTCGCGGCAGCCGTAGAGGTTGTCGAACTTGGACTTGGTGACCGAGTCGTTGACGTTTATGGCCGGGAAGAGCAGCTCGCCGGCCTGCATCATCTGGTAGAGGCGGTGCACGCCGGTGGTCGTCTCCTCGGACACGCCCCGGATCTTTTTGGCCAGACGCTCGAACCGGCCGGCGTCGACGGCCACGACCGCCTTGATGCGGTCCATGATGATGGCCATTTCCTTGTTGTCCGTGGGGGCGTTCAGGATCTTGGCGTCCTTGGCGCACTTGACGCCGTGGTGCACGAAAAGGGTGGCGTCGCCGCCGTCGTCCACGATGAGGTCCGGGCCGGCCCCGTCGGGCCAGGTGAGCGCCATCTCGGTGCACCACCAGTAGTCCTCCAGGGTCTCGCCCTTCCAGGCGAACACGGCGGCCAGCCCGTCGGCGGCGATGGCCGCGGCGGCGTGGTCCTGGGTCGAGTAGATGTTGCACGAGGCCCAGCGCAGGTCCGCGCCCAGGGCGTGGAGGCACTTGATGAGCATGGCCGTCTGGATGGTCATGTGCAGCGACCCGGTGACGCGAAGGCCGGCCAGGGGCTTTTTCGGGCCGTACTTCTCGATGACGGCCATCAGTCCCGGCATCTCGCCTTCGGAGAGCTGCATCTCCTTGCGGCCCCAATCGGCCTGGGACATGTCGGCGACCTTGTAGGGAAGGGTCAGGTCAAGCGGCTTGACGCTCATGAAGGGCTCCTTTCGGGGGAGGGTTGACGGGGCCCGGCCACGGCGCGCGCCGCCGCCAGCCCCCGGTTGACGGGGTGTTCGGACCATTGCGTCAGGTCAAAACCGGCGCGGTCCAGCCATTCGGAAAGCTTTTCCCGCGAGAACCCCAGCCAGCGGTCGCCGAAGCGCCGGCGCATGGCCTCGTCCTCGTGAGCGGTGAAGTCGATGACCACCAGCCGCCCCGCGTCGGCCAGCACGCGCCGGGCCTCGGCCAGGGCGGCGGCGGGATCGGGCAGATGGTGCAGGGTCAGGCAGACGACCAGGAAATCCGCCTCGCCGTCGGCCATGGGCAGGTGCTCGAGTTCGCCCATGCGCACGCCGACCGGCAGCCCGGCCGTGCGCCGCTCGGCCAGGGCGAGCATGGAAGGGGAACTGTCCACGCCGATGACGGCGGCGGCCCGCTCGGCCAGCACGGGCAGCAGGTCGCCCGGGCCGCAGCCCAGGTCGGCGGCCAGGCCGACCGTGGCCGGCATGACCTCGCGCACGAGGTCCGCCGGGTCGAGTTCGCCCAGCACCTCGCGGCGAAGCCCGGCCCAGTCCGGGGCGATGGCGTTGAAAAAGCGACGGGTCTCCCGGCGGCGCTCCCGCAGCACCTCGGCCACGGCCGTGAGGTCGGCCTCGGGACCGGCGGCGTCCAGCCAGGGAGCAAGCGCCGCCAGAAAGGCGGCCGGCTCGTCGCCGGCGGCGGCGCTGTAGAAGGTCCAGGCCCCTTCCCGGCGGCTCGTCAGCAGGCCGCAGCCGACCAGGATGCCCAGGTGGCGCGAAACGCGCGACTGGCCCATGCCGAGCACGGCCACGATCTCGCCCACGGACAGCTCGTGGCGGGCGAGGATGCGCACAAGGCGCAGCCGCGTCTCGTCGGCCAGGGCCTTGAACCAGGGCAGGGGCGAAGATGCGTCTTTCAGCATATCAAGATATCCTGATATGCGGGCATACGGATTTCACCTGGCCCCGTCAAGGGGAATCAGGCACGGGGACGCTACCCCCGCATGTCCTCGATCAGGCGCATGAGGTCGCCGGCCTGGCCGGCCAGGTCCGAGACGGAGCCGGCGGCCTCGTCCATGCCGAGCGCCGTCTCTTCGGCCACTTCGCCGATGGTGGACACGGCCCGGTTGATCTCGTCGTGGGCGCTGGCCTGCGCCTTGGCCGAGGCCGCGATCTCGCGCACGGACCGGGCCGCGTCCTCGCAGCGCGACACGATGGCCGCCAGGGTGTCCCCGGAGCGGGACACCAGCCCGTCTGCCTCGGCCACGGCCTGGGTGGCGGCCACGGCCTTGCCCGCGCTGTCGTCCACCGCCTCCAGCACGGCGTGGACCGAGGTGGAGACCTCCTTGGTGGCGGACATGGTCTTTTCGGCCAGCTTTCGCACCTCGTCGGCGACCACGGCGAAGCCGCGCCCGGCCTCGCCGGCCCGGGCCGCCTCGATGGCGGCATTGAGCGCCAGCAGGTTCGTCTGGTCGGCGATGTCGGAAATGACTTCGATGATGCCTCCGATGGAGGCGGCCCGGTTGCCCAGGGCGTCCATGCTGCGGCGCAGCTCGCCCGAGATGCCGCTCACCTGGCCTATGGCCCGGGCCGTGCGTTCCACGGCCTCCCGGCCGGCCATGGCCTGGGACATGGCCGCCTCGGCCCCGGTCGCCGCACCCTCGGCCCCGGAAGCCACTGCGTCCAGGGCGACGTTGAGGCTCTCGAAGGCGGCCGCCGTCTCCTGCAACTGCGCCGTCTGCTCCATGGCTCCGCTGGAAACGGCGGAGACGCGGCTGGAAAGCTCCTCGGCGTTGGCGGCCACGTGGCGGGCGATGGTCTCGGCCTCGCCGGCCACCCGGCGCAGCATCTCGTTTCTGGAGACGATAAGCGCCTCCTTGGACTTGACGTCGGTCAGGTCCACCACCAGGGCGAAGGCGCCGATGAGCCCCTCGTCCAGGTCGTAGAGCGGGGCCGTGTCCACGCGCACGTGGCGCGTCCCGCCCGCGCCGTCGTCGAGCAGGAACTCCACATCCAGCCGGCAGGCCCGGTCGGTCAGGCAGGAGGAAAGCTCCCCGGCGATGGGCGCGCTCCTGCCGAAGGCCTGGGCGGCCGGCCGGCCGAGCAGGGCCTTGTAGTCCTCGCCGAGGCCGAGCAGGCGCAAAAGCGGCGGATTGACGAAGGTCACCTTCCCCTCGGTGTCGACCACGAGGCAGGGCAGGGTCACGGCCTTGAGGATGCTCGAGGCAAAGCCGAGCTTGTTCTTGATCTCGGCCACCATCATGAGCAGGCCCGAGCGCAGGGCCTCCATCTCGCCTTTGAGGCGCTTGGGGGGCGCGGCCGAGAATTCGCCCCGGGTCACGGCGGCCAGGTAGCCCAGGATGCCGTCCAGCGGGCGCAGAATCTCCTTGCGCAAAAAGAGCGTCACGGCAACGAGCACCAGAGCCGCCGTGACGCCGGCCACGAGCAGCGACACCCGCTGCAGGCCGCTGGCCGCGGCAAAGGCCTCGTCGGCCGGAGTGCGGGCCAGGAGCGCGAAGCCGATATTGCCGAACCTGACCGGGGCGAAGGCCGTGAGCGTCTCATCGCCCTTGCCGTCCTTGTCGGTGAGGTTGCCCGTCTCGCCGCCCAGGGCCCGGGACACGGCCGCGCCCGCCGGAGCGCCCTTGGCGTCCGAGGCGGCCACGGCGGCCAGGCGCACCCCGCCGTCGCCGCCGACCAGGAAGAAGTCGCGGGAAACGCCCGTGCCTTCGCCCTGGCGCATGATGCGCGCCAGTTCGTCCTTGGGCACGCGCAGGATCGCGGCCGCCTCGATCATGGTGCCGGTGTGGTTTTTGACCGGCGCGGCCACGAAGGCCGCCTCCTCGCCGCCGAGCGGCGGATAGGGCGCGAAGTCGGCGAACACCACCTCGCCCTTCATGGCCCCGCGCCAGGCGGCGGCCAGGCTGGAATTTTTAAGCGGCCCCTCCTTGAGGTCCTCCCCCACTTCCTTGCCCGAGGCCGCGCCGAAGATCACCCGGCCGTCGTCGGCCACGAGCAGCGCGTCGCCGAATCCCAGCACCTTGGTGAAGGGGCCGAAGGCCGGGCCCACGTATTCGTGCAGGTCCTTGTATTCCGGCGTGTCCACGGCCGCTTTCTGGCCGGGCTTGACGCCCATGAAGTAGTCCCGGGTCATGCCCACGGCGTTGTAGACTTCCTTGACCGCGGCCAGGATGGCCGCCTCGCGAAGCCAAGTGGCGGCGGCCGCCTCCCGGGCTTCGCGACGGCTGTCCCTGGCGGCGGCCAGACCGCCGAAGGCCTGTTCGCCGAGGATGCCGGAAGCCTGGCGCACGCTGACCACGCCCGTGGCGGCGAGGGGAAGGATGCTGATGGCCAGGCAGAACAGAATCAATTTGTATTTGAGCGTCATGACGTTTCTCGGGGCTGCTTCTCGGGAAATACGACTTGGGAATCCGGATCGAAGCCGCCCGATGGGGGCAGGCCGATCCCTGCTACTTTCCGACCATGCGCAGAACGATGAAGACTTTGTGTCATTTGAGAGACGGCTACATACCTTGTATTGCGACATTCGCCATCTTCGTGAAACACGCCTGGCTCAACGCACCGATCATGTTTCCCGACGCATCTTCGGGTCCGCGCACTAGCGTACGCCCCTCCTCCTGGCCGGGCGAGCTCCGCCGTGTCTGTAACCGCACGCCACCGGACGGCGACCCACTGGGCATCGATCGAGGGCATCCCCGCGTTGCGGCCTCTCCGCCTCCGGCCGGGTCTGGGGCGCTTGGACGGCGCGGCCCGCGTTGCCACGGATTTCGTACCAACCCGTTCGCTCTTGGGTCTGCTTGTGCACGCAAAAGACGCCGCCGTTTCGAATCCGCCGCCGCGCCGCCGCGCCGCCGCGCCGGGCGACGCCGCCTCGCGGCTGCTCGTCGCGATCCTGCTGGCCCTGGCCGCCGTGCGGGGCGTCAGCGTGGCGGGGCTGCAACTGCCGTTCAACGGCTGGGACGAGCTGCCGCATCTCGCCGTGGCCTATTACGTCCACAAGACCGGGCGCATGCCCACGACGCGCACGCCCATGCCGCGCGAACTCGTCCCCTTCATCACCGCCCATCCCCACCCCACGACCTCGCTTTCCATGCTGCGCGGCATAAACGCCAAGCCCTATCCCGGCGACGCCCCGGCCTGCTGCGAGGAACCGAAAAAACGCTTCGACCTGTTCCTCTACCAGGCCCAGCACGGCCCGCTCTTCTACCGCCTCATGGCCCTATTCTGCCCCGGCCCGGACCCGGCCGCCCTGCTCGCCTGGGCCGACGCGGGAAGGCTTTGCAACGTCGCCCTGCTCGTGGCGACGCTGGCCCTGTGGCGGCTGGCCCTCGGCCGCCTGCTGCCGGCGGACGGCCCCCTGCGCTGGCTGCCGGACGGCGTGCTCCTGCTTCTGGTCAGCTTCTCCTACGTGACCTACAACTTCGCCCGCTTCGCCAACGACGGCTTGGCGCTTTTTTGCGCCAGCGCCGCCCTGGCCGCCTATGTCGTCTGGATCAAGCCGCGCGGGGTCCTCGCCCCGGCCGGCAGCTGGCGGACGGCCCTCCTCGGCGCACTGGCCGGGCTGGCCGTCCTGGCCAAGGCCACGGCCCTGCCCGTGGCGCTGGTCCTCGGCATCCTGCTGACCCTGCCGGCCCTGAGGCCGAGACTCTCCTGGCGGGCGCGCCTTCGCGCCCTGGCCGCGCCGTGCGCCTTCGTCCTCGGCTACGTCGCCCTGGCCGGGGCCTACCACCTGCCGTATCTTATGCGCTACGGCCAGCTGACCGGCATGCAGGAGGCCATCTTCAGCTCGCGCCGGGGCTTCGGCCTCGCAAAGCTCCTGGGCGCGGCCAAGGACCTGGGCTACGGCGTCTTCCGCAACCCCCTGGCCTACAACGCCACGGTGTTTCTGGGCGGCTGGTCCAACCTCCAGTCCCCGGACTGGCAGAACCTGGCCTTCAAGACGGGCCTGACCGGCTGCGCCCTGGCCCTTGGCGCGGCCCTTTGCCGCCGCGGGGGACGGCGGCGCTTGCTTTCCCTGGCCCTGGCCGCCCCGGAACTGCCGCTTCTGTGGGCCGGCTGCACCCTGGCCCTGGTCTTCCACGCCCTGCACTCCGCCCTGGCCTGGGGCTTCCCCACCACCGGGGCCTGGTACGCCATGCCCGCCCTGCCGGCCTTTTTCACCTGGCTGCTCCTCGGCCCGGCCTTGCTCGGCCGCCTGGCCGGGGCGCAGGCCCTCCTGTATCTGGCGGTTCTCTTCAACTGGGGAGCGTTCTCAGGTACTTACGGCAACCTGCTGGTCCAGGAGACGGGCACGACCGACCTCGCGGTCGGCGCGTCCATCGCCGCCGCGCACCATGCCTTGATCCCGGCGAACGCCGCCTGGATGCTGGCGGCCCAATTCGTGCTCGTGGCACTTGGCTTGGGGCTGGCCGCCCGGGAGGCGCTCACGGCTCCGGGCGAGGCGAAGCCGCTGCAACTGCTCCTGCGGCCGCGCCGGGAGCACGCAGGCACGCCGTCGCGCGACACGGACCGCACCGGAACGTAAGGCGGATCGGGAAAGAGAGGAACGCTGTCGCCGATCCCCTAAGGAACCGGCGACAGCCGTAGCCGTCTAGGCGAGCTTTTCCTCGAGTGCGGCCCAGCGGGCGTAGAGGGCCTCGACAGCGGCCTCGGCCGCCTGGAAGGCCTCCAGGCGGCGGGAGAGCTCAGCGCCGTCGCTGGCCACGGCCGGGTCCTCCAGGGCGGCCTGGGCTGCGGCCTGGGCCGCCTCGGCCGCGGCGATGGCCTGCTCCATGCCGTCGTATTCCCGCTGTTCCTTGAAGGTGAGCTTTTTCGTCCCGCCCTGGGGCCGGGGTTTGGGCCTTTGCGGCTTGTCCTCCCGGGCGGCCCGGGCCTGGTCCCTGCGCCTGGCCTCGAATTCGGCCTCCCATTGGCCGTAGTCGGCGTAGACCTCCGATCCGCCCGCGCCGTCGAGGCCGAGCAGCCGCGTGGACACGCGGTCGAGCAGCGACCGGTCGTGGGTGACCAGCACCACCGCGCCCGGAAATTCCAGCAGGCTTTCCTCAAGCATCTCCAGGGTGGGGATGTCCAGGTCGTTGGTGGGCTCGTCGAGAAGGAGCACGTCGGCCGGGCGCAGCATGAGCCGGGCGATGAGCACGCGCGCCTGCTCCCCGCCGGACAAAAGCCCCACCGGCAGGTCCAGCTGCTCGGGCCGCAGGGCGAAGCGTCTGGCCCAGGTGACCACGTGCACGGGCTGCCCCCGGTAGATGACGCTGTCGCTGTCCGGGGCAAAGGCGTGGCGCAGGATCTGCTCCTTGTCGAGCTGCTCGCGCTTCTGGTCGAAGACCACGACCTCGAGCCCGGGCGCGTGGGACACCCTGCCGGCGTCGGGCCGTTCGAGCCCGGCCAGGACGCGTAGCAGCGTGGACTTGCCCGAGCCGTTGGGCCCGGCCAGGCCCAGGCGCGCGCCGGGCGCAAGCACGATGTCCAGGTCCCGGAAAAGGGGCCGCTCTTCGTAAGCCTTGGCCAGACCCTCGGCCACGACCAGCCGCCTGGTCTGGCGGCCGGAAGCGGAAAAATCGATGCCCGCCCGGACCGTCTCACGGTTTCGCGCCCGTGTCGCGGCCAGTTCCTCGAACAGCTCCCCGGCCGCGTCGATGCGCCCCTTGGCCTTGGTGGCCCGGGCCTTGGGTCCGCGGCGCAGCCACTCGATCTCGCGCCGGGCCTTGTTGGCCAGGGTCTGCTCCAGGGCTCCCTGGCTGGCCAGGAACGCCTCCCTGGCCTCGAGCAGCGCGCTGTAGGGGCCGTCCACGCTCAAGAAGCCGCGCGGGTAGGCGGCCGAGAGCTCCACGGTGCGCCGGCAGACGTTTTCCAGAAAGAACCGGTCGTGGCTGACCACCACGAAGGCGAAGGACGCGCCGGCCAGAAACCGTTCGAGCCACAGGATGGAGGCCAGGTCCAGGTGGTTGGTGGGCTCGTCCAGGAGCAGGGCGTCGGGCTCGGACACCAGGGCCCGGGCGATGGACAGCCGCTTGCGCCAGCCGCCGGACAGGGCGTCCACGGCCGCCTCCGGCTCCTCGAAGCCAAGGCGTCCCAGGGTCACGGCCACACGCTTTCGCTGCTCGGCCTCCTCGGCCGGCCGGCCGAAGGCGGCCACGGCCGCCTCGGTCACCACCCGCTCCACCGTCGTCCCGGGGTCGAAGGCGTCCTGCTGGGCCACGTAGGCGAGACGGGCCCCCTGGCGCAGGGTCCGTTCGCCGGCGTCCGGCGTCTCGAGGCCGGCCAGGATCTTGAGCAAGGTGGATTTGCCGGAGCCGTTGGGGCCGATGAGCCCGATGCGCTCCTGGTCGGAGACGGTCAGGGAGATGTCGGTGAAAAGGCGGCGCACGCCATAGGATTTGGCGACGCCGCGCAAGGTGACGCAAGTGCCCATGGCCGGATGCGGTAGCCCAAGGCGGGTCCCGCCGTCAAACCCCGCCGGACCGGGCGGCAAGAGCATCTATACAAAATGGTAAAAGAGTCGTATACGTGTTACCGAGAAGTCGTGACGCCGTCCGTTTCCCCCCGGGATACAAGAACGCGTCACGGGCCGGACCGCGATGGCGGACGGAACACGGGAAGACCCCGGGCGAGGGAGGTTCGCCCCGGGTCCGCCTCTTCCGTTCCCCCGCGCCCGGCCAACCACCACGCACTGAAAAAGGCAAACCCTCCGAAAGGGGGGGACGCAAAGCCACGGGCCTACGTCCTGGAGACAGGATAGGGCAGCCGGGCCGCCAATGCGCCGGATCCTCCGATCTGCGCCTTGGCCCGCGCGCCGCGTGAAAGGAGGAACGGTCATGCCGCACGATCCGTAATCCATCCCCGGCCATATTCGTTCAAGTCCGCCCCATCAGGGAGGGGGGTCTTTCATCCCTTCCGGGATCCATATCCGGCCGGCATGCGCCAACCATCGGCGGGAGAAGGCATGACGGACGGAAAGGAGTTGCTTTCGCGATGAAGGAGAGCAGTCGTCATGAGCGAAGTATCGGGGATCGGCATCTTTGGCAGCGCCGCCACGGCGTCCGTCCTCTCGACCAAGGAACAGCAGTACTTTAAACGCGTCTTCGGCGCGACGGGAGGCGGCCAGGAAGCCACGGCCGCCCTGCCGCAAACCGAATCCGCTCCCCCCAAGCCGCATATAGGCACCAGGCTCAATGTGAAAGTCTGACGGCGGCGGGGTTTGGTGGACGCCAGGGAGGTGACGTCCGCCGCCGGGACCTCGGTCCATCCCCCCGTTCGTTGCAACCATGGCCCGGTCGCCTGGCGACCGGGCCTTTTTCATTTGTGGTCGCGGATGCCGGGGTGGGCCTCGGTCCGGTTGCGGCCGGCCTGCTTGGCCCGGTAGAGGGCGGCGTCGGCGCGCTCGAGCAGTTCCGCGGCCCCCATGTCGCCGTCGTAGGCTGCCAGGCCGAAACTGGCCGTCACCTCGATCATGCCCGGGACCAGGCAACGGGCGCATTCGCGGCGCAGGTTCTCGGCCAGGGCCCGCGCCTGGTGCAGGTCGGTTTCCGGGCAGACGACGAGGAATTCCTCGCCCCCCCAGCGTCCGACCAGATCCGTCTCCCGCGTGAACGCCATCAGGATGTCACCCACCCGCACCAGCACGGCGTCGCCGGCGGCGTGGCCGTGGGTGTCGTTGACTGCCTTGAAATGGTCCAGGTCGGCCAGGATCACCGAGAAGACGGTGCCGTAGCGCCGGGCGCGGCGCAATTCGGCCTCGAGCTCGCGGTCGAGCTTGCGTCGGTTGCACAGCCCGGTCAGGCGGTCGGTCAGGGACAGGGTGGCCAACTCCTGATTTTTGGCGTCGAGCTCGCGGTTCTTGTCCGCCAGTTCCTTGGTGCGCTGCCGGACCTTCTCCTCCAGGGTGTCTACCAGCCCCTTGAGGCGCGCCGTCATGGCGTTGAAAGCCCCGGCCAGCACCCCCAGCTCGTCGCCGCCGCCGTCCGGCAGGGCCACGTCGAGGTGTCCCGCCCGCACGGCCTCGGCATGGCGGGTCATGGTCTCGATCTTGCCCGTGATGGAGGCGTGCAGAAGCCGGCCGGCGAAGAGGAGGCAGCCCAGCCCGAGCAGGGCCGCCCCGGCCAGGATGGCCCCGGTCAGCCGGCTGGCCCAGTCGATCCGCTTCCTGGCCTTGGCCACTTCCGCGGCCGAAAGCTGCTTGAGTTCCTCGGCGATGGGGTCCACGGCCCTGGATTGCAGCCAGAAGTCGTTGGCGTTGGCGTGCATGGCCTTGACGGCCTCCATGATCCGGTCGGCCGTCCGGGCATAGGCGTCCATGAGACCCAGGACGTCGGGCCGGCCGCTGGCGGGCGCGACCTTGCCGGCGACGACCAGGCGTCGCAGTTCCCCGAGCTTGTTGAGGGCGGACTGCATGAAGGGCCGCTGCCGGGTGATCTCGTAGCGTTTTTCCAGGACGTCCAGTTCGCGCAGCAGGCGGCCGCCCTCCGCGCTCCCCTCCAGACAGGCGGCAAGCCCGGCCGTGGTCTCGGCAAGCCGCGCCAAAAGACCGCCCTTGGCCTCGTAGAGCGAGGCGTAGATTTCGGTTTCGCGCAGAAGCGTCTCGGAATACCGCCTGGCCGTGGAGGTGAAGAGCGTGAGGTCCACGTTGCGCCTGGCGATGGCCCCGCCCGAGGGCAGAGCGGCGATGAGCCGGCGCAGGTCCTCGCACACGGCGATGAGCCGGGCCGTTTCGGCCTGGGCCGGCTGGCAGAACCGCTCCCGGGCCGCCTCGAAATCCATCTCCGGCCCGACCAGCAGGAAATCCCGGTACAACCGCCGCGACTTCTCGAGCTTGCCCTCCATTTCGAGGACCTTGGCCCGCACTTCGAGGTTGGCCTGGATGTTGTCCTCGGCTCCGCGCATGACGGCGAGGCCAATGACCGCCGCCCCGCCGGCCAGGCTGAACATGGCGAACAGCAGTCCGAGGACGGTCCACAGCTTGGAGGTGATGCCGAGGCGGTCCCAGTATGTCGCCAGCTTACTGGCCATGCTCTTTTCGCGGGTCGTAGGTGAAGACGACGTTGGCGAGCAGGCCCGTCACGCCCTTGGCCGGGTCGTCCAGGCGCAGCACGTCGAAGCGCGGCACGGCGCAGTCGCCGAAGCGGTCGCAGGTGAGGGTCCCGGTGAGGCCGGGATAGTCCGTGGTCCCGGCCAGGGCGTCGCGCAGCGCCTGGCGGCCGAGGACGCACGCCCCATCCTTGCCGCACTTGGCGGCGGTCTCCATGGCCCGCAGGAGAATGCCGGCCGCGTCGAAAGCATGCTGCGAATAGGTCGTCGGCGGCGATTCGCCGTAGCGCTCCAGGTAGCGCTCTTGAAACGACGTCGTGGCCGCGCTCGGCCCCGGCGGGGTCGGACCGACGAAATACATGCCCCTGGCCGCCTCGCCCACGGCGTCGATGAAGCTCTGGTCGATCAGCGAGCCGTCGCTCATGAGGGCAAGCCCGGCCAGGGCCGGCATGGCCCTGGCCGTGAGCAGGACCGCGTTGCCCTCGGGCTGGAAGAGCGGGAAAAAGAGGATGTCGGCCCCGGATGCGGCCACGGCCTCGAGCACGGGCCGCATATCCGCGTCGCCCTTGTCCACGGCCGTGAAAAGGGCGGTGGCCCCGCCGAGGCGCTCGAACTCCTGGCGAAATCCCTGGGCCAGGCCCAGGGTGTAGATGTCGCCGTCGTGGATGACCGCCGCCCTGCGCACGCCGAGGGCCACGTAGGCGTGGCGGGCCGCCGCCGGCCCGGAGTGCTCCTCGTTGGGGGCGGTGCGGAAAAAGCCCGGCTGCCATTTGGGCGCGGCCTTGCCGCCCATGGACGTCAGGAAGGGAGCGCTGTTGTTGCCCGAGATCATGGACAGCCCGGCGGCGGTCATGACCTGGGCGGCGGCGGCGGCGTCCCCGGAGCAGGTGGTGCCGAAAATCGCCGCCACGTCCGGGTCGGAGACGATGCGCAGCGCGGCGTTGGCCCCGCCCTCCCGGCGGCAGCCGGTGTCCTCCACCACGAGGACGACGGGATGCCCGAGCACCGCGTCCCCCCGGTCGGCCAGGGCCAGCTCCAGACCGCGCACCTGCTCGCGGCCCAGGACCGCCACCTTGCCGCTCAGGGACTGGATGACGCCCAGACGCACCGGCGCGCCCGGGGCGAGCTCGACGCAGCCCAGGGGATCGACGCAGAAATTTTTCTTCTCGCCGCTCAGGGGAGCGAAAAACAGCACGGCCGCGGCCGCAACGCCGAAAAACGCGGCCAAGGCCACGAGCAAGACACGCATGGGCGAACACCTCTTTCGGTCTACCCCATGTATTCGTCACCGCTCCAGGGCCGACCATCGTTATAGCCATACGATGGGCTCATACATTTGTCACTGTTTCCACGGCGGCGACGCCACGACGACGCGACGAAATTATGGTCTTTTTCGTCGCCGCCCTTGTTCCGCGCCATGGCATCGCATTACGCCGTCATGCCCTTCGGGCAAGGTTCACCATAAAATGTATATGCACCACGGAACGTCTTCATGCTCACGTCTTCCGATGCAACGCCTTCCTTCTTTCTGGAATAACACAAAATATAAAAATGTATTACAAAGGGTTTGCCTTTGTTCTTCGCGAAATTTCTTGATCGGAAACCGGAAATCGTGGACATCGTCAAACGTAGTCCAATCCCTTGCCCCGGAGGCTAAAATGAAGTGATTATCGTGGATCCCATCGATTCTGGGCATAACCCTTTGTTGCGGCGTGGCCATCGGCTATGAAGTGCCCAAGGACATCCTCATCAAAAGACCGGACAAAAATACGCCCCTTGCCGCATGGGTCGGACCCGTGAATTTTCCGCACGGTTTCCATGCCGTGCAAAACCCTTGCAAGTCGTGTCATCATGAAGAGTTGGACCGCACCTTGGGCCAGTTCTTGCCTTGCACCCAGTGCCACAATCAATCGGGGATGGATTCCAAGGCCGATTTCTACCGCGCCTTTCACAATGAAAGGACCATGAGCTGCCTCGGCTGCTACAAGCAGAAGCGCTACAGCGGCCAAGCCATGCCGCCTTTGTCCTGCGTCGCCAGCTGCCACAAAGCCCCGGAAGGAGGGAAGCCCCAATGAGCTCCAAGACGCGTCTCGCGGCCACGCTCCTCGAACGCCAGATCGAGGGCGGCCGCATGTCCCGCCGCGATTTCCTGAAGTTTTGCGCACTGGTGGCCGCGGCCATGGGCATGGAGGCGGGCTACGCCCCCACCATCGCCGCCGCCCTGGAAAGCAAGCAGCGCCCGAGCGTGGTCTACATGCACGGCGCCGAATGCACGGGCTGCACCGAGGGGCTCCTGCGCTCCATCGATCCCTACATCGACGTGCTCATCATGGAAGTCATCTCCCTGGACTACTGCGAGACCCTGATGGCCCCCTCGGGCAAGGCGGCCGAGGCCAACCTGGAAACGGCCATCCATAACCCGAACGGCTACTACTGCGCCATCGAGGGGGCCATCCCCCTGCGCCAGGGCGGACTCTACGGCCAGGTGGCCGGCGAGACCATGCTTTCGCTTTTCGCCAAGGTGGCCGGCAACGCCAAGGGCGTGATCGCCATGGGCTCCTGCGCCAGCTACGGCGGCATCCAGGCGGCCAAGCCCAACCCCTCGGGCGCGGCGGGCGTGGGCGAGGCCCTCGGCCCCATGGGCGTCAAGCCCATCAACATCCCGGGCTGCCCGCCGAACCCCGTCAACTTCATCGGCACGGTGGTCCACCTGCTGACCCAAGGCGTGCCGGCCCTGGACGGCTACGGCCGGCCGACCATGTTCTACGGCTCGACCGTGCACGACAAATGCCCGCGCCTGCCCCACTTCGAGGCCGGCCGCTTCGCCCGGGGATTCGAGACCAAGGAGGCCCGCGACGGCTGGTGCCTGCATCTTCTCGGCTGCCGCGGCCCCTACACTTACAACAACTGCCCCACGGCCCAGTTCAACCAGACCAACTGGCCGGTGCGCGCCGGCGCGCCCTGCATCGGCTGCAGCGAACCCGACTTCTGGGACGCCTACGCACCCTTCAGCCGCGACGTCCGCATGAAGGGCGAGTCCGCCTAAGGAGGCAGCCATGGCCGAGAAGAAATTCACCGGACCCCTCACCATCGACCCCATCACCCGCATCGAGGGCCATTTGCGCATCCATGTCGAGGTCAAGGACGGCGTGGTGGCCGACGCCTGGTCCAGCGCCCAGCTCTTTCGCGGCCTGGAACTCATCGTCCAGGGTCGCCCGCCCGAGGACGTGCACCTCTACGTGCAGCGCGCCTGCGGCGTGTGCACCACCACCCACTCCCTGGCGAGCATCCGGGCTGTGGAGGACGCCATGGGCTTCACCCCGCCGCCGGCGGCCCAGCTGGTCAGGCTCCTTATCCTGTCCTCCCTCGACGTCCACGACCACCTCGTACACTTCTACCATCTGCATTCCCTGGATTTCTGCGACATGGTCGCGGCCCTCAAGGCCGATCCGGCCGCCGCGGCCAAGCTGGCCTCGGAAGTCTCCGGCCGCGAGGCCATGCCCGGCGATTATTACGTGGTCCAATCCAGGCTCAAGAAATTCGCCGACAGCAAGCAGCTCGGATTCCTGGCCAACGCCTACTTCCTGGGCGGCCATCCGGCCTATCGCCTCTCGCCCGAGGAAAACCTGGTGCTGGCGGCCAACTACCTGGAAGCCCTGCGCGTCCAGCTCAAGCTGGCCCGGGCCATGGCCATCTTCAGCGGCAAGAATCCCCACGCCCAGACCATGCGCGTGGGCGGCGTGACCTGCTACGAGAGCCTGCGGCCCGAGCGCTTCCAGGAATTCCGGGAGCTCTACGCCGAAGCCCGCAAGTTCATCAACCACAACTACAAAGGCGATCTGATCCTTCTCGGCCGCCGCTATCCCGAGGCGGCCAAATACGGCCGCACCACCAACTTCTTCGACTTTTCGGACTTTCACGATCCCAAGACCGGCAAGGATCCGTTCTTCAGGGGCGGCGTGCTCTGGAACCGGGACTTCAAGCGGGTGGAGGATTTCGACCCCAACGAGATCAAGGAGCACGTGACCCACGGCTGGTACAAGCCCGGCGAAGCGCGCCATCCCTACGACGGCGTCACCGACCCGGACTATGCGGAGTACGACGGCAAGGACCGCTACTCCTGGTCCAAGGCCCCGCGTTACAAGGGCGAACCCATGGAGACCGGGCCGCTGGCCCGGCGGGCCATGGCCTACGCCAGGGGCGAGCCGGAGACGGTCAAGCGCCTGGACGAGTGGCTGACTGCGAGCAAGCTCAAGCCCGAGAACCTGTTTTCGACCCTGGGCCGCACGGCCTGCCGCATGGTGGAGAGCATCGTCCTGGTCAACCGCATGGAGGGTTGGCTCGACGAACTTGAGGCCATGGCCAAGGCCGGGCCGGTGGAGATCTACAAGCCCTGGAAGATGCCGGATGCGGCCAAGGGCGTGGGCTTTTGCGCCGTCACCCGTGGCGGGTTGTCGCACTGGGTCCGCATCGAGGGCGGCAGGACGGCCAACTACCAGTTGGTGGTGCCGAGCACCTGGAACCTGGGGCCGCGGTGCGGCGCGGGCAAGCTCTCGCCCGTGGAGGAGTCGCTGGTGGGCGTTGCG
>NZ_JARKOZ010000021.1 GCF_029978005.1 Solidesulfovibrio sp. | reverse complement strand
CGCAGGAGCGCCCGGCCCGTGGCCATGAAAAGCGCCGCCGACACGCCGTGGCCGGTGACGTCGCCGACCACCACGTCGGCATGGGCGGCGTCGTCCTGGGAAAATTCCAGGAAATCGAAATAGTCCCCGCCCGTTTCGTCGCAGTAGAGGCTTAAGGCCGCCACGTCGAGGCCGTCGACCGAAGGCGGCCGCCCCGGCAGCAGGTTCTGCTGCACCTCCATGGCCAGGGCCATGTCGTTTTTGAGCTTCACACGCTCCAGGAGCTGGGGGGCCATGTCGTTGAACGACCGGCCGAGTTCCCCGATCTCGTCTTTGCCGTGCGTCCTGACCCGGGCGGTGAAGTCGCCGGAGGCGATTTTCCTGGCCGCCGCGGCCAGTTCCATGACCGGCCGGGTGATGCTGGACGAGGCCGGCAGCGACACCGCCGCGGCCACCAGCACGGCCGCGGCCACGAACCAGCCGATGTGCCCGAGCATGCGCGAAACCGCGCCGAGCACCCTTTCCTCGGCCCGGCGGGCGTCGGCCACCACCACCTCGCGCGGCGCGGCCAGCACCACGGCCAGTTCCTTGGAACGGATGGGCGCGAAGGCGAACAGCGTGTCCTGGCCCCGGTAGGGCAGTCGTCGCACGCCCGGCCGGCCGGCCGTCAGGGCGTCGATGACCTCGCTTAACGCTTCGGCGTCGGACGAGTCGATCTTTTCGAGTTCCACCGGCGCGGCCCAGTCCCGGGACTTTTGGGCGTAGTCCCGGGTGGCGACCACGGTCAGCTCCGGCCGTCCGCCGGCGTCGCGGCCGGCGTAGGACACCACCATGGCCCTTGTGCTGTCGGTCCAGGCCTCGGACAGGTCGCTCTCCGGGAAAAGCGAGCCCATGGGGATGTCGCAGCCGGCCACGCCGAGGAGCCTGCCGTCTTTGTCGTGCAGGGCCAGGGCCATGGTGGCCATGACTTCCCGGGTGATGGCGTCGGTCATGATGTCCCAGGTGATGCCCTTGGAGCCGGCGGCGTTCTGGTACCAGGGCCGCCGTCTGGGATCGTAGTCCGGCGGGTAGCCGCCGTGGCCGGGGTAGGCGCAGTGCAGGCCCGTGGCCAGGCCCACGTAGCCGAAAAGCATGAGCTTTTTGTGCCGTTGGAAAAGGGTCTTGTAGAAGGGCAGCATGCCGGAGAGCGCCCGCATCTGCGGCAGGGCCGCTTCGCGCGTGAGCCCGGGGCTCAGGTGGAAGGCCAGTCCGTCGTAGGTGGCTCGGATGTCCGTGCCGGGCAGGTCCGTGAGGAGTTCCGGCATGAAGGCCGGGTTGTCGAACTCCGTGGCCAGGATGATCGGGCCGGTGGGCAGGGCCCCGGGCGGGGCCGAAAGGAGCAGTTCGGCCTCGCGGACCGTCAGCGAAAGCGAGGTTTCGAGCAGGTCCAGGGTGTCGGCGCAGGCTTCGCTCAGCATGTCGGCCGTCTGGACGAGTTCCTTGGAGGCGTTCTTGTCCAGGGCCACGGCCGCGGAGTGGGCCAGTTCGCGACCGAGCTCGCCGGTCTGCCGCCAGGCGTAAAGTCCGAGGGCGACCAGGGGGACGATGACCATGGTCAGGAGGAAGGCGAGAAATTTCGTTCGAATGCGCATGGGTTGATGCCTCGGGGGGCGGCGCGGCGGCCGTGCGTGATGTGGTGTCTGCATAGTCGCTGGGCTCCCGCCGGGCAAGTGGTGCTGGACCGTCCGGCAGGGGCCGCGTGAGGGCGACCCCTGTCGGAAGGAAGGCATGCCGCGGCATCGAGACGCCTACGGGCGTCTCGAAGGGCAACATGCTTGAATGACTATATTTTATGCCAAAGCCTCGACATGTTTCCAGGCAAGTGACACTAGGCCGAACCTCGGCGTCAGGTCAAGGCGCGAAGCCCGGGCGAGGCGTCCGGCCGTTTCCCCCAGGCCGTGCCGCCCGGGCGGCTTGCATTTTGGCGGGCTGCGGGTAAACCCCCTGCCATGCTGCACTGCAAGGAGGGGGTGTGATACCGGATTCGCCCCTTTTTCTGTACGGCTTCCTGCCGGCGGCGCTGGCGCTTTTTTACGTGTCCCCGGCGGGGCTGCGTTGCGGCGTGCTGCTGGCGGAAAGCCTGGCCTATTTCTTTCTGGCCGATGCCACGGGCCTGCCGGCCCTGGTCGGGGCGACGCTTGGCAACTACCTGCTCGGCCGCCTCGTCGGCGGCGCGGCCGGCCCGGCGCGGCGGCGCTGGCTGGCCGTGGGCGTGGCCGCCAACGTCGCCCTGCTGGCCTGGTACAAGTACGCCGCGTCCACCGCTCCGCTCGGGGTGTCGTTTTTCACCTTTTCGGCCATCGCCTATCTGGTCGACGTCGGGCGCGGCCGGGTCGCCGCCGAGGCGAACGGCTGGCGCTTCGCCGCGGCCATGGCCTTTTTCCCCAAGATCACCGCCGGCCCCATCGCCCGGTTCGGGCCGCTTCTGCCGGAGCTCGCCGCGCCGCGTCCAAGGCTTGAGGATTTTCGGGAAGGCGGCTGGCGGCTGGCCGTCGGCCTGGCCAAGAAGACCCTGGTGGCCGGGGCCCTGGCCCCGGTGGCCGACCACGCCTTCGGCCGGGCCGCCGGCCTGGACATGGCCACGGCCTGGCTGGGGCTCGTCTGCTACACCGCCCAGATCTACTACGACTTTTCCGGCTACACGGACATGGCTGTGGGCATCGGGCGCATGTTCGGGGCGCGGCTGCCGGAGAACTTCGACCATCCCTACATCGCCGCCAGCGTGCGCGAGTTCTGGCGGCGCTGGCACATGTCCCTGTCCACCTGGTTTCGCGACTACCTCTACATCCCCCTGGGCGGCGGCCGGGTGGCTCCCTGGCGCGTGCAGGCGAACCTCGTCGTGGTCTTCGCCCTGTGCGGCGTGTGGCACGGGGCCACCCTCAACTTCCTGGTCTGGGGCCTGTGGCACGGCCTGTTCCTGTCCCTGGAGCGCACCCGCCTGGGCGCGCTGCTCGATCGCGCTCCGACCGCGCTACGCCACGGCTATCTGCTGGCGGCGGTGATGCTCGGCTGGGTGCTGTTCCGGGCTTCGGACTTCGCCGTGTCGGGGGCGTATTTCAAGGCGCTTTTCTCGTTTTCGGCCGAAGGGTTCGACTACGTCTGGATGGTCGTGGCCACCCGCCAGCGCCTGGCCGCGCTGGCCGCGGCGGTGGTGTTCGCCATGCCGCTCGGGGAGCTGTGGGCGGGATTTTGCCGCCGTTTCGGCCGGGCCGGGGGAGCCGTCGCGGCCTGGGGCCGGCTGGCCGCCCTGGCCGGCCTTCTGGCCGCCTCGGCCATGGCTGTGGCCGCCGGCGACTACGCGCCCTTCATCTACGCGAGGTTCTAGCCATGGCCGCCCTTGCCGACAAATTGCAGCTCCTTGTCGTCATCGTCTTTCTGGCCGCGCCCTGCGCCCTGCCGCTCCTCGGGGTCTCCGGCGGCCGGCTGGCGGTGGAGAACCGGCCCCTGGCCCCGGTTCCGCCCCTGGCCGAGGCCGTTCAGGCCCCAGGCCGCTTCGGCCCGGACCTGGCCGCCCGCTTCCGCGACGCCGCGCCCTTTCGCGACCACCTCATCCGGGCCAACAACCGCTTGCGCCTGGCCCTTTTCGGGGAATCCCCGGTGCCGGGCGTGGTCGTCGGCCGGGACGGCTGGCTCTATTACAACCTGGAGCAGGCCCTGGACGACTACCTCAACGTCCTGCCCCTGTCCGAGGGCGACATGGCGGAGATGGTGCGCGTCCAGACGGCGCGGCGCGACTGGCTGGCCGCGCGCGGCATCGCCTATCTGATCGTTTTCGCGCCCAACAAGGAGCGCGTCTATCCCGAGCACCTGCCGCCGGGCATCCGGCCCTTGGGGGCCGCGTCGCGCCTGGCGCGGATCGTGCCCCGGCTGCGCGCCGCGGGCCTCGACGTCCTCGACCTGCGTGAGGCCGTGACGGCCGGCAAGGCGGCCGGGCGGGCCTACATGCTCACCGACACCCACTGGAACGGCTACGGCGGGCTGCTCGGCGCATCGGCCCTGGTGGCCGCCCTGGCCGGGCGTTTTCCGGCCCTGGAGCCCCTGGACCCGGCCGCCTATGCACTCGTGGAAACCGACCGTCCCGGCGGCGACCTGGCCGAGATGCTGCTTCTGCCCGACCGCTGGCGCGAACCCGACGTGTCGGCCCGGCCCCTGGGAGCGAGCCTGGCCCGGCCGGCCGCCCCGGGCGACTATCCCGATCCGGCCGACCATCCCGAACGCGAGCGGGCCGCCTACGAGACCGGCCGCAAGGACTGGCCCCGGGCGGTGTTTCTCCACGATTCCTTCGCCCGGGCCATGCAGGGCCATGCGGCCGAGCGCTTTTCCCGGTCGGTCTTCCTGTGGACCCATGCCCTCTCGCCCGACATCATCGAGAAGGAGCGGCCGGACGTGGTGGTTCTGGAGGTGGTCGAGCGCTACGTCTATGCTTTGCTGGTGGGAAACAGGGAGGGCGCGGCCACGCCCTGACGGGAGCCGGCCCGGCCGATTCCCCCCAGGCGGCCGCGATGGCCCGCCTTCACGAAAAGCGCCATCCGTGCCTGGCAGGCCGTCGCGCGGGCCAGGGGACGCGGCGGCGCTACTCTTCCTGCTTCAGATCGCGAAGGGTGGCCGAGTAGGCCGTGAACACGTGCTGGCGGCCGAGCATGCCGAGCACCGTGTCCGGCCGCTCGGCGTCCACCACGGGCAGTTGGCTCAGGTCCGTTTCGACGAAGAGCATCAGCGCGTCGTAGAGCGACATGTCCGGATGCACCACCACGGCCGGCCGCATGAGTTCCTTGACCAGCACCAGCTCGTGCAAACACTCCTCGAAGACCACGCAGCGCACGTCCTGGAGCGCCAGGATGCCGGTGAGCCTGCCGGCGGCGTTTTTCACCGGAAAGACCAATTCGCTGGTGGCCGAGATGATGTGGGCCAGGGCCTTCAGGGTGACGTTTTCCTCCAGGATGGTGGCCCGGCCCGGCGTGAACACGCTGGAAACGGGCACGGCCTCCAGGATGTTGTTGGTGGCGTCGGACACGTGGGCCGGGGAGGCGAACTTGTTTTCGACCTGGTTCTCGTAGAGGTGGACGCCGTCGCACAGGACCAGGGCCACGGCCGAGCAGAGCATGAGCGGCGCGAGCAGGCCGTAGCCCTGGGTGATCTCGCTGACCATGATCAGCGGCCCGATGGGGGCGTGGGCCACGCCGGCGAAGAAGGTGGCCATGCCGACCAGGGTGTAGCCGCCGGGCTGGGTGACGACCCCGGGCGAGAGCATGTGGCCGACCTGGCCCACCACGCCGCCGGCCGCGCCGCCGAGGAAAAGCGCCGGGGCGAACATGCCGCCGGACAGGCCCGAGCCCACGGTGAGCGAAGTGGCCAGCACCTTGCCGAAGAAGAGCCCGGCCAGGAAGCCGAGCCCGAGCTGGCCGTTGATGGAAAGCTCCAGCCAGCCGTAGCCGCCGCCCAGGAACTGGGGATAGCGCATGCCGAAAAGCCCCATGCACAGGCCCCCGACCACCATGGGCAGGGTGTAGCCGAAGCGGGCCTTGAGCCGGCCGAACACCTGGAACTTGAAGAAGAAGTAGGTGCGGATGAAAAACCGCGCCCCGAGCGAGACCACCACGGCCAGGGCCAGGTAGTAGGGCAGCTCCATGGGGTTTTCGAAGACGTAGCTCGGCGTGTCGAGGATGGCCTCGCCGCCGAAGAAGAACGAGAAGATGGTGTGGGCCACCACGGCCGAAACCACGGCCGGCAGCAGCGCCTCGGCCTCGAAATCCTCGGAGTAGAGCACCTCCACGGCGGTGATCGCGCCGCCGAGGGGGGCGCGGAATATCGCGCCAAGGCCCCCGGCCGCGCCGGCCAGCAGCAGGATGCGCCGCTGCCGGGCGGTCATGCGGAGCATCTGGGCCAGAAAGGAGCCCAGGCCCGCGCCGAGCTGGGAGATGGGGCCTTCCTGGCCGGCGCTGCCGCCCGAGGCGATGGTGGCGATGGCCGTCGCGCCCTTGAGCAGCGGCACGAGCGGCCGGATCACGCCGGCGTTTTTGTGGAAGGCCTTGATCATGGCGTCGGTGCCGTCGGTGGCCCCTTCCATGGCCTCGGGGATGCAGCGGGTGACGAGCAGGCCCGTGACCAGGCCCACGGCCGTGGTGAAGACCGGGATGAGCCACGGCCGGTAGGCCCCGGGCGCGGCCTGGACCAGGGACTCCCCGGCCGGGTGGGGCAGGGACAGGCCGGCCAGGCGCACCTGGAGCAGCACGGAGAGGTGTTCCAGGCCGAGGTAGAACAGGCAGGCCAAGAGGCCGGAGCCGACCCCGGCCGCCACGCCCAGGCCCAGCCAGCGCATGAGCCCCAGGCTCAGGAAGCGGCGCTTGAGGCGCAGCCAGAAGACGCGGGGGCCGCGGAAAAACGGCGGGGCCTGCCTTCGCGTGGGCTGCGCCGGGCTCATGGGCTCAGGGCCTTGCGTCCGGGGCGGCCAGGATCATCCGGCCAAGGCCTATGTCCTCGCGGATGCGGGCGGCCAGTTCGTCCGGGCCGGAGAATTTCTTTTCGGAGCGGATGCGCTGCACGAAGTGCACCCGGATGGGCTCGCCGTAGATCTTGCCCTTGAAGTCCAGGATGTGGGCCTCCACGGACATCTCGAACTCCCCGAAGGTGGGGTTTTTGCCGATGTTGGCCACGCCCGGCCGCACCACGCCTCCGACCTCGACCCAGACGGCGTAGACGCCGGTCGCGGGCACGAGCTCCTCGCGAAAGGCCAGGTTGGCGGTGGGAAAGCCGAGCTTGCGGCCGCGCTTGTGGCCGTGGGCCACGGTGCCGCGCACCTGGTGGAAGCGGCCGAGCAGGGGGCGCACGTCCCAGACGTTGCCCGAGAGCACCATGTCGCGGATGCGGGTGGAGGAGACCACCGCGCCGTTGATGATGACCGGGTCCAGGCGTTCGACGCCGAAGCCGTATTTCTGTCCCAGGGCCGAGAGCAGCTCGAAGTTGCCGCGCCTGCCCTTGCCGAAGGCGTAGTCGTAGCCGATGACGAGGTGCTTGAGGCAAAGCCCCTCGACGAGCACCTCCCGCACGAAGTCCTCGGGCTCGCGGCCGGCCAGCTCCCGGGTGAAGGGCAGCACCACGGCCACCTGCAGGCCCAGCGCCTCCATGCATTCGAGCTTGTGCTGGGTGCCGGTGATGGCCGGCGGGGCGGCCGCGCCGAGCAGCACCTTGCGGGGATGGGGATCGAAAGTCAGGGCGGCGCTGACCAGGGAGGCGGCGGCTGCCCGGTCGCGCACCCGGGCCAGGAGCTTGGCATGGCCCATGTGCACGCCGTCGAAATTGCCGATGGTCAGGCAGACGCCGGTAAGGGCTTCGTGGATGTCCGCGACGCGGGTGACGACAATCATGGAAGTTTGGCGCGGCGTGCGCGGGGAATCGGTCGGAGCCCGCCGCGACATCCTTGCTAGCGCAAATGCGAAGCGGCTTCAACCGGGGAGTCCGGGGGCGATTTCGGGAAAAATCGTCGTCGCGACAATTTTTCCTTGCCAAGGTCCGGGCCCTCGCTTATAAGCCTTTTTCTGCGCTGCCGAAGTGGTGGAATTGGTAGACACGCTAGGTTCAGGGTCTAGTCCTCGCAAGGGGGTGGGAGTTCGAGTCTCCCCTTCGGCACCAGAAAGATTTCAGCGGGTCAGCTAAGAAAAATCTTAGCTGACCCGCTTTCTTTTTGTCCCTCCCGATTTCTCTTCCCCTTTGGGAAATCCTCCTCGAGACGGCCATAGGCGGCGCGATTCTCGATCCTCGTGACGGCGGCCAGGTCCGGCAGGTCATGTGCGCCGCGCCGGCGGCCAGGCCGGTTCCTGCGCGGAACGTGCAGCCGCATCTCCTGAAATCGTTCCAAAGAGACATGGAGAAAGGATCCCGCTGGCGGAGAGTCGGCGGGATATTTCTTTTCGCTTTTTTCGTTCCTTGGTCGGCCAGTCGGAGCGATGGCGTGCTATCCATCCAATATAATACTATTTTTATTTTTTAAGCACAGCCCCGGCGCGACTTGCGCATCCATATGACGTTTGATACCATACTTAAAAGGTCGAGTTAGTGAGGTTAAAAATGCGCAGCCAAGGATTCCCCTCCCTGCCAATCGTCCCCCGCTTCTTGCTCGCCACGATCGGCATCGTCTTCCTGCTGACGATCCTGGCGGTCCCCCCTTCGCGGGCCGAGGTCTCGGAAGTCAGGATCGCCCAGCAGTTCGGCATCGGCTATCTGCCGTTCCATGTGATGAAGCACGAGCGGCTCCTCGAAAAAGAGGCGGCGCGCCTGGGCATCGACGATCTGAAGGTCGGCTGGGTCAATCTGGCCGGCGGCGCCGCGGCCAACGAGGCGCTGCTCTCCGGCAGCCTCGATTTCGTCTCGGGCGGCGTCGCGGCTTTCGTCACGCTGTGGGCCAAGACGCGCGGCAACCTGAACGTCAAGGGCGTGGCCGCCCTTGACGCCCTGCCCATCTACCTGGTCACCAACAACCCGAAGGTCGCGTCCCTGCGCGATCTTTCGGACAAGGACAAGATCGCCCTGCCGGCCATCAAGGTATCGATCCAGGCCGTCACCCTCCAGATGGCGGCGGAGCAGACTTTCGGAGAGGGCAAGCACGACGCCCTCGACCAATGGACGGTCACCTTGCGCCATCCCGATGCCTACGCGGCGCTGGTTTCCGGCAAGTCCGAGATCACCGGGCATTTCGGAGCTCCCCCGTACCAGGAGCAGGAACTGGCCCAGCCGGGCATGCGCCTCCTGGTCAACTCCTACGACGTCCTGGACGGGCCCACGACGTTCAATCTCGTCTGGACGACCCAGGCGTTCCATGACGCCAACCCCAAGGTGTACGCCGCCTTCCTCGCCGCCCTGCGCCAGGCCGTCGCCCTGATCAACGAGCGCCCGGACGCGGCGGCGGACATCTACCTGGCCGAGGACGATCTCAAGCTGGATCCCGCCTTCGTGCGCAAGCTCATCACCAGCCCGGAGGCGAAATTCACCACCACTCCGATAAACATCATGAAGTATGTCGACTTCATGAAGAAGACCAACGCCGTCAAGACATCCGCCCAGAGCTGGAAGGACGCTTTCTTCCCCGAGATCCACGGGGAGCCCGGGAGCTGAGATGGAAGCCATGCCGACGGGAACGCCCTTCGGGACCGTGGATGCGGGCCGTAAGCCGCCGTTGCTCCACGTCGAGGGGGCCACGCTGCAGTACAGGACGCACCGGCATCTGGTGACCGCGACCTATCGCGTGGGATTCGACGTCTTCGCCGCCGACCGCTTCATTCTCCTGGGGCCCTCGGGCTGCGGCAAGTCGACCCTCCTCAAGGCCATCGCCGGCTTCGTCAAGCCGGTGGAGGGCGGCATTTTCCTGCATGGCCGGCCGGTCGACCGGCCGGGACCGGACCGCATGATGGTCTTTCAGGAGTTCGACCAGCTGCTTCCCTGGAAGACCGTGCGCGACAACGTCGCCTTCCCCATGCTCTCCAGCCGCAAGTTCGGCCGGCGCGAGGCCCACGAGCGGGCGAAGCGCTACATCGACCTGGTCAACCTGGGGAAGTTCGCCGCCTCCTACCCGCACCAGCTGTCCGGGGGAATGAAGCAGCGGGTCGCCATCGCCCGTGCCATGGCCATGGAGCCGGACATCCTCCTGATGGACGAACCCTTCGCCTCCCTGGACGCCCTCACCAGACGGAAGATGCAGGACGAACTGCTCGCGATCTGGCGTCAGGTGCGCTGCACCATCGTCTTCGTCACCCATTCCATCGAGGAGGCCATTCTGCTCGGCAGCCGCATCCTCGTGCTTTCCCCCCATCCCGGCCGCGTCCGGGCGCTTTGGGAAACCGGGCGCGACCGGGGCGGCGAGGCGTCTTCCGAGGAATTCCGGGCCTTGCATGACGCGATCGAGGAAATCCTGTTCGGCGAAAGCCTCATGCAGGAAGGAGCGGGCATCTGATGGGCTACGATGTGGACGGAATCGCCGCGGCGCCGCAGCCGGAAGAATGGAAGGTCGTGCAGCGCCCCCTGCCTCTCGCCGTTCGATTGGCCGCCAACGGCGCGTTGCGGCGCGCGTTGATCCTGCTGGCGCTGGCCGGCCTCTGGCAGGGCTATGCCGCCTGGGCCGACAATCCCTTGATGTTTCCGAGCTTCGTCGAAACGGTCCAGGCCCTGTGGGCGGACGCCGTTTCGGGCGTCCTGATCGCCAAGACCGGGAACTCGCTTCGCGTGCTGTGCCTGGGATACGGCATCGCCGTCGGCCTCGCCGCCCTCATGGCCGGGCTGGCCATGACCGCCCGCCTGGGCGACGATCTGCTGTCGACGCTCACCGCCATGCTCAATCCGCTGCCGGCCATCGCGCTCCTGCCCCTGGCCCTGCTCTGGTTCGGGCTGGGCACGCCGTCGATCCTCTTCGTCATGGTCCATGCGGTGCTCTGGCCGCTGGCGCTCAACGCCCATGCCGGATTTTCCGGGGTGAGCGACATCCTGCGCATGGCCGGGCGCAACGCCGGGCTCAAGGGCCTGCCCTACATCGTCCATATCCTGATTCCCGCCGCCTTCCCGGCCATCCTGACCGGGCTCAAGGTCGGCTGGGCCTTCGCCTGGCGCACCTTGATCGCCGCCGAACTGGTGTTCGGCGTCAGTTCGCGTTCCGGCGGCCTGGGCTGGTACATCTTCGAGAACAAGAACCGCCTGGAAACAGCCAGCGTATTCGCCGGGTTGAGCACGGTCATCCTGATCGGGCTGCTGGTCGACGCGCTGCTGTTTCGCACCATCGAACGGCATACCGTGCGCAAATGGGGCATGCTGCGCTGAAGCGGCGCGAAACGGCAGGCCGCGGGGGCCGCCTCCGGCGTCCGCCGCCAGGGATTTATGGGTTCGCAGCCGCGTCCAGGGGATCGACGTGGAGCGTGAAGTCCTTAAGCCGCAGGCTCTCCAGGTTGCCGCCCGGGTACATGGGCGTGCGCGAGCCGCAATGGAGCGTGAAGCGCAGGCGCAGCCGGGCGTAGGGTTCGCGGCGATCGATGAAGAAGCAGGCGTCTCCCTCGCCGAGGGGCTTGTCCAGAAGGAACGCCTCCTGCCACGGCCCCTCGTCGAAGGCGTAGGACACGCCCAGGCGGTTGCCCTGGGCGGTGTCGGCGAATCCCAGAAAGATGCCGATGCGCTGGGGGACCGCCTCCGTGTTGGCAAAGACGAACTCCGCCCGCCCGGGCAGGTCGTTGGCCGTGGCCGTGAGCCCGCCGCCCCACAGGGGCAGGCTCGCCACGTTCTCCAGGGCGTAGGCCTCGGCGTACAGCGACGCCGGATCCAGCCTGACCAGGCGTCTGGCCGGCAGCGGCCCCAGAGGCTGCACGGGTTGGCGCTTGAACTCGAAAGAGTAGGTCCGCGTGCCGATGACCTCGGCGATGGCAGAGGGTTCGCCCATCTGGCGCAGGAATTCGCCTTCGTCCTTGGCCATGTGGCCGTAGCCGTCGCCGGCCACGAAATGGAGCGAGGCCTTGGCGGCGTCCGGCGTGAGGCTCGGCCGGCGGAGGCGTTCGGCGGCGTTCCCCAGACCCTCGGCGTACCAGAGCACGGCGTTGGCCAGGCCCTGGTCGGAGAAGACCACGCAGTCGCCGGGCTCCACGATACGGGCCAGCAGGCCGGCCAGGGACTTGTAGGGGCCGCTATGGCTGCCCACGGCGTAGAAGCGCTGGTGCAGGAAGACGGGGTAGGGCAGGGCCAGGGCCAGGCACAGCACGGCCGCGACCAGCGGTTGTCGCGTCACCAAGGGCAGGAACAGGGCCAGGCCGTTGGCGGCCAGGATCAGGGAGGCCGGCAGCAGCACCGTCAGATGCCAGGGATTGAAATAGGTGGTGAACCGCGTCGCGATCACCGCGCCGATGGGCAGCAGCGCGAAACCGGCCAGGACCAGGCAGGTCTTCCGGTCGGTGCGGTACAGCCTGGCCGCGCCGACCAGGGTGAGCAGCGTGACGGTCACGCGCGAGGCCATGTTGGGCAGATACCAGAAGGTTTCCCCGAGCCGGGCCGAGGAGATGGCGGCCATGGCGGCCAGGGACTGGACGCCGCCTGACGTGTTGAGATTGGCCCCTAACGCGCCGCTCAAAAACGGGCAGGTCGCGCCGACGGCGGCCGCCGCGCCCAGGGTGAACAGCGCCAGATTGCCCACGTCCCGGCCGCGCCGCCGCAGGCAGGCCAGGACGAGCAGCATGGCCCCTTCCGCGCCGATGACGAGAAGCGCCGTGAAATGGAGCAGGGAAAGCGCCAGGTTGGCCAGGCAAAGCCCGAGCATGGCCCACCAGCCCGCGCCCCGGGTCAGGGCGACGAAGGCCCAAAGCGACAGCAGGGCCAGGTCGAAGACCAGGGTGTAGGGCCGCACCTGGCGCGAGAGCAGCAGGTGCAGGGGGTTGACGGTCAGCAGCACGGCCGCGAAAAGCCCGGCGCTTCGCGAGATGCAGTCCTTGCCGACCTTGTACAGCAGGGCGACGCCGGCGATGCCGGCCAAAGCCGGGATCAGGCGAAGCGCCCAGTCTGCCCGGGAAACGGCCAGGACGCCCTTGATGACCAGATAGAAAAGCGGCGGGTGGATGTCGAGGGTCAGGGACCTCTCCACGATGGTGTCGAAAGGCAGCCGGGCCGTCATGGGCACGAGCGCCTCGTCCCACCACATGGAGGGCACGCCCAGATCGTACAGCCGCAGGCAGGCGGCGATGCCGACGATGCAGGTGAGGGCAAGGCGCAGGCTGGTTGCGGAAGCGGCGGCGACGTCGCGGCCGAGAGGCGAGCCCGGCGAGTCGGCCACGTCGCTGCAGGTCGGCTGCGTCATGGATGGAGCGGGTTGAAACATGAAACGCGGTATGGTTGCCGCATGAACGAGAAAGGGGAAGACATGGTCATATCTCTGTCCGCGGATCGGGAAAAACGTCTGTAGCGTCGCCTGCGCGTGCGGTGGCCTGCTTGCGGTCGCGAGCGCCGCAGGTCGCGATCAGGGGAGTCGCCTCTTGCAGGCATCAATGCAAGTATGATGCGTTTTTTTAGCAGAAATGTCCATCTGTCCGGGAGGGGTTCGTGAAGCGCGACTCTTGTCCCCTCGCTCTCTGTCGGTGCGTGGGGCTGGGCTGCAGAGAGGAAAATGCTGGACGGCGGGCGGACTAGGCCGTTTCCCAGCACGTTCCGTCGGCGGACGGCTTGACGGTGACGGTTTTCCTTGCGCCGCAGCGCCGGCAAAAGACTTCCAGCGTCACGGCCTCGCCAGACCTCGCGGCTTCCGAGGAACGCAGCGCTTCCACGTTGCAGAAGATGCAGTCGAATTCCGGTTGCGCCGCCAGGGGCGCGGGCTGCTTGAGCGCGAATGCCATGGATTCCCCCCTTGGGCCGCGTCGGGCCGGCGTCGGGTCATTGGTCGAGGACGTGCTTGTCCAGGACGAAGCAGGTGAAAGCGCCGGTAAAGATGGTCGTTGCCTCCCGGCGGACGGTAACGTTCACGCGGCGTTTGCGGCCGGCATCGGTTTCGGCCACGGCCTCGGCCTCGATGGTCTCGCCCACGGTCGCCGGGGCCAGGAAACGAACCTCGGCCGCGCCGAGGACCACCAGAGGATCGTTGACCGCCAGCATGGCCGCGTAATCGGCCAGGCCGAAGAGGAAGCCGCCGTGCACGAGCCCGCGCGCGTCCACGGCCATGGCCGGGATCAGGGGCAGGCGCACGAGGGCCCGCCTCGGCGACAGGGAGACGGGCCGGCCGCAAAGGCTCGGGTCGATGCCGAGGTGGGTGGCTGGCTGCATGGGAAACTCCTTGCCTCTACCATGCCAAAAGCGGCGGAGCGGGGCAACGCGGCGGGCCCGGAAAATGCGAAGGCCGCCTCCGTTTCCGGCGGCGGCCCAGGCATGTTGCGCGATGGCTCGGTCGAGACAGGCGCGTGGTTCAGCTCCCGCCGCCAATCTGGGTGGTGATGTTGTCGAACACGTCGCTCAAGGTCTTTCCCAGGGTGGTGACGACGCCGACGATGACGGCGGCGATGAGCGCGGCCATGAGCCCGTATTCGACGGCGGTGGCCCCTTCCTCGTCACGAACGAAATTGGTGATGGTGCGCAGCATGGTCTTTCTCCCCTTCGAAATATGTTGGTGGTCGTTGCTTCCGTTGCCGATCTTGATTCAAAGAAAAGCAGGGGCCGTGCCAAATGGAACGGTAACGACAACAATATGAAAATACTGGGGAAGTGAAATCCGCCTTAGCCCACGTTCGACGGATCGTGGAATGCGGGGAAGCCGTTCCCGGATGCGTGGAACCCGCGGCGTCAGGGCAGGGAGGAAAGGCTCGCGCCGAGCAGGCCGAAACGCTTCGGCGAATCGGCCTGGGGCGGCAGGGCCCGAAACGTCAGGCGGGATTCGCCGGGCGGCAGGGCCAGTTCCAGGACGACCGGCGTGTCCGGCCCGTCCGAGGCGATCTCCCGGGAAAGGCCCGGCCCGGACACGGCCAGGCGCACCGGGGAAAGGGCGATGAGCGAGAAGGCCAGGCGGACGGGCAAGGGCGCGTCGCCCGCCTGGCGCAGGCGCAGCTCGCCGGCCTCGCCGGCCCAGACGATGTCGCCGGTGATGGCCCGCTCGGGTGCGGAAAAGCCCGGGCCGAAGCGCAGGAGCGCCCGGGACGGCTCGCTTGGGGCCACGCTCCCGGCCGGGACCAGGGCCACGCAATCCGTGGCGATGCCGCCGCTCCTCGATTCAAGGGCCGTTTCGGCCAGTCCCCGGCGGCCCACGGTGTTGGCCGGGGTCAGACGCAATCGGCCGCCGTCCGTGTAGAGCGCGTCGTAGTATCGGTTGCCGGCGTCGAGCACGAGGTCCGCCCGGTCGGCCAGGAGGGTGGGCGCGTCCGGGCGCGGGGCGTAGGGATCGGCCTGCGGCGGCCCCAGGCGCGCCGCCCGGGCCAGGAGCACGGCCGTGACCCGGCCGTCCGGGGCGGGCAGGCGGCGCAGGGCGAAGACCGGCCGGTCCGCCGGCAGGGGGGCTGGGGCGGTGGCGGCCACGTCCAGCCGCTTGCCCGTGCGGTGGAGAAACCAGGCCTCCCAGTAGCCTTCCCGGGGTTTTTCCTCGCGCACCGCCGCGAAAAGGTCGGGCGCGACGAGCAGCGCCCCGTCCGGCACGGCGTCGAAGGCCGGACTTCGCACGGCCAGCATGGCGGCGCGCCAACGCCCGGCCGCCGCAACCTTGCTTTCCCGTACCGAGGCGTTGACCGAGGCCGTCACCAGGGTCGCGCCGGCCACGGCCACGGCCAGCCCGCCGGCCAGCATCGCCCGCAGGACCGGCCGGCCGGCCAGCCGGCCGCAGGCCAGCAGGGCCAGGCCGGCCAGTCCCACGGCCGCGGCGTAGCCGGAAAAGCTCGAGGTCACGTACCAGGCGAGCCCGCTTCGGGCCGGTTCCTGATACTTGGCCGACAGGGCGATGAGGAGGTTGGGGCACACGAAGGCGTAGGCGACCATGAGCGCCGGGAAAAGGCGCAAGCGCGGGGCCGGCGATCTTCCGCCGCGCAGCAGGCGGTAGGTCAGGCCGCCGGCGAGCAGGGCCAGGGCGATCCAGGACGGGGCCAGGCGCGGCCAGTGCGCCGCCAGTTGCCGCAGGTAGGCGGGCAGATCCAGGACCAGGGCGGCGGCGACCGTCGGGAAGCGGTTGACGTCGTCGCGGGCCAGGGGAAAGGCCCCCAGGGGCAGGGCGGACCGGCTGTAGGCCCAGACGGTGCGCACGATGGCGACCGGGTCGGACAGGGCCAGGGCGTTGCCCGCGTACTGGGTCGGGTGCAGGGCCCGGTAGGCCAGGCTGACGGCGACGAAGGCGGCGAAGCCCAGGCAGGAGGCGGCGAGAAGGCTTGGCCGGGCGCGGGGCGTGCCCCGCCCGGCGAGCCAAAGCGCGGCGAGGCACAGGGGCGCGTAGGCGAGAAAAGCCTCGAAATGGCAGCAGGCGGCGAAGGAGATGATGACGGCCGCGGCCAGAAAGCCCTTGGGGCCGCCCCGGCCGAAGCGCCACAGGCACCAGGCGGCCAGCGTCAGGCAGAGGAGCCCGGAGTCGAAGACCAGCGGATAGGCCGTGAGGATGTTGTGGTGCCAGTTGTCCTGGTACAGGACCAGGGCGAGGAGCGTGGCCAGGGCCCCGAGGCCGGGTGCGCCGGCCATGCGTCCGGCCGCGAGGCAGAAGCCGGCCAGGGCGGCCAGGAACACCGGCAGGGACAGGGCCTTGCGGGCGGCGGGAGCGTCCAGGAAGTAGGGCAGCGAGGTCAGCCCCACGTGGACGTAGTGGTGGAAACGGCCCGAGCCCGTGGCCAGTTCGTCGAGCAGCGCGGGCAGGCGGCCGCCGATGACGTGCTGTTCGTAATAGAGGTCGTCGCTCGTGGCCGGCCCGGCTTGCAGATAGCCCCAAAGGACGAGGACGGCCGCGACGGCCAGACACAGGGCCGTGAAGTACCGGTCGGCGTGGGGCCGTTGCGGGGATGCGGCGCGGCCGGCGGCGTGGGGGCCTCGGGATGGCGGCATGGGTGCGGACGATAAGCTCGTGACCGGCCGGACCGTCACGGCCGCGGCGTAGCCTCGGCCGCCAGCACCTCGGGGTTGAGGCAGGTGGGAGGCGTGTCCCCGGCCAGCATGGCGAGCAGGTTTCGCGCCGCCAGCACGGCCATGCCGTCGCGGGCCGTCTGCGTGGCCGAGCCGGTGTGGGGGGTGACGACGACGTTTTGCAGGGCGGCCAGGCCCTCGGCCAGGCGCGGCTCGAATTCGTAGACGTCCAGGCCCGCGCCGGCCAGGCGGCCCTCTTTCAGGGCCGCGACCAGGGCGGCCTCGTCGATGATGGGGCCGCGGCCGGTGTTGACGAGGATGGCCGTGGGCTTCATGCGGGCAAACGCGGCGGCGTCGAAGGCGTGGCGCGTTTCGGGGGTGAGCGGCGCGTGGATGCTCACCACGTCGGCGGTGGCCAGAAATTCCTCGAAGGGGAGCTTTTGGGCCCCGAACTCCTCGTCCAGGGCGGCGTTTCGCCGCCGGCCGCCGGTGTAGACCACGGGCATGGAGAACCCGCGCGACATGCGGGCCATGGCCGTGCCGATGCGGCCCGGCCCGAAGATGCCGAGCGTCTTGCCGGTGATCTCCTGGCCGATGAACTGCAGCGGCCCCCAGCCCGGCCATTTGCCCGAGCGCATGACCGCGTCCGAGGGCACGACGTGGCGGGCCACGGCCAGGACGAGCGCCCAGGCGAGCTCGGCCGTGGCGACGGTGAGCACGTCCGGGGTGTTGGACACGGGAAGGCCCCGCCGGGTGGCCTCGGGCACGTCGATGTTGTCGTAGCCCACGGCGTAGTTGGCGTAACCGCGAAGCCGCGGGGCGGCGTCGAAGAAACCGGCGTCGATGCGGTCGGTGAGCAGCCCGACGGCCCCGTCGGCGTCGGCGGCCCGGGCGAGGAGCTCCTCGCGCGTAAGCGGCCTGTCCTCGGGGTTGACCCACACCTGGCACGACCGGCGCAAAAGGGCCAGTCCGGCCTCGGGAATCCGCCGCGTCACCACGACCTTGGGGCGCTCGCCCATGACGACCTCCTGGGGCTGTGCGTAAAGCCGCCCCGTTGCTAACGGCCGAGGAACGGCAGGGGCAGCAGGCGACGGTATAACGCCGCGTCCGTGGCGCTGTCGAGCCAGCGCTTGTCCGGGCCATCGGCCTGCTCGGCGACCAGGACCGCCGACACGCGGGCGAAGGGCGGCAGGGGCGTGACCGTCGAGGCCCGCACGCGGCGCGCCTCCATCGCCTTCCCTTCGATCAGGGCCAGGGTGAAAAATCCGTAGGGCTTCATGGCCGCGTCCGGGTTTTCGACGCGCAAAAAAGCCAGGCGTGACGGCGCGGCCAGGGCGCAGTTGAGGAAGGATCGGTCGCCGTCATGGCTGATGGAAACGGCCACGTCCGGGACCTTTTCCACCAGGGAGAAAAAAAGGATCGCGGCCAGGGCCAGGGCCTGGAGACACACGCCGGGCAGGGGCCGGCGGGCGCGCACGGCCAGGGCCTGACCCGCGGCGAAGACGCCGAGCACGGCGGCCACGGCCAGCCCCAGGCCCAGGGAGGCGTTAAGCGTCGCGCCCTCGTGGTCCAGGAAGTCGTACGGGAGCAGGTAGCCCAGGTGAAGGCCCGGCAGCAGGGCGAAGAGCCTGTCGTAGGGCACGGAATGATTGCGGCTGTCGAGAAAGGCGTCCGGCCAGCGCACGAACAGGCACAGCAGGCAAAACCCCAGCAGAAAGAAGGGCAGAGCCAGGAATTTTTCGCGCGTTCCCGGCTCGGCCAGCCAGCGGGCCAGGCCGAAGGCCATGAAGGGCATGGCCGCGGTCCAGTTGCGCGCGGCGTAGGCCTCGCTGCCGTTGGCCCAGAGCATGGTGCAGAAATAGGCGGCCAGCAGGGCCAGGACGATGCGGCTGGCCGGCTCGCCGTCGCGCCAGAGGAACCAGAGTCCGACCAGGGCCAGCAGCATGTGGGGGGCGTTGGGCAACAGTCCGTGGCGCATGTCCAGGAGGTTGACCACGACGCGGTCGGGCACGGCCAGGAGGCTGACGGGGAAGGCCGGATTGCCGCCGCCGATGGCCGCGCCGAAGAGACTGTAGTTGTAGAGGAGATAGAGCCCGCCCATGGCGGCGGCGAGGGCGGCCATGGCCGCCTGGCGCGGCCGGGACAGGCGGGAGCGCAGGCTCAAAAACACCACGGCGCAGGCGACCGCCGCTTCGAGGGAGAGCTTCACGTGCAGAAACGGCAGCAGGCACAGGCAGAAAACGGCCGGCAAGGCGTTTTCCGGGCGCTTGTGCCGGCCCGAGACGAAAAAGAGCAGCACCAAGGCGTTGGCGGAAAAAAGCAGAATTTCGGCGAAAAAAAGGCGCAGGTAGGCCACGACCGGCATGGCGAAGGCCGTGGCGGCCAGGGTGGTGACGGCCACGCCCCGGTCGAAGCGGCGCAGCAGGGCGCAATAAAGCAGGCACAGCCCGGCCGCGCCCACGGCGAAGGACAGCCAGCGCGCCCCGCCAAGGCCGGCCAGGTACAGGACCGGGGAGCCGAGGACGGGGTAGACCACCGAGTGGATGAGTCGGCCGGCGTGTCCGGCCGGGCTTTCGGCCAGGGGCGAGAAGACGCCGGACGTCGCCAGCATGTCCCGCCAGACGGCGTCGGAGGGATGGAAGCCCTGGCCGTGGAACAGTCCCAGGCCGTAGGCGGCGTAGCGGACCTCGTCGCCGGTAAAGGCCAGGTTGCCGACGAGCAGGGCGTGGACGGCCCACAGGGCGCAGAGCAGACAGCACAGGGGCAGGGCGGCGTCTGCGGCGCTTGGGCGCTGGGGGGCGTGGGGTCGGGGCTCCATCGGCGGCCTTGGTCGCGGGTTTTTCATGGGCCGCGGCAGGCGGAAAAGGCCGACCCGCGCGGCTGCGGCGCGGGCGCAAGGTGGCCCAGGCCGGCCGGCGTTGTCAATGGCGCGGCCGGTCGTCCCGGCGGGCGCGGAAAACCCAGGGATTCCCGGAATGAAGGTCTGGTGATTTTTTCTTGAAGATTCCGCTTTACAAATGTGGCGGAACGATTACATCTAAAATCAACGGCAACCTCGAAAGAGGCGAAACCCCAGCAGGAGGAACCGCCGCGACGAATGCCATCTCCCATACCCGGCGAAGCGAGTCGCCCCGGAAAATTGGCGAAAAACGACAAAAGTCGTAGCCAACAAGGCGAAAGGACTTTTCCGATCGCCAGAGGGACAGCGCGAGTGGTCCGGCCGCACAGGCCGGAAAGGACCGCAGCAAAGCCAAGTTGGGTGACAGGACCTGGATTCGACAACGCCAACGACAACCCAAGCCGGAGGTCGGGCCAATGGGCCAGAAACGTCCATATCCGGCGAAGCGAGTCGCCCTGATGTGACGGCCGGGAAGCCGGCCGCAAGCGCGGGGGCCCTTCCACCCCCGCCCGGAGCGAGGCGCCCTCCCCGGCGGGAACCGCCGGACGGCGCAAGAAGAACGGACAAGGAAACAGGACCCGGAAAACGCAAAAGGCACAACAGCCGGAGGACACTGCCAACGGGCAATGCACTTCCATATCCGGCGAATCGAGTCGCCTTGACCTGACGGCCGGACAGCCGGCCGCAAGCGCGGGAGCCCTTCCACTCCCGCCGGGAACGAAGCGCCGCCCGGGCGGAGATGCCCGGGGGACGGCGCGAAAAGAGCGAAAAGGGAAACTGGATCCGGAAAACGCGAAAGGAACACGAAGCCGGAGGACACTGCCAACGGGCATTGAACTTCCATATCCGGCGAGAAGAGTCGCCCTGAAAAAGGCGGCCGCCTGAGGGCCGCAAAGGCGAAAGGACTTCCCCGATCGCGGGTGAGGCGGCCGGAAAAGCGCCGAAACGGCGCAGGACCGCTTCATCGAGGGCAGAGGTTCAGGATTCCGGAAACCTCCGAAAGCGCAACGAGCCGGAAACGGCGAAAAGAAATACTTGAAGCAAGCACCTTCCCCGGCGAGACGACTCGCCGCGCGGACGAGGAACCGGAGGTTCTCTCCGGGACCAGCCGGGCGGGGGCAACCGCACCTTCGCCGGCGACAGGGCTAGGACCGGCCGCAATGACCGCAATCGTCCCACGCCCGTGACGGAAGGGCAACGGTAGCAAGGTAACGAAACGCGCAACATGACCGATACGACCTCGCCTGGCCCGAACAAAGGACCGGGCGAGGTTTTTTATTCACGAAACCTGAGATGGAGGACCACAGGCATCATGAGCAGCCAGATCAAGACAGCCCTGCTTCTCGGACTGTTGACCGCGCTCATTCTCATCGTCGGACAGGCCATGGGCGGACGGCAGGGACTCGTCATCGCCTTCGCCATGGCCCTGGTCATGAATCTCGGCAGCTACTGGTTTTCGGACAAGATCGTGCTGTCCATGTACAGCGCGCGGGAGCTCTCCCCGGCCGACGCCCCGGGGCTGCACGCCATGGTGGAGGAGCTGGCCAGAAACGGCGGCATTCCCAAGCCCCGCGTCATGATCGTGCCCCAGGAGGCCCCCAACGCCTTCGCCACGGGCCGCAACCCCGAACACGGGGTGGTGTGCGTCACCGAGGGCATCATGCGCCTGCTCTCTCCCGAGGAGCTGCGCGGCGTGCTGGCCCACGAACTCGGGCACATAAAAAACCGCGACATCCTGGTGCAGTCCATAGCGGCCGTGCTCGGCGGAGCCGTGGTCATGATGGCCAACATGCTGCAGTGGGGCGCCATCTTCGGCATGGGCCGCAGCAACGACGAAGAGGGCGGCGGCTCCGGGGTCCTCGGCGGCCTGCTCATGGCCATCCTGGCCCCCATCGCCGCGAGCCTCATTCAGATGGCCATCTCGCGATCCCGCGAATACCTGGCCGACGCCACCGGGGCGCAGCTTTCCGGCACCCCCCTGGCCCTGGCCGGGGCGCTGGGCAAGCTCGACGACTACGCCCACCGCATTCCCATGAACGCCAACCCGGCCACGGACAACATGTTCATCGTCAACCCCTTCGCCGGCATGTCCATGGCCTCGCTCTTCTCCACCCACCCGCCCACCGAGGAGCGCATCCGCCGCCTGCGCGAGATGGCCGGCCGGTAAAAAAACGCGGCAGGGAGAATGGGAGGGGAATGCCTTCGGCGGCCAGGGGGCCTCGGCCCCGCGAAAGCCATGGCGATTCCTCACCGGCTTCCCGCGACAAGGGAGGGCGCGCAGCGCCCGCGACGGTCCCGGGATGGGGCCGCCAGGCAGTCCCTTCACCGATAGAGAAGCCCGGGGCGCCGGGAAACCGCGCGCCCCGGGCTTTCCGTTTGGCGAAACCGCGTTCGTCTCCGGCGTCCCGGCGATCGGCCGCGTTCCCGGTGGTCTGTCGTCGCGTCACGGGTCGTCCGGCCCACGGTCCGCGCCGCTCCACGACCGCGCCGCCCGGCAGGCCGCGTTATCCCGCAGGTCCGTCGCCAAGAAGGCCGCGCCGCCCACCGGGCCGCCCGTCGGCAGGCCGCGCCCCCTGGCCGGTCGGCCGCCGGCAGGCCGTAACGCTTCGAGCTGCTGCTCCGCCGCCCCGAGGTGCGACGGCCTAGGCCGGCTGCCTGGCGTCCCTGGCCCAGGTCTGGTTGCTCTTGCGCACCTTCTTGAGCACGCCTTGCCAGGTATGGCGGGTCAGGGCCGACGCCTCCATGACGTCCAGCATCTTGCGGTAAAACGGCAGGGGGATGGAAAAGAGCATTTCGTCGGTCTTCAGAAACTTGCGGGCCGAAAGGTCGAAGCCGCCGAGCACGGCGCGCTCCTCGCCGCGCTGCTGGTAAACCAGCGGCCAGGCCACCATGCTGCCGCAGGCGGCGCTGAAGGGGGAGACCACGGCCAGATGGCTGCCGGCCGCGTAGCAGGTAAGGGAGTGCAGGCCGTTTATGACCTCGGGCCGGGCGAAAAAGACGATCACCAGGGGCTCCTCGCCCGGGGCGAAGGCCTCCAGCGGCTTGAACACGCAGTATTTGCCCGTGGCCGGCGGCGGGGCGCAGTCCTCCAGGAAGGCGCGCATGGTCTGCGGGGAGGGCAGGTAGTGCTCGCCGTCGAAAGGGGTTCCGGGAATGCCCGTGGAGACGTAGTGGGCGATGGTCTCCATGTAGGGGGCGTAAAGGCCGGTGTAATAGCCGCCCCCCATGCAGCCGCAGGCCTCGTGGCTGATCCAGGCCGCCTTGCGCTTGTTGCGGGCCAGCCACACCTTCCCCATGACGCAGGCGAACGTGTCGCCGAAGGCGCGTCCCCAGTCGATCTCCCCGGCGGCCTCCCGCTCCCGGCTGAAGAGCTCCCCGGGCTTGGGGCCGAAGCCGTCCTCGGGCTTGGCGTCGGAGTAATAAACGCCCATGGGGCCTTCCTCATGTTCCAAAAGCTCCAGCAGGCGCAGCGTTTTTTTCTGCACGGTCTCCATCGGGTTTCTCCTTTGCATCGGTGTAGCGGCTTCCTTCGGGCGCGGCGCACGGTCGCCCCACAGCGAAACGCGTCGGCGACTCAGGTGTCGATCCCGAGCAGGGTGTCCTTGACCGTGGCCAGCACGCGCAGGCAGACGTCGCGGTCCTGCGGGCGCACGTCGGCCAGCGCCGCGTCGAGGACTTCCCGGGTCACGGCCCGGCTGCCTTCCTTGATCGCCTGCGCCTTGTCCGTGGTGGAGACGATCTTGCGCCGCGAATCGCCGGGGTCCGGCCGGCGGCGGATCAGGCCCTTGCGCTCCATGCCGGCCAGGACGCGGCTCATGCTGGACTTGTCCACGCAGGCGGCCTGGGCCAGTTCCTCCTGGGAGAGGCCGTCGCGGTTCCAGAGCTGGATCAGGACGCCCCACTGCTCGGCCGTGAGGTCGATGCCCGCTCGGACCATTTTCCGGCGCAGCGCGGCGCACAGCAGGCGGTTGGTGGTGATGGTCATGAAGCCAAGGGACTGCTCGGGGTCGAAAAAGAGGTCGCGCATGGGATAGATGTAACTACAACTGTTGATGTTGTCAACTGAAACGGCAGGGACGGGCTGTGCGAGACCAGGGCGTCGCCGGCGTTCGAAGTGACGGGCGTTGCGCGACCCCGTCTAGCCGCTGTCGCGACGGCGACGGGCCGGCCGCATCGGCGGTCCCGGCGGAGAAGACAGGGCCGGCCGGCCGCACCCGCCGCGAGAGGTCGGTCTGTCTTGGCCGCGGGCTCGGCAGGCCAAACGAAGGAGGGGCTTCGGACCGGAAGCGGCCGGCAAGGGCGGTGGTCGCGTCATGCCAGCGTCAAATGGCCGGCAAACCCCGGAAACGACGAAGCCCCCGCGACGGCGTCGCGGGGGCTTTTGCGTAGCGGGTTTGGAGTCTAGCGGGCCACGTCCTGGGCGAATTCGTCGATCCAGTAGATGCGGTCCGCCCGGCATTGCAGGTCGGTGGACACGCCGTTTTTGAAGACCAGCAGCTCGAAGCGCTTGTTTTTCTCCGTGAGGTACTCCACGGCGTCGAGCAGGTCGCTGTCGCCGGAGGAGAGGATCAGCGTGTCGTAGTTTTCGATGTGTGTCAGCGCCAGGGTGGCCAGGCCCACATCCACGCCCTTTTGCTGTTCGCGGCTCAGGCGGTGCTTGTGGTCGTTGGGGCAGGTGACCGGCACCTTGCGGCGGCACTGTTCGCAGTAAAGGTCGGTGATCTCGCTCGAGCGCAGTTCGTAGAGCTTGGTGATGATTTTCGGGCCGAGCGGCGGAGCGCTGCGCATCCAGTTGTAGAAGGCGACTTGGGCGTCAGGCGTGGGATTCGGCACGGAATTGAGATAATACGCTCTCCAAAGAGGACCTTCGCTTTCCAGTTTGTTTCTCAGTTTGACGTAATCGATGCTGTAATCTCGATTATAAATAGATTGTCCACGATACATGTAGCCGGCGTCGATCAGCCAGAGTTTGCGGTCCATCATAGGCATTCCTTTTTTCGCTTGTTTCTTCTCGTTGCGATTTTGGGAGCGTTGCGACAGGCGCTCGATACGAGCTCTGCTCGTTACTATACAACAAATCAGACTGCGCGAAAGGGAAATTTTGTGCGGAGATTACTCTTTTTTTTCAGTGCATTAACGATCTTTCGCAAAGGGTGGCAGAGCGCATGCCCGTCGCGGGGGAAGTGGGGTCGAAGTCCCGTGTCCAGGTTCGGGAGAGGCCGTGAAGTCGTCGGGTCGCCCGGTCGGGGAGCCGAACCGATCCCCGGCGACGGGCATCGGTTCGGAACCCGGGCTTGCCTGACCGAAGAAAGAGGCTGCGCGGGCGCGGCGAGAGGGAACGGGGAATCAGGCTTTGCGCATGGTCACCCACACGCCGTAGGCGTCCTTGGTCACGGCGGCCTCGCCGATGCCGGCCTCGGCCAGGACGCGGGGCAGGTAGCCCTCGGCCTTCCAGTCGTTGCGCGCGTCCTTGGCCCCGTCGCCGGTCCATTTGGGCCGCATGGCGCGCACCTCCTCGATGGGCTGGTAGCGGCTAAAGCCGCAGCCCACCATGCCCGCCCCGCCCGGGGCCAGCACGCGGTAAAGCTCGGCGAAGGCGACCACGTGGTCGTCCCAGAAAGGCACCGAACCCCGGCTGATGAGCAGGTCCACGGATGCGGTCTCCAGGGGGATGGCCGTCACGTCGGCCTCGAGGAACCGGAAGCGGTCCCCGGGCAGGCCGTGGAGGGCGACGTTTTCCCGGGCCAGGTCCAGCACCTCGGGCTTGGCGTCGAGGCCGATCATGGACAGGGGCGTGATCTTGGCCAGCTCGATGATGACCGCGGCGCTGCCCGTGCCCACGTCCAGGCACACGCCTTCGGAAACGCCCAGGTCCTCCACGATCTGGCGGGCCAGCAGCGGGTACATGGCGGCGAAGCGGTGGTTGGCGTCGTAGACGTAGAATTCCCGGTCGAAGGTCGATTCGCTCATGACAACTCCTTGATCTTGGAACTTCCGGAGAAGGCGGGTCAGGGCGCGGCGGGCCTTTCGCCGCGCAGCAGGGCGGCGGCCGCTTCGTCTGTCAGCTCGACCTGCAGGAAAAGTTTGTAGAACTCCTTGGTTTCCTTGACCATGTCGTAGGGGAAAACCTCGGGATAAAGGGCGCTGGCCAGCCATTTGAGGCACAACAGCCGCATGAACGAGGGCGGCCGGTCGAACCAGCCGAAGGGCGCGTCCGGCAGAAGCAGCACCCGGCCGGCCTTGACCGCCGGGATCTCGCTCCAGGCCGGCGAGGACAGGATCATGTCGCGGCACTTGGCGTCCTGGGCCAGGATGACCTGCGGCGCGTAGCCGACCACGGTCTCGATGCTCACCCGGTCCATGCCGTAGCGCTCGGTCTGCGGCCTGGCGTGGACGTTGACGCCGCCGGCCAGGGTCAGGACCAGGGTGTGGAAGGAGTCCGCGCCGTCGGTGTAGAGCCCGTCCCCGCCCTCGGCGTAGTAGACGGTCGGGCGCTTGTCCTGGGGGATGGCCGCCAGCCCCCGGCGCACCTGTTCCAGGGCGTCGTCGGCCCAGGCGGCGAGCTTCTCGGCCCGCTCCCGGCGGTGAAGCGCCGCGCCGAGCAGGCGCAGGGCGGCCGGATACTGCCCGGGTGTCTCGCTTTGGATGGTCAGGACCGGGATGCGGTGTTCCTTGAAAAAAGCGTTTATGGCCTCGTGTGGCTTGGCCATGGAGCCGCTGACCGCGAGCTGGGGTTTGGCCGACAGAATGGCTTCCTTGTTCGGAGTCTCGTTTCTGCCGAAAAAGCCGCCGAGCACGGGCAGGTCTTGGGCGCATGGCGGCAGGTAGCCGGCCGTGGGCGGGTAGGGCGGATAGTTCCAGCCGGCCAGCAGGCAGGGATCGATGGCGTAGACGAGCAGGGCGTCGGGCGGGGACAGGGCGTAGACGCGCGTCGGCGCGCCTGGCAGGGCGACCTTGCGGCCGGCCATGTCGGTGAGGGTCCGGCTTTCGGCCCGGCCGGGGACGCCCAGGGCGGCGAGCAGGGCCAGGAACAGGGCGAGGCGGACGACGGACTGGCGCATGGGCGTTTCCTTGGTCGAGGCGTGCTCCGGCGGCCTGGCCGCGCGGGATGCCGGAAAGGATAGCGCGATCCAAGGAGGCCGGGCAATGGGACAGTGGTTTCCTTTGTTCTGTTATTCCGGGAGGATGAAAGCACATTTTCAGGGCGTGGCTGTCACGGAAAGTCCGAAATGCGGGCGTTCGATGCCGTGGGGACCCAGCGGCAAGCCTTGTCGATGATCATGGGTGGAGGTGCAAGGGTTGGGAAAGATCAAGGTGTTGAGAAAGGAGGGGTGAGTATTGTGGAGAAATTTGAGTTGTTCAGTACAGAAGGAATGAACGTTGAAAAGACTCCCTATACGGATCGTCTGAGATATTCCGAGAGGCTGCTCCGCCATTATTTCATATTATATAGGTATTGAATGACATGATATGTTCAGTATCTGTTTTTCATGGTTGTCAAGTATGATATATTTCATTCATGGCATGGTTTCAGCAAACGCCGTGTCCGTGCCATGCCAGGAAGCAAAGATCTAGTTCGCTGAATTGATTGACTATCAAAAAGGAAAACGGCTTTGCTGTCAGTATGACCATTTTGTAATCTTTCTCCCCGGGGACAGCCAAGACCCCGCATCGGCAACGCGCCCTTGGCTGGCAATGCAACACGCGTGAGGGAGAAAGCATGAAAAGACTGTTCGTCCTGGCAATGGCCTTCGTCGGAATCCTTGGGCTGGCCACCGCGGCCGCCGCCGCCACGGAAGTGCGCATGGTGGGCGACGCCCTGGTATACGGCGTCTATTACTCCAATCGCAATTTCACGGGCTGGAACGCAGCCACCTGGACCTCGGCCGGTTCTCCGGCCTACAAGGGCGCGGGGACCAAGACCGAGGAGAGCTTCCAGATCTGGGAGCGTTTCCGCGTGCGCACGGACTTCATCGCCAGCGAGGCCGTGAAGTTTCGCCTGGCGCTCAAGGTGGAGGACACCTGGGGCCACGGCACGTTCACCGCCGCCAACCCGAGCGCGGCGGTCATGCCCTACCAGGCCTTCCTGCAGTTCAAGGTCCCGGGCTGCCAGGCCACGGCCACGGCCGGCCTGCAACGGGTGGACCTGCCCCACAGCAAGCTCTTCTACGCTTCGCCGGTCTTCGGCGACAACATGGCGGCCCTGGTGGTCAAGTCCCCGCTCTACGACAAGACGCTCTCGGTCGTGGCCGGCTTCGGGCGGCTCATCGACACCAACCGCACCTTCGACCCGACCACCACGCAAGTCGCGGACGAGCTCGACGCCTACTTCCTGGCCCTGCCCGTGACCGTGGACGGCTTTGCGGCCACGCCCTGGGCCGCCGTGGCCGTGGCCGGCCGCAACGCCAACTACTACACCAACAAGAGTTCCCAGTACGGTTCGTCCTATTATGTCGACAACCTGGCGTCGGCCGGGACGCTCCTGGCCCCGGCCCTGTGGGAAAACGACCAGAACGCCTTCTGGTGGGCCGGCGGCGCTTTCGAGGTCAGCGCCCTGGATCCGGTCAAGTTCTACGCCGACGTGATCTACGGGGCCGGCGCGCAAAGCGACCGCAAGAAGAACCGCCGGGAAGGCTGGTTTCTCGACTTCGGCGCGGAATATACGGGCTGGGACGTGCTCACGCCCAAGGTCTTCGGCTGGTGGTCCACCGGGGAGGACAAGTCCACCATGAACGGCTCCGAGCGCATGCCCATGGTGCGGCCCAACTGGGGTGCGGGCAACGGCTTCCTGTTCGACGACAGCCAGGAACTGGTCAAGGATTCCAACGTGGGCATGAGCCCGGTGGGCTCCTGGGGCCTCGGGGCGAGCCTGGACAACATGAGCTTCGTGGAGAGGCTGACCCACCGTCTCACGGTCGCCTACGTGGGCGGCACCAACTCGGCCCGGGCCATCCGCTCGCTCAACGACGTCCTGGGCAGCAATCCCTACTTCCAGATGGGCCGCGACCTGACCGTCGACGAGCACGTCATCGGCGTCAACTTCGATACGAAATACATGATCTACCAAAACTTGGCCGCGGTGGTGGAGACAGGCTGGGCTCACGGCGAGTTCCAGCAGAGCGTCTGGGGGCATCGCCTGGTCAGCCGGTCCCGTGACGGGGACACCTGGAAGGCCGCCTTCGGCTTGTCCTACAAGTTCTAGCTCCGCTGCCCCGCCAGGGCGGGGCATTTCGCGCGGGGCCCGCCGCGGCCGCGTCCCTGGGCTGGGGACGCGGCCGCGTTCGTCTTGGCTGTGCCCGGCTCGGGCGCGCCGCACGAAAAAAGGCCGGGACTGTAGTCCCGGCCTTTGCTGGTCGAGGTCGACGACGATCCTTTCACGACACCCCAGTGCCGCGCATGCGCGGGGCGCACGTGGTCAGGTTCGCCAGCCGATGTTAGTAGGGTCTACCAGCGGCCGCCGCCGCCGCCGTAACCGCCGCCGCCGCCACGACGGCCACCGCCGCCGCCGCCGCTGGAGCGGGGTTTTTCCTGGGCCTCGTTGACCTTCAGGGTGCGTCCGCCCAGCTCCTTGCCGTCCAGAGCCTGGATGGCGGCGTTGGCGCCTGCGTCATCCATCTCCACGAAGCCGAAGCCGCGCAGACGGCCGGTTTCCCGGTCGGTGATGAGGTTGACGCTGATCACTTCGCCGTAGGGGGCGAAATGGTCGCGGACGTCGTCTTCCGTGGAGGAGAAGGACAGGTTGCCAACATAAAGTTTCTTCGACATGTACTGTAGCTCCGGTCTTGGCATGGTCTTTATCGGCGGGTTGGGGGATCGACTTCCATCAGGTCCAAGCGGCGAAAATAAAGCATGCGCGTTGATGATAATGTCTTATTTTACACGGACGGGATACAAACACAACCAATATGTGCTGGCCGGCAGAGAATTTTTTACTGAAATCCCCGGGCGGCGATCCCGGCATCGTCTCAGCCGAGCAGGCCGTAGCCCACGGTCACGGCCAGGACGCTCGCCGCCCGCAGGGCCTGGTTGTGCACGATGAGCCGCACGGCGTTTTTGGGCGAGAAGATGCCGGCGTAATACGGGAACTGGTGGCGGAAGGCCCGCATGGGCGTGGACAGGATGTTGCCGATCAAAAGCGCCAGCACCACCTGCCGGGTGTTCAGGTCGCCGGCCCCGAGCATGGCTCCGGCCGCGGCCAGGCCGGCGGTGAATTCCGCCACCACCTGGAACATGACGATGCTCACGGCCTGCGGCGTCATGAAGGACAGGAAGGAGAGGTGCTGGGAAAGCCACTTCTCCATGACGTCGAAGGCCCCGAGCACGGCCAGATAGTGGATGCCTATGTAGATGGGAACGGTGAAAAGCACCATGGAGCGGATGCGGCGCTTGAAGCGCGTAAGCGCCTTGGTCACGGCCTTCTTCCAGGAAAACCCGTCCTCCTTGAGGTGGCAGACCACGCAACCCTCGGGCAGGGGCGGCAGAAGCATGCGGCCGTAGCACAGGATGGCGGCGGTGCGCAGCAGGGCGGCGAGCAGGGTGAGACCGACGTAGACGAGGGAAGGCCGCGGGCCGAGGAAGGGCACGGTGATGAAGAACATCTGCGGCAGGTGCAGGAAATAGGTGGGCAGGCTGTTGAAGAGGTTGGCCAGGACGAGTTCCCTGTCCGTGAGCTTGCCGGCGGCGTAGGCCTCGGCAAGGAGCGAGTTGGCGGCCAGCCCCGAGAAGAAGGCCATGGAGAAGCTCGCGCCGACCACGTCCTTGAGATGCCCCAGGCGGATGACGGGGGCGGCCAGCCTGGCCAGGAAACGGGTCCAGTTGAGGGCCTCGATGAGGTTGGCCACGAGCAGGCCCAGGGCCAGGGAAGCGAGCAGGCGGAGCAGGGGCCACAACAGGGAGTGCCAGAGGTGCGCGATGTCCATGGTGGCGCAGCTATAGTCAGGCCCCCGGGGTTTGGGAAGCCCGGGAGCGAGGTTTTTTTTGCGGTTTTTAAAAAAGAAATTGACAGGACGGCGGCAAGGGCATAAATGCATTCTTCCCGTGTGGGCCGTTAACTCAGACGGTAGAGTATCTGCCTTTTAAGCAGAGAGTCGCTGGTTCGAGCCCAGCACGGCCCACCAGCAGCGTCCGTCCCCATCGTCTAGTGGCCTAGGACGGCGGCCTCTCACGCCGCTAACAGGGGTTCAAATCCCCTTGGGGACGCCAAGTAAATCAGGGAGTCGCGAACTCCCACCCTTAGATTGGCCCGTCGGAGACGGCGGGTGGATATGGAGGCAGCCGGTTAGACCCGACTGCCTCTTTTGTTTTGAACGGGATCACCTTCCCTGGTCCTCTTCTTCCCATGACCCCTTCCAGGGCGTCCCGCGTCTGTTCGAGGCCGAGGCCGCAGTGTCGGGTCGTGGTCTGTGCGGACTCGTTCACAACCACGCTGACCGTTCGCTAAAGGGCGGATGAGGCATCACCGGTCCGCTCCATTGCCGCGCCGACATAATTCGCGATCTCACGGGCAAACGGGTCGAAGAACTGGAATCTGTCAAAGTCGATCGTTGTGGAAAGGCGCGTCAGACGAAGCAGGTCGCCGCCATCTTCCGCTTCATGAGGCCAGATGCCTGCAAAAAGGTATCCCGCCTTTTCGGCTTGTTCACAAAGCAGGGAGGTTTCCGGCTGCATTAAGGGAAGGTCGAGGCATACCAGATCCGCTCCGGCGATTTCGATCAGGTCGATGGTGGCGCGCAGGATCTCCCGCCACTGTCGGCTGTCGGCATCCTGGACCGATATCATGCCCTTGTTGTCCATCTTGTTGAAGGAAACCGCATAACGCCCAGGCATGCCGCGCCGCCCTGGTTCGCCCGGGATCAAAGGCCGTCGAAGGTTCGCGTAGATGCGCTCGATGATTTCCCTGTGCCTGGCTGGGACATGAACGGAGGCAGGGGGTGGATCGACGAGATACTTGAAACAGTGCAGGAACGTTTCACGTTGTGGCGGCATGTCCTCAAGCCCCAATCCCTTGAAACCGAATGGGGAAATGGTGGCCAAATCCAGCCCGCAGGGATGCGCGCCGAACTTCGCCACCTCCCGCTGGCTGATGGCATGGCTTGTGACGGCCCCGAACGACAGCCCGAACAGGTTCATTTCGTGGGCCTTGGCAGCCAGGACGTCGGTCAACGCTGCTTGCAGCCCGCGCCCACGATGGGAGGGCGATACAGCCAGCGCGACCATTTCAGCCATGGCCGCCTGGCCGGAACGCAGCATCCCGGCGTGTCCCGTCACCTCGCCATTTTCCGCAACAGCCACATAGCTGACGAGTTTTCCGTCCCGCACCAGTTCGAGCAAGCCTTCAGGCCGGTAAAACTGCTCGAAACGGTAGGTGTATCCATAGACCAGCCAGAACATCCGCGAGACAGGCAAGGCGTCGTCCGGTTGCAACGGCCGTATCGCGTACCGTTGCATGGGGGCCCGTGGCATTTCCATCGGCTGGGGGGGCGGGGCTTGGATGGCGCCGCTACCGGGCAGACGCTTGACCAGGCGGAGCTCCTTCCCGTGTTTCCCCTGATTGATCCAGCGCACCGCATCAACCGCGTGGTGGATAAGCTTGAGTCCCAACCCGAGGCCTTCCGTTGACTCCGGGGCAGTTTCAAGCGCCGTCTTTTCAAATTGGGTGGGATCGAACGGCAAGCCTTCGTCACCAAAGGAAAGTCTGAGTTCGTCAGCGGCAATTTCGCCATGCACAAAGACGCCACCATCGGTGCCGTCAGGATAGGCGTGCTCGCGAATGTTCAAGAAAGCCTCTTCTGTCGCCAGCTCAAGCGCGAGTATGTCTCGCCCGGATAATCCTCCAATCTCTGCCAATATCCTTACGCTGTCTTGAAGCAGGGGCAGAAACCGACTGTCCGTTGTAACATGCAGTTTCGTCTTGAGGGAGGGGGTCATCCTGACCTTCCAAATCGGATGGGCGTTATTTGGGTGCTCGCATTGGAACCATCGTGCAAGAAACGAGGGTAAACTTATTGAATGGTGCCATTAAATTCAAGCCCTTCAGTAGCTGCGCAGGTCTTTGCTGGGGTGCGTGCCTTGTGCATATCCCTCCCCCTGACAAGAGGTCAAATCGACCGGCGTCTTGTGCCACAGGGAGGAGCTTACGCCCTTTCGAGCTTGGCCCCTCCGATTGTCCATCCAACAACGCATCCAGTCCTGTGGAAGCCGCACTCCCTCACCCCGGCCTTTTTGCACAGTCGCTCCATCAAGTGTTGCCGGTTGGTGAACGGCCGACCGAAGTATTGCTTGCAAAACGACGTGTCGTCGAGGTCCCTTCGGACGTTGCGGGGGGCCTCGCTTCTGCGCGGCGGCCGGACGTCGCCAAGCCCTGGCGCGGGTGGGGCGTCAGCCGGCGAGGAGCCGATCGGCGATGGTCAGCGGGATGCGCTCCCCCTGGGGGTGCACCCGCAGGATGACGAAATTGCCGGGACGGGCCTTGGCCGCGATGTGCGGCCCTCGATGACCAGTCCGCTGGTTTGGCCCGGGATGAGCCGACGGTTGCGCAGGATCGTGTCGGTCATGGAAAGCGTGCTCCTTGGCGATAGCGGGAAGCCTTCCCGCGAGGGGCCGTCAGCGCGGCCTGCGCCTGGCGGCGAGCCTGTTGAGCCCGGCGATGAAGCCGTCCGGGTCGTCCACTTCGCGAAGCGTCAGGAGCCTGCCGAGGCTTAAGCCGTAGTCTCCGGAGCAGGAGTAGGGCGAAACCCCCTTGGCGATGCAGTAGGCCACGACGCCGGGGATGTTCAAGATGGCTTCGGCCGGGGTATGCCTGGTGATCATCGCAAGCCTCCTCGTGCTTCGCGCGCCGGGCGGCCGTGCGAACACGGCCGCCCTTGGGGGGGGGCGATCAGTACAGGCCGATCTTGTCCTCGGACAGGCTGATGAAGATGTTTTTGCTTTGGGTGTAGTGGTCGAGCATCATGCGGTGGTTTTCGCGGCCGATGCCGGACTTCTTGTAGCCGCCGAAGGGGGCGTGGGCGGGCAGGATGTTGTAGGTGTTGACCCACATGCGCCCGGTCTCCACGGCCCGGGCCACGCGCAGCGCCCGGTTGATGTCCTTGGTCCAGACCGCGCCGCCGAGGCCGTATTCGTTGTCGTTGGCCTGGGCCACGACCTCGTCCTCGTCCTTGAACTTGATGGCGCACACCACCGGCCCGAAGATCTCCTCCCGGGCCACGCGCATGTCGTTGGTCACGTCGGTGAGCAGCGTGGGCCGCATGAACGCGCCCTTGCCGAGCTTGCCGTTGAGGCGTTCGCCGCCCACGGCCACCTTGGCTCCCTCGTCCTTGCCCACCTGGACGTAGGCCAGGATCTTCTCCAACTGGCGTTCGTTGATCTGGGATCCCATTTGCGTGTCCGCCTCCCAGGGCAGGCCGACCTTGATGGCGGAGAAGGCCTTGACCGCCTCTTCCACGAAGGCGTCGTAGATGTCTTCGTGGATGAAGGCCCGGGAGCCGGCGCAGCAGACCTGTCCTTGGTTGAGCAGGATGCCGAGCTGCAGGCCCTCGATGGCTTTTTCCCAGGGGGCGTCCGGGAAGAAGATGTTGGCCGACTTGCCGCCGAGTTCCAGCGTGCCGGGGATGAGTCGCTTGGCCGCGGATTCGGCCACGGTGTAGCCGATCTCGGTGGAGCCGGTGAAGGCCAGTTTGGTGAAGCCGCCGTGCTCCAGCATGGCGTTGCCGGAAAGCGAGCCCTTGCCGGTGATGACGTTGACCACGCCGGCCGGCAGCACTTGCGCCATGAGCTTGGTCAGCTCGAGAAGCGACAGCGGCGTCTCGATGGAGGGCTTTATGACGACGCAGTTGCCCGAGGCCAGGGCCGGCGAGATCTTCCAGGCGGCCATGAGCAGGGGGAAGTTCCAGGGAATGATCTGGCCGACCACGCCGATGGGCTCGCGCAGGATGATGCTCATGGTCTGGTCGTCGATCATGGCCGCCCGGCCTTCCTCGGTGCGCACCACCGAGGCGAAGTAGCGGAAGTGGTCCGAGGACAGGGGCACGTCGATGTTCCTGGTCTCGCGCAGGGGCTTGCCGTTGTCGCAGGTCTCGACCATGGCCAGGTGCTCGGCGTTGGCGTCGATGAGGTCCGCGATCCTGTTGAGGATGGCGGCGCGCTCTTGGGGGCTGGTCCTCTTCCAGGCCGGGAAGGCCGCCCAGGCGGCGTCCACGGCCATGTCCACGTCGGAGCCGCAGGCGTTGGCGCAGGTGGCCAGGACCTCGCCAGTGGCGGGGTTGGTCGTGGTGAAGGTCTTGCCGCAGCTGCTGCCGACCCATCTCCCGTCGATGAAGAGCTTGTAGGACTCGTCGAGGCGCGGTTTCATGCGGATGCTCCTTTGCGGTTTGGGCGGCGCGGGCAAAAACGAAGCCCCACCGCCGATGCGGTGCCAAGGGACGGCGGCCGGGGCGCGAAGGCCGCCGCCGCGCGGACCGGAGAGCCCCGGCGTCAGGCGACGCCGGGGAAGGGGATCGGGGGATCGGGGCCGGGCGGCCGGCGTCGCGGCCGTCCCGCCGGGGCGTGCGGCAAGACCATGCGTTCCTCCTCCTTGGGCAAGGCGTCCCCTATCGGCTCGCCTGCCTGGTTCCGGCCGGAGCCCAGGCGGGTCGGACGCCGGATGGACCTATGTTAAGAAAAGCAACTATCGATCCAAATAATGAAAGTGTGTAATTCAGGAGTGTTGGGAGAAAGACCTCGAGCGGGAAGCCGGCAGGTCGGGCAGGAGGGAACCGGGAGAGCCCACCAAGGGGCATGGCCTGGGTCGTTTTTGCTATGTCTAATCAGGCATAACAAAAGGTTAGAGCCTTGCGAAAAATTTACCCCTCTCCAAGCTGTTTTGGGTCAAAAGTCACCACGTATGTGGAACAATTTGCAAGAGGAAATAGAGGCATGTTCTGTTGTTTCAGATTTTAATTAATTTATTCAGCATATTACAGAAAGGCGGAATTCGGCCGTTGCCGGCGGGCGCGAGGGGGGCGACGCCTCGCCGTGGCCTGCCGCGCCGTGGCATCGAGGGCGGCGACCATGGCGCGTTGCCCGCCCGGGCGAAGGCGCTGCCCTGCCGGGCAGGGCAGCGCCCGCAGCCGGCTCAGTCCCGCATGCTCTTGATGAGCTCGTTGAGCTCGCCGACCATCCTGGACAGGTTGGCCACGGCCTGGGCCGACTGGACCATGCTGTCCGCCGTCTGCGAGGCGATGGCGCTGGCTTCCTCGGCCGAGCGGGCGATCTGCTCGCTGGCCGCGGACTGCTCCTCGGCCGCGGCGGCGATGGAGAGGATCTCCGCCGCGCTTTGGCCGGAGATGCGCACGATCTCCCCAAGGACCTGGCCGGATTCGGTGGACAGCGCGCCGGTGCGCGACACCAGCGCGCCGGACTCGGCCATCTGGTCCAGGGCCTTGGCGATGGAGGCCTGGATGTCCGCGATGTTGGTCCCCACGTCCTGGGTCGCGCCCATGGTCTTTTCCGCGAGCTTTCGCACCTCGTCGGCCACGACCGCGAAGCCCCGGCCGGCGTCGCCGGCCCGGGCCGCCTCGATGGCGGCGTTAAGCGCCAGCAGGTTGGTCTGGTCGGCGATGTCCTCGATGATCTGCAGGATGGAGCCGATGCCCACGGCCTTGCGGCTTAAGTGCTCGATCTGCTGCTTCATGACCTCGGAGTGGGTCTCGACCTGCCGACAGGCCTGGGTGGAGTGGCCGACGGCCTGTTCGCCCGTGCCGGCCTTTTCCCTGGCCTCGCCGGCGTTTCGGGCGGCATTGCCCGCGTTTTGGGCCACGTCGCCGATGGAGGCCTTGAGGTTCACGATGGCCAGGGCGGCCTCGCTCAGGCGCTCCTTCTGGTTTTCGGCCCCACGGCTCGCCTCTTCCACCTGGGCCGAGAGCTGTTCCGCGGCCACGGACAGACGCAGGGAAATGGTCTCGGCCACTTCCGCCGCCTTGGCCATGGCGTCCCGCTGGGCCTCGATCCGGCTTTTCTGGCCGAGCACCTCGGTCAGGTCCACCAGGGTGACGATGACCCCGAGGCGTCGGCCGTCGAGGTCGCGGATGGGCGCGGCGTCGAGGGAGACGACCAGGGATCGGCCGTCGTGCAGGAGCAGCTGGGTTTCCAGGGATTCGACGGTCTTGTCCTCCTCGGCGGCCAGGACGTCCGCCAGGGCCGCGCCGCCCTGGCCGCCGAAGAGTTGTCCCGCCTGCAGGCCCAGAAACGCCTCGGGCTGGCCGGCCCGCCCCAGGACCCGCAGCATCTGGCGGTTGACGAAAAGCAGCTCGCCGGCCGTGCCCACGACGCAGGCCGGCATGGCGAAGCCGCGCAGCACGCCGTCGGCGAAGCCCAGGCGCAGCTTGAGCTCGTGGGTCATTTTCCGGATGTTCTCGGCCAGTTCGCGCAACTCGAAGCGGAAGCGGCCGTCCAGGGCGGCGTTGTAGTCCCCGCCGGCCACGGCGGCGCTGAAGGCCATGATCGAGCGCAGGGGCGCGAGCACCCCCCAGCGCACCAAGCACAGGATGGCGGCCATGAGCGCGACGTAGGCGGCCAGGCCGATGGCCAGCAGCACCGTGCGCTGCCGCACGGCCAGGGCCGCCAGCTCGTCCTCCTCGGCCGTGATGCAGATGATCCAGCCGTTTCGGGCCACATTGTCGTAGACCTGCACCTTGTCGTGACCCTCGAAGGCGTAGCGATAGACGCCCTGCCTTTTGGCGAAGGCCTCCTGCACGTTGGCCTTGTCGCTGCGGTCGTCGAGCATGAGCTTGGCCTGGGGGTGGGCGATGAGCCGCTTGTGGGCGTCGAAGAGGAAGGCGTAGCCCGACTGCCCGACCTTGATCGGCGAGATGTACCTGGCCCGGAAGCGGTCCCAGTCGATGCCCGCCAGCACCGCGCCGAGGACTCGGCCCGAGGCCGGGTCGCGCACCGGCGCGGCCAGGGCCAGGACGTAGTCCTCGGTGAGGGGGGAGCGCTCCACCTCTTCGCCGAGGCAGTCCCGCCCGGCCAGGGCCTCCTTGAGGCAGCCGGCCCCGGGCAGGCCCTTGCCCGCCGCGGCCTTGCCCTTGACGGCGACGGCCACGGGCGCTCCCGCGGCGTCGAGGACGACCAGGGAGTCCAGACCGGGGTGGACCTTGAACTGGCCGGCCACGAAGGCGTCCAGGTCGGCGGGCTTGCCCGACAGGGCGGCCACGACCCGGTCCTCCATGGCCAGGGACCTGGTCAGGGCCAGGTTGGCGTCTAGGAGTTCGTTGATGTTCTCGATGACGTTGCGGCAGGAGCCGGCCATGTTTTGGGTCTGGACGGCGACCATGTCTTCATAGGAAGTGTGGGAGACGTAGAGGACCAGGGAGAGGACGGCCGCGATCAAAACGAGGCTCAACAGCAGGGTCATGACGCTGTTGATGCTGCGCAGCAACGGCTTTTTCATGCTTCCTCCGGGCGTTGCGGTGCAAGGGACGCAGGCGGGCCGATCTTCCGTTTCCGATGCGCCGCGCCGTGTCTTGCAGGCAAGAAACGGCGCGGGCATGCCGCTGCGGCCACTCCACGGCGTCCAGCCGTTTAGCAACTCCTGTTCCATGCCTCCCCGGCGGCGGCGATTCGCGGCCGTCCGGCGGAAGGGCCCGCACTCCCGAACTGCGCCCCTGCTTCCTCCCGGCGTGTTCGTTCCCCTTGCCCGGCCGGCGGCCGTCGTCTCGGCCGGAGCCTTGCGGCCGCCCCGGGACGGGGTTTGCGCGCGGCCAATGGAAACATTGTGCCCAATATTGGTTCTTGCGCCGTCCCCGACCCGGACGAAGCGGCTCCAGCCAGGGCTGCGCGCCGGCCTCTCCCCCGTGGGGCGGCGGCCCAATAGTGGTCCGCCTGCCCAATAGTCGTTTCCATACGGGCTCAGGCGGTTGGGCTGTTTTTGGAATAATGTTTTATTTCAGTAAGTTGCCAGCAGATATCGAAAGGCATGCCTGTTGCTAAGGGGGAGGCGCGCCGAGGCGTCGGCGTGTTCCCTGGGGTCGCCGGGGAATGTGAGAGAAGAGGAGGCGGGACGACGGGGCCTGCGGCAAGGCCGCGCGTCGGCCCGGGCGGGCTGCGTCCCCCACTACGAAAGCGCTTGACGGACACACGCCCCACGACCGTGCGACCGTAGGCACCCAGGGCCCCGCTTGGACGGAAGCGGGGCCCTTCTTTTTGGCCGAGGACAGGAAGGCGGGCGCTAGACGCCGCTCAGGGACCCCGCCAGCAGGGCCGCGCCGGAGAAGAAGAGCAGCACGAGGACCAGCCGCCGGAAAAGGCATTCGCTTATCCGCTCGCAGACCCGCACCCCGATCCAGGCCGAAACCAGCACCGCCGGCAGCATCAGGCCGAAGGCCTCGAAGGTGGGCCGGGTGAGCTTGCCGGCCACGGCGTAGCCGAGGAAGGTGACGATCTGGATGGCCAGGATGTAGGACTGGACCACGGAGCGCTGCACGTCCTTGTCCCAGCCCCGCACCATGCACCACAAAACGGGCGCGGGGCCGTTGAGCCCGGCCAGCCCGCCCATGACCCCGCCGACGAAGCCGGCCGCGCCGTCGGCCAGCCCGCCGCCGAAACGGACGCCCGCCCGGGTCCGGGCCAGCAGCAGGTAGGCGCTGTAGGCCACGAGCACCACGCCCACCGCCGCCTTGAAGACCCGGATGTCCATGACCCCGAGCAGCATGACCCCGCAAGGCACCCCGGCCACGCCGCCGACCAGGAACGGCCGCAGGCGGGGCCAGTCCAGGCGGCCCCAGATGGCCGAAAGCGAGGTGGCCTGGGTGACGATGGAGCCGAAGACGACCATGGGGCCAAGCAGCAGCGGGTCGAGCCGCCAGGCCCAGAAGGAAAGGGCCACCAGCCCGAAGGCGAAGCCCGAGACCCCGGACACGAACGCGCCGGCCAGGGAGCCGGCGAGGATGGCCAATACGGCGCCGAGACTCATGAAGACCTCACGAAGCGTCGCCGGACCGCGACAGGACGCACACCCCGGCCTCGGCCTCCAGGGCGCGCAGGCGCGCGACCAGGGCCTGGGGCAGCTCCACCCCCTCCCGGGCCGCCCGCTTGGCCCGGGCATGGCCCCGTTCTCCGGGCAGGCGCACGTCTGGACCGGCACCCCGCATGTCGGCCACGAGCCGGTCCACCTCGGCCAGGAACCGCTCCCTGCCGCAGAAAAAGGCCGGGTCCAGGGCCAGAAACAGGAAGCCGGCGGTGCAGGGCGTTTCGGCGTCGAGGGTGCCCTTGACCCGAAGCCCCGTGGCCGCGCCGGAAAGCGCGCCGCTGAGGATGTCCACCATGAGCGCCAGGCCCGTGCCCTTGAAGCCGAAGGCTCCGCCAAGGGGCAGCAGGAAGCCCGCCAGGGCCTCGTCGGGGTCGGTGGTCATGCCGCCGTCCGGGCCGGCGGCGATGTCCGGGGGCAGCGGCTCGCTTCGCAGCTTGTGGGACAGGAGGAGTCCTCGGGCCGCGGCCGTGGTGGCCATGTCCAGGCTGAGGGGGACGCCGCCCGGCTCGCCGGTCGGGCAGGAAAAGGAGATGGGGTTGGTGCCCAGCACTTTGCTTTGCCCGCCGAAGGGGCCGGCCGCGGGCTGGGTGTTGCAAAGGACCAGGCCCACCAGGCCCTCGGCCGCGGCCATGTCCGCGTAATAGCCGCCGAAGCCGAAGTGGGACATGCCCGAAGCCGAGGCCAGGCACAGCCCGTCGGTCTTGGCCCAGGAAACGACCGCGTTCATGGTCAGCCGGGCGGCGTAGGGCCCGGGGGCCTGCCTGCCGTTTACGCGCAGGCAGCAGCGGGAGGCGAAGTCGATGGACGGCTCGGCCGCCGGGACGATGGCTCCGGAGACGATGCCGGCCACGATCCTGGGCAGGCGCAGCAGGCCGTGGGAGGAAAAGCCGCGGGCTTCGGCCGCGACCAGGACGTCCATGACCGAGGCCGCGGCCACGGACGGGACGCCGTGGGCCGTAAGCACGGCTTGGCCGGCTTCGGACAGCAGGCGCAGGGGGTAGGGCATGGGTGATTCCTTTAGGATTTCCGCCGGGGCCGTTCGGGGCCGGCGGGCGTTGGACAGGCCGGGACGCCGGCGAGGCCGGCCCGGCTTAAAAGGCGCAGCCGGAGACGGATGGCGTTGATGCGCTGCTCGTAGGCGCTCGCGCCCGGCAGGGGGCGGCCGGTAAAGGGCGGGGCCTGGCCGCGCGAAAAGGTGAGCCGGGCCAGGCCGATGTCCACGAAGCCGCTGATCTCCTCGGAGGAAAGCAGGCTGGCGTCGTGCAGGGACAGGTCGCAGGCCAGGCGACGCCGAAGCGTGGCCAGGCGGTGGCGCTCCTGGCCCGAGGTCGCGCCGTCGCTCGAGGGCAGGGCGATGGACAGCCCGGCCACTGCGGTGTCGCAGACGAAGCGTTCGGCATAGTCGTAGTAGAGGCAGTGGCCGTGGTCGTCCCGGCCGAAGTCGCCGAACGCGCCGATCTCTCCCCAGACCCGGCAGGCGGTGCCGGCGGCCAGACGCACCGCCTCGGCGGTCAGGGAGACGTTGCGTTCGAAAGGCAGGGCCGAGCCGTCGAAGTCGATGGCGGCGCAGCCGAGGTCCAGGGAGTTCGCGACCCCGCCCAGGTCGCGGACTCCCGTGTACACGACCGTCGCCGGCACTGCGGCCTGGCGCGCCAGCTCGAACACGATCCGGCGCACGGCGGGCAGGGGAGGGCGTCCGGCCTGGTCCGGGCCCAGGCACAGGGCCACGGGCGTCCCTTCGGCCTCGGCCGCGGCGACCACCAGTTCGGCCGACAGCGGCGAATCCACGCAGAATCCCCCCAGGCACCGGCCTTGTCCGGGCCAGGGGTCGCCCGGCATTCCGTCATTGCGACCGCTCATTGCTGCTTCCTCCCTGTCCCGGGGCCATGGCCCCGTTCGCCGGCCCGTGGCGCGTTCCCGACATCCGTTCAGACGAATTTCGCGGGCGCCATCCTGGAATAGTCATATTCCTATAAAGATATGCATCCTTTCAGGGGCCGCCGCGCTGGCCGGAATAATCCCGAAGCGTCAATCCGTGTTTGCGCAGCCTGTACTGGAGGGTGGACTTGGGCATGCCGAGGACGGCGGCGGCTCCTTGCTTGCCGCTGAGCCGCCCCTTGGTCAGGGTCAGGACCTTGATCAGGTGGGCCCGCTCGACCTCGGCCATGGTGAGGGGCCCGGTCGAGGACGGAACCTCGTGCTGCTTGACGTTGAGCAGGGGCTCCAGGTTGCGGCGGGTCACGTTCCTGCCGCTGTAGATGATGATCATGCGATTGAGGATGTTGCGCAGCTCCCGGACGTTGCCGGGCCAGGGGTGGCGGCGCAAAAGCGCCAGCACCTCGGCCGAGAGGATGGGCGGGGCGCGGTGCAGCGCCCGGGACTGGGCCTCGACGAGGCGGCGCACCAGGGGCACGATCTCCTCGGCGCGTTCGCGAAGCGGCGGAATGTTGAAGGAAACGGTGTTGAGCCGGTAGTACAGGTCGGAGCGGAAATGCCTGGTCTGGATGGCCTGTTCCAGCTCGCTGTTAGTGGCGGCCAGGACCCGGAAGTCCACCTTGAGGGACTGGCTCTCGCCCACGCGCTCGAAGCGCCGGTCCTGGAGCACGTGCAGCAGCTTGGCTTGCAGCTGCATGGGCAGCTCGCCGATCTCGTCGAGGAACAGGGTGCCGCCGTTCGCCATCTCGAAGCGGCCCACGCGCTTGGCGTTGGCCCCGGTGAAGGCCCCCTTGGCGTGGCCGAAGAGCTCGCTTTCGAACAGGCTCGGCGACAGGGCCGGGCAGTTGACCTTGACGAACATGGCGTTGCGGCGGCGGCTGCGGTGGTGGATGTAGCGGGCGATGTAGTCCTTGCCCGTGCCCGTCTCGCCGGTGAGCAGCACGCTGACGTCGCTGTCGGCCACGATGTCCACCTGGCGCATGATCTCGCTCATGACCGGGCTCGAGTAGTAGAAATTGTCCGGGTCGTACTGCGGGTCCACGTCGCGCAGCAGGTAGTCGCGCTGCTGCTCCAGGTCGGCGTTGAGGGCCACCAGCCGCGAATGGGAGAGCATGTTGTCCACGGCCAGGGCGACCTGGCCCGAAAGCTCGGTCAGAAAGCCGGCCAGCTCCGCGAGGTTGTCCGGCTTTTTCCGGAAGGAGAAGTTGATGGAGCCCACGGGCGCGTTTCGCACGATGAGGGGAAAGGCCATGGTGGCGGTCAGGCCCTCGGCCATCATCTGGCGGATGGTGTGCCAGTGCCTGTATTCGGCCATGTCCGGAATGAGCAGCGGCCGCAGGGTGGTGATGACCGAGCGGGCCACCGGCCCCTTGTCGATGGAGCGCGAGCTGCCGTCCATGCTCTTGACGGAGATGCCGTCGGCGGCGGCGAACCAGTTGAGCACGTTGTTTTCCGGATCGTAGATGCTGATGCTGAACCGGTCGTAGTCGACGATGCGCCGCAATTCCCGGGTCAGCCCCCAAAAAAGCTTCTCTCTGGTGTTCTGGTTGACGATGGAATTGTTGACGTCGAGCAGGAGCTTGTAGCGGGTCTCCGAGTCCCAGGTCGCTTTCTTCGGCTCGATGTCCAGGAGTTCTTGCGCGCCGTCGCCGCTTGAAGAGATGCCTTTGTGCGCCATGGATTTCCCCGGCAGAAATTCACAATCATATCTTCTTTAAAAATCCCTACACGGCAAGATCATTAGAGGCAACTCGCCCGGGGGCGCGTCCCGTCCGCGCCGGCGCGTCCCTTCTGGTTTTGCGTCCAACCTTTGCACGATCCGTGCCCCGGCCTCCGGGCCGGGCCCCGCCGCTTGCCGGGAAGCCGATCCCCGCCTGCGGGGCCGAAAAAAAAGAGCGGACCCCGGCGTAAAAAAAGACCTTTCCCGGCCTTTCCCCCGGCCGCGCCGACGCTGTCGCGCCCAAGGGCCCAACTGTGGGCCGCCTGGCCCCGCGCCGGGACGCTTCCTTTCCGGCAAGCAAGGAAAGCGCCGCTGGCCCGGCCTCCGGGCGCGTCGCCAGGGACGGCCCAATATTGGGTCGATGGCCGGATATTGATTCGCCGCGCCGGCCGGAAGCCCTTTCTTGAATAATGAATCCTTTAATATCAATAGGTTGACATTGACATGCCCGGGCATGCCATTTGCTAAACGCCCAGACGCCGGTGCAACGACGCAGGACAGTGGGGAAATCCCCAAGATGGACGAACGCCAATGGAAGGAAAAACCATGGTCCAGAAGGTAACGGCGGATTTACTGATCATAGGTATGGGGGCGGCGTCAATGAATTGCGCCATCTACGCCCACGACAAGAACCCTAATCTCGACATTCTCATCGTCACAAAAGCCATCGCCGGCAAGGGCGGTTGCAGCCGCATGGTTCAGGGCGGCTTCAACGTCGTCCTCAATCCCAAGGATTCGCACGAAAAACACCTCATGGATACCCTGAAAGGGGGGCAGTACATCAACGACCAGGACCTGGCCCTGACCCTGGTCGAGCAGGCCACGCCCACGGTCAAGGAACTGGAGACCGTGTCCGGCTGCTTCTTCGACCGCAACCCCGACGGCACCATCCACCAGAAGCCCTTCGCCGGCCAGTCCTTCGACCGCACGGTGCACAAGGGCGACCTGACCGGCATCGAGATCGTCAGCCGCATGGCCGAGCAGGTCATGAAGCGGCGCATCCGGGTGCTGGAGGAGGTGCGGGCCCTGGAACTCCTGCTCGACGCGTCCGGCCAGGTGGTCACGGGAGCGCTCCTGCTGGACATCCGGCGGGGCGAGTTCCTGGTGGCCGAGGCCGCCGCCACCATGGTCGGCACCGGCGGCGGGCCCACCCATTACCGCTTCCATGCCCCCGGCCCGGAGAAGACCGTGGACGGCCTGGGCATGCTCTACCGGGCCGGGGCCCTCATGAAGGACATGGAGATGCTCCAGTTCCACCCCACCGGGCTCATCGTGCCGGGCAGCGTGGTGGCCGGGGCGCTCCTGGAGGAGGGCCTGCGCGGGGCCGGGGCCCACCTCTTCAACGGCAAGGGCGAGCGCTACATGCTGCAATACGCGCCCGACGTGGCCGAGCGGGCCACCCGGGACGTGGTCAGCCGCTCCTCCTACCTGGAGATGATGCAGGGCCGGGCCTGCCCCGAGGGCGGGGTGCACATCGACGCCTCCCATCTGGGCGCGGACTTCGTGCTGCGAAACTTCCCGGGCATGGCCGAGCGCTGCCGCCAGTTCCACTACGACCTGGCCCGGGCCCGGGTGCCGGTCTCGCCCTCGGCCCACTTCTTCATGGGCGGCGCGGTGATCGACACCGGCTGCCGGGCCTCTCTGGAAAAGCTGTTCGTGGCCGGCGAGGACGCGGGCGGCGTGCACGGGGCCAACCGCCTGGGCGGCAACGGCATCTGCGACTCCTGCGTCTACGGCCGGCAAGCCGGCAAGTCCGTGGGCGCGTTCCTGACCGGAAGCGAGCTTGCCCGCAAGGAGACCCGGCGCGGCCAGGTCGAGGAGCTCGTGGACCGGCTCACCCGGCCGCTGGTGCGCGACAAGGGCGTCAATCCCTTCGAGGTGCGCCGGGAGCTCCAGGAACTCAACTGGAACAAGGTCGGCGTGGCCCGCAACGCCGAGGACCTGGACGCCGCCGCGACGGAGATCGAGCGCCTGGCCGAAGCCGTGGACGCGCTCCGGGTCACGGGCGGGCGGCCCTACAACATGATGTTCGCCGTCGCCCTGGACCTGCGCAGCATGATCGACGTCTCCCGCATGGTGGCCGCCTCGGCCAGGCAGCGCGACGAGACGCGCGGGGCCCACTTCCGCACCGATTTCCCCAAGCAGCGCGACGACTACGGCCTGTTCAACATCCTCCTGCGTCGCGGGGAGGACGGTCTGCCCCGGATGGAGAAGACGGCCGTGGCCTTCAAGCACAAGTCGGTGGAAGCGTGCCAGAGCTACAAGAAATAAGGACGGAAGGCCGAGGCTTTCAGCGTCTGGAATCCAAAGGAGAAAGGCAAATGGAACGGAACGTGTCGATCGAATGCCGCAAGCCGTTGCAGTGGGGCGAGCTGGATCCCGGCCGCCGCGAGAACACGAAAATCGGCATGTGGGCCTGGTTGTGGCAACGCATCTCGGCCCTGGCCATCATCGTGTTCCTGGCCCTGCACATGACCCTGACCTACAAACCGTTCGTCCAGCTGCTGCTGCTGCTCGCCGTCGCCTTCCACGCCACCCTGGGCCTGCGGGTCATCCTGCTCGACTTCAACCTGGTCGACGTCAAATACCAGCGCGCCCTCGTCTGGGGGCTGGCCGGCCTTGGCCTCGTGGTCATGGGCATCATCTGGTTCTCGACCTACTAGCGGGGGACGGCCATGAGCATAAGAACCGTGCGCATCTTCCGCTACGACCCCGAAAAGGGCGGCAGCGGGCACTTCGACGCATTTTCCCTGCAAATCGAAAACGAGACCACGACCACCATCCTGGACGTGCTGCTGCGCCTGCAGCGCGAGCAGGACCCGAGCCTGGCCTTCCGCTACGCCTGCCGCGTGAACATGTGCGGCTCCTGCGGCATGGTCATTAACGGCGTGGAGGGCCTGGCCTGCAAGACCAACGTCTCCCAGCTGCCCCCGGGCAAGGAGATCACCATCCGGCCGCTCAACCACTTCCCGGTCGTCAAGGACCTGGTGGTGGACATGGAGGCCTTCTTCAAGAAGTTCGAGGAGACGCTGCCCTTCTTCGAGCCGAAGGGAGCGGACGCCGAGCCGGCCCAGATCCGGCCGGACTCCAGGGAACGCCTGGACATCGGCCTGTCCACGGAGTGCATCGCCTGCGGCTGCTGCGTGTCGAGCTGCACCATGTGCCGCCACCACGAGGGCTACGCCGGCCCGGCCGCCCTCAATAGGGCCTTCACCCTGCTGGCCGACAGCCGCGACGCCCTGTTCGAGCCGCGCCTCGAGCGGGCGCTCGCCTCCTGCTACAGCTGCCGCACCGAGTTCAACTGCACCGAGGTCTGCCCCAAAAACATCAGCGGCACCCGGGCCATCAAGTACATCCAGCGCCTGGCCCTCAAGCACGCCCGCAGCGAGCCGAAGCCCGCGCCGAGTCCCAGGGAGCACGAAGCCGCGCCGCCGACGGCGGCCAGGCACGCCCCCCCGGCGACGGCCCAGCCCGCTCCCGGGGCGTGCGGCCAGGCCGCTCCCGAGGCTTGCCGCCACGCCGCCTCGGCCGTGGACCGCCGGACCTTCCTGCGCCAGGTGGGCGTGGGCGTGATCGGCCTCGGCACGGCCCTGGTCCTCGGCGGCATCGCCACGGGCGTGGCCGTGGGCCCGACCCTGGCCAAAAGCCAGAAACAGTGGGCGCCGCTCGGCAAGCTGTCGGAGATCCCCAAGGGCGAAATCACCACGCTCATGCTGCGCTACGAGCTCAAGACCGGCCCCTACGTCCAGCCGGTCGCCGCGCCGGTCCTCGTCTCCCGTCTCGGCGAGAGCCTCGTCTGCTTCAAATCGAGCTGCACGCACCTCGGCTGCATCGTGCGCTGGGACGCCCTGTCGGGCCGGTTCCTGTGCGCCTGCCACGGCGGCACCTTCGATCGCGACGGCAACGTCGTGGCCGGTCCGCCGCCGCGCCCCCTGGACCGCTACGCCTTCCGCCTGGAGGGCGATCAACTCTTCGTGGAGGTGGGCTGAAATGTTGCGCACCGTGCTTGACCGCATCGGTTGGAACGAGCGCCTGCGCCCGTTTCTGTACAAGGAACTGCCGGCCGGCACGGGCTGGTCGGCCACGCTCGGCAGCCTGTGCGCCCTGCTGTTCCTGGTCCTGGTCGTCTCCGGGGCCTTCCTGGCCATGTACTACAACCCGTCCCCGGACAAGGCCTACCAGACCGTGGACTTCATCATGCGCGACGTGCCCATGGGGGCGCTGTTGCGCGGCATCCACCACTGGGGGGCCGGGGCCATGGTCCTGGCCGTGTGCCTGCACCTCGCGCACTGCTTCTTCTCCGGCTCCTACAAGGCCCCGCGCGAGGGCACCTGGATCGTCGGCGTGTGCCTGCTCCTGGTCACCCTGGGACTCGGCTTCACCGGCTACCTCCTGCCCTGGGACATGAAGGCCTACTGGGCCACGGTGGTCAGCTCCAACATCCCCAGGGACATTCCGGTGGTGGGCGACGTCCTCACCCGGGCGCTGCTCGGCGGCGAGGTCGTGTCGGGCCTGACGCTGACGCGCTTCTACGCCATCCACACCCTGTTCCTGCCGGCCGTTTTGGCCGTGCTCGTCGTGGCCCACATCTACCTGATCCGCCTGCACGGCATGGCCGAGCATCCGGGCGCGGCCAAGGCCCCGGCCCAGGCCGGCCCGTACCGCTTCTATCCCGAGCACACCTTCCGCAGCGCCCTGGTGTTCGCCGGGGTGTTCTGCGTCATCCTTCTCCTGTCCGTGTGCAGCGGGGTGGTCAAGGAGGAGATCGCCGGCACCCTCATCGAGTCCTATCTGCCCCGGCCCGAGTGGTACTACATGTGGCTGTTCCAGCTCCTGACCTACTTCTCCGGGGCCTGGGAGGTCGTGGGCAGCCTGGCGGTGCCGTTTCTCGGCGTCACGCTCCTCTTCGTCGTGCCGTTTCTCGGCAAGGGCCGGCTGCGGGGCCTGGCCAACCAGCCCCTGTGCACCGGGGTCGGCGTCACCTGCGTCATCGCCATCGTCTACCTGACGCTCATGGGCTTCGAGGGCGTGCGCCCCTACGGCAAGGTCATCCCCGTGCCCGACCGCGCGCTGACCGCGTCCGAGAAGCGGGGCCTTTTCCTCTATGCCGACCGGGAGTGCGCCTACTGCCACCAGATCGACGGCAAGGGCGGCCACAGGACCGGCCCGGACATGGCCAACATGACGGCCAAGCACCGGACCCAGGCCTCCCTGGCCGACTACGTCAAGAACCCGCAGGCCGTGAGCGCCACGTCCATCATGCCCAAATACGACCTGCCCGAGGCCGATCTCCGGGCGCTGGCCGACTTCATCCTGGCCCTGGACTTCGGCAAGCACCCGGTCCGGCTTCTCAGCGGCCAGGACGTCCTCAAAAGCGGTTCCGCCCAGGCGGGGACCGACAACGGTCGAAACGGGGCCCGTCAGCCCGTCGCGATGAATTCCCAACAATAAAGGAGGCTACGAGGGATGCGTCAGTTCGATTATTCCATCGTGGAAGAGGCGGCCAAGCAGCTCTACATCCGGGCGCTGTGCGACCTGCCCCCAGACGTGCGCCAGGCCCTGCGCAAGGCCCAGGCCCGGGAGACCAATCCCACGGCCAAGGCGGTCTTCGAGGCCATGTTCAAGGCCATCGACATCGCGGACCGGGAAAAGACCCTGATCTGCCAGGATACCGGCCTGCCCATCTACAAGGTCAAGATCGGCTCGGGATTCGCCTGGGACGGCTTCGCCATCAAGTCCCGGCTCCACGAAGGGGCCAAGCGGGCCACCCAGGAATTCCCCTTCCGCAGCAGCTCCACCCATCCCCTGACCCGGGTCAATCCCCAGACCTCGGTGGGACCGGGCCTGCCGGTCATCTACTTCGACTTCGCCGGGGACACCGACACCCTGGACATCCTCATGGCTCCCAAGGGGTCGGGCTCGGAGAACATGAGCCGCATGCAGATGTTCTACCCGGCCCACGGCATCAAGGCCCTCAAGAAGTTCGTCTTGGACACGGTGGTCGAGTCCGGGGCCAACCCCTGCCCGCCGGGCGTCATCGGCGTCGGCATCGGCGGCACGGCGGACCTGGTCATGAAGCTGGCCAAGGACGCCATCATGCGCCCGGTGGGCAGCCGCAACCCCGATCCCCAGGTGGCGGCCATGGAGGAGGAGCTGGAGGAGGCCATAAACGCCACCGGCCGCGGTCCCATGGGCCTTGGCGGCGACGTCTCCACCCTCGGCGTGCACATCGAGACCGCCTACACCCACATCACCCAGAACCCCGTGGCCGTGAACACCCAGTGCTGGCCGGCCCGCCGCTCCAGGGCCGTCATCAGCCCCGACGGCGCGGTCGCCTACGGCTACTAAAGGAGAACCACGCCATGGCGACATTCCACCTCAATTCCCCGTTTTCCGAGGAAGACATCCGCCAGTTGCGCGCCGGGGACATCGTCACCTTCGACGGCCTGCTCTTCGGCATCCGCGACCTGACCCAGATCTACATGTTCGACCAGGGCCACGAGCCGCCCGTGAGCCTGGCCGGCGCGCCCTGCATCCACACCGCCCCGAGCCTGCGCAAGGTGGACGGGCGCTGGGAGAAAATCTGCGTCGGCACCACCACCAGCACGCGCATGGAGCGGTTTTCGCCCGATCTGATCGGCAAGTACGGCGTGCGCGCCATCATCGGCAAGGGCGGGCTCCTCGAGGGCAGCCTGAAGGCGATGCAAAAGCACGGCGCGGTCTACCTGGCCATCGTCGGCGGGGCGGCGGCCCTGGAAACCCAGCAGATCGAGGCGATCGAGGAGGTCTACTGGGAGCACCTCCACCCCGAGGCCCTCTACCGGTTTAGGGTCAAGAACTTCGGCCCCCTGACCGTGGCCATGGATAGCCATGGCCGCAACCTCTACGAAGAGGTCAAGGTCGAGGCCCTCACGCGTCTTCCCGGGATCTACGAAAAACTCGGCGTGTAGGGCGCGCGCCGCCCCGCGAGGCGTCGCGCATCCCGGCCAGGGGCGTCCTTCGCCCCTGCGCGGCCGGGGTGGTCTTCACAGGCGTCAATGCAACAACCGTAAATGGAGGGCTTATGGCATTCACCCTGCATTATCTAGGAAAGATACCACTGCCCATACGCGTTGTCGGATTCCTGGTGGTCGGCCTGGCGCTCGGCTTCAGCTTCCCGCATCACGAAGCCGTGAACATGCTTTTCGTCAGCGGCACCTACTTCCCCAAGACCATCGTCACCTTCGCCGCCTTCCTGATCTTCAACCTCCTGAGCGCGGCCATGGCCAAGCTCATGCTCTTTCACAAGGACAAGGCCGGCAAGATGTTCGGGCTTATCTTCACCATGTACCTGGTCATGGGCCTCATCTCGCTGCTCTACGTCACGGGCTGGATCGCGCTGTTCGCGACCGTGCCCTTCACCCTGCCCGGGGTCGAGGTGCCCGGCCCACTGGCCTGGGTCACCCAGATCGGCGAGACCTTCGCCAACATCCTGACCCAGCAGCCGCTGCTCCAGGCCCTGGTCGGGGCCATGTTCGTGGGTTGGCTCAGCGCCAAGTTCGAGCGCCTGCACCGCATCGCCTACGGCTTCGTGGCCATCGGCGACGGCATCCTGTGGTTCTTCAAGAAGCTGCTCTGGTACTACCCGATCATGATCGGCTGTCTGGCCATCGGCATCCCCATGAAGTTCGGCGCCAAGGGCATGGCGCTCTACGGCCAGGGCGTGCTCTGGGTCATGCTCACCACCTGCATCTGGGTCGTGTGCATGATGTTTGCGTGCCGCCTGCTGACCAAGCGCACCTGGAAGCAGATCCTGTCCTACTACGGCGCGGTCTGGCCCACGGGCTTCGGCACCGGCGGCTCCTACGACACCCTGGCCGTGAACATCATCTCGGCCGAGCAGGACCTCGGGCTCAAGGAGGACATCGCCGAGGTCTCCATCGTCTTCGGCACGGTGCTCAACAAGAACTGCAGCACCATGTCCGTGCTCATCGTGACCATCATCGTGTCCCAGCTCCTCAACATCCCCATCTCCCTGACCGAGATCATCATGATGATCCCGCCGGTCATGATCCTTGGCCTGGAGTCGCCGGGCATCCCCGGCGGCGCGGGCTACTTCATGTCGCCCATCATCGCCGTGCTCCTGGGCGTCCCCGACCAGGCCACCTACGTCACGACCTTCGTGGCCGTGTTCAGCGGCCTGATCCCGATGTTCAGCACGGCCGGCAATACCACCGACGACGGCGTGATCGGCGCGTTCCTCCAGGACCACTTCGGGCATCTGCTGGAGTCGGCCAAGGAGGTCGTCCACCCCATGGCCGTGCCTGTGAAGGAGGTGGTGTAAATGCGCAAGATCCTCGGCTGGATCCTCTTTCTCGCCGGCGCGTGGATGCTCGTTTCCCCCCAGTCGCTTACGGGGCTCAAGCAGCTCAAGTGGATGGCGGACTACGCCTTCCCCGGCGAGGTGATCCTCGGCATCGCGCTGCTGACCGTCGCCCTGTATCTCGTGGAAATCAAACCCAGGAAAGGATCGGGCAAGCCGGAACACTGAGTCCGGGCTCCCGTCGGCCGGCCGGCGGCGCCGCCGGGCCTCCCCGAAAAGGGAGGCCCGGCGGTCCTCCGGCCGGCCGTTGGCCGTCGCCTTCGCCGTTGTCGGGAGGACCGCATGGAACCGTATCAGATCGCCGTGTTGTGCGTGGCCGTGGCCGCCTCTTCCGTCATCAAGAACAGCGCCGCCGTGGGCTCGGGCATCTTCCTGCTGCCCGTGCTGGCCCTGGCCTTTCCGCCCAAGATCGCGCTCGGGCTCGGCGCGCCGGCCATGCTGGCCTCGGACATCATGGGCCTGCGCAACTACTGGAGGGAGTGGGGCGACTGGCGGGAGATCCTGCGCGTGGTCCTGGCCGCGACCGTCGGCATCGCCCTCGGCAGCTACTGCATCCAGGCCATTCCGGCCGACATCTTCAAGCTCGGCATCGGCGGCTTCGCCGTGGCCTTCGCCCTGTACCACCTGCTCCGGGACGCCGGGCTGCTGGCCGCGGCCAGGGAGTCCCGGGTCGGCGGCGGCATCGCCTCCTCGATCTGCATCGGGGCCCTGGGCGGGGTGGCCACGGTGCTGGCCCACGCGGGCGGGTTGGTCTGGTCCATGTACTTCGCCGGCCGCAAGATGGACAAGCGCTGCTTCACGGCGACCATGATCCTGCTCTTCGCCATCAGCAACCTGGTGAAGCTGGCGGCCTACATGCAGCTCGGCATCCTGAACATGGAGTCCAACCTTCTGATCCTGGCCATGGCTCCGGTCATCTACCTGAGCAGCAACCTCGGCAACCGCATCAACAAGCGGGTCAACCCGGCGCTTTTCCGGAACATCGTGCTCATGCTCATCCTGGTGGTGGGGGCGAGCCTGTTCCTGTAGCCGGCCGCCGTGGGGCCGGAGTTCCTCCCGGCCTTGCCTCGGGGAGGGCCTGCGGGGCCGGGCCGGCGTCCTTTCCTTCGCGCGCCCGCCCGGTCCGGCATGTCCCTCGCGGCGGCGACGCCGCCACGGCCGGGCGCGGCGGCCGGCGCGGGCGTCAGCCCTCCCGGTCCGGGGCGTCCCTGCCGGACAGGAAGCGCCAGAGGGTGTTGTAGCTGACGCCGAGGCGTTGGGCGGCCAGCCGCTTGTTCATGCCGCTTTGCTCCAGGGTCGAGGCGACGATGCGCTCCTGGCAATGGCGCAGTTGCTCCTTCAGGGTCCCGTCGGCCTGCTCCCGGTCGTCCCCGCCCGGGGCCGGCATGGCCCGTTCCCGGAAAAGTTCCAGAAAGAGCTCCTCGTCCACGCGCTTTTCGTCCAGCAGCACCAGGTAGCTCTCGAAAAAGGACAGGAGCTCGCGGATGTTCCCGGGCCAGGCGTAGCCGCGCATGGCCGCGAGCATGGCCGGGGTCAGGTCGCCCGGGCCCAGGCCGTTTCGCCGCAGCAGGTCCGCGACGAGCAGGGGGATGTCCTCCAGGCGCTGGCGCAGGGGCGGCACCTGCAGGCGCAGCACGGCCAGGCGGAAGAAGAGGTCCATGCGGAACGTCCCCTCCCGGGCCAGGGCCATGAGGTCGCGGTGGGAGGCGCTGATGATGCGCACGTCCACGGGGATGATCCTGTCCCCGCCCAGGCGCATGAGCTCCTTGGCCTCGAGCACCCGCAGCAGGCGCAGTTGCAGGCCGTGGCTGACGTCGCCGATCTCGTCCAGAAAGATCGTGCCGTGGTTGGCCAGCTCGAACAGTCCGACCTTGCCCCCGCGCCTGGCCCCGGTGAAGGCGCCTTCCTCGTAGCCGAACAGCTCGCTCTCCAGGAGCGTCTCGGGCAGGGCGGAGCAGTTGATGGCCACGAAGGCCTTGTCCTTTCGCGCGCTGCGTTCGTGCACGGCATGGGCCACGAGCTCCTTGCCGACCCCGGTCTCGCCGTGGATGAGGATGGAGGAGCAGGTCCGGGCGAAGCGCTCGATCCGGGCCGCGAGCCTGGTCATGGCCGGGCTTTCGCCCTTGATGTCCGCCAGGGTGTGGCTCGAGGTGAGGCCGCGCTGGCGCAGCTCCTCGTGGAGCAGGTTGCTCATGTCGTAGATCGAGGCCGTGTCCCGGAACATGGCCACCGCCCCGCGCAGCTGGGAGTTGATGGACACGGGCAGGGCGTTGACCACCAGTTCGGCGCCGTTGACGGTCACCACGGCGTTGAGCCGGGGCTGGCCGTCGACCAGGACGGCGTCGAGGAACAGAGCCCCGAAGTGCCGGGGCAACTGGTCCGGAGCCTGGGCCTTGCGGGAAAGCCGCAGGTACTGCCTGGCCTTGGCGTTGCTGAAGACGATGTTCTTGTCGGTGTCGATGAAGACGACGCCTTCGCCGAGCAGCTTGAGGATGGCGATGAGCTGCTGGCGGTTTTTGGATTCCTCCCGCTTGGCTTGGGCCATGACCCGGGCCTGCTGGATGGCTTGCAGAATGCTGTGGGTGTTGGGCTCGATGATGAGCCCCCGGCCGCCCCGGGCCTCGATGGAGGTCCGGCTCACGCCGCCGCCGATGACGCAGCGGATGCCCTGGCGATAGGCCTCCTCGACCCCGTCGATGAGCTCCTCCTTGGTGGCGTAGCGGATCTCGCGGATGCGCATGCCGAGAATGTCCTGCATGAAGTCCAGGTCCCTGAACTCGTTGGCGTGCACGGTGATGGCCACCTCGCTGGCCAGGGCCCTGGCCCGGGACAGGGCCCGGATCACGTCCACGTCGGTCTTCTGGATGAGGACCACCGAGTGGCCGATGGCCCGCAGGATGCTCTCGCCGGTGCCGCCGTGGCACAGGATGACCTCGTAGCCCCGATCCAGGAGCTCCCTGGCCACCCGCTCGCCCTCGTCGAAGGAGATGACCCGGGTGTGGATGGTTTCGTTGAGGAACTTGGTGCATTCCAGGACTTTTCGCACGACTTCCGTGGAGTGCACGACCAGGGCGAACTTGCAGCGGGCGGCCTCGGCCATGTGTTTTCTCCCTTGGGGGCAGTATTTCAGGAACGAGAAAACAATCTCATGGATGAGATGGTTCGTCCAGGCCGGCTCAGGTTTTTCTGAATAAGGTAAATTATATCAATATATTGCAAGTATGAAATGTGTGGCACAGGCATTGCAACTCCAGAAGAAAAGCACAGCCAGGGAAAAATCCATAAGACCAATATGGAGAAAGTAATACTGTGCACGACGTGTACGAAATGCGCCAACACAAGGAGCGAAACATGGGAACGGCTGAAGAATCGCTGCAGGAGAAAACCTCTTCAGGACCCGTCGTCGACGCAGGAAATGGAACGGATGCCGCGCCGCTTTCCCGCGCGTTGCAGATGGAACGCTGCCTGGCAGCCGCCGCCGAGATGAAGGAGTTTTTGCTCAACGCCCCCCAGACCGTGGACACGCAGCGGCTCACCTATCTCCTCGAGGCCTACAAGGAGTTCGATTACGAGCCGACCATCGTCCTGCGGGCGCTATTTTTCGACAAGCTCTTGCGCAACAAGAAGATCTTCATCGACAGCAACCCCATTGTGGGCACGGTCACCGGCCACCACGCCGGCGTGTACGTCTACCCCGAATGGGATTCGCAGTGGATCCTCAAGGAAATGAACCAGGCCATGATGAGCCACCTCGGCGAGGTGAACATTTCCGAAGAGGAACAGAAGTTGATGGTCGAGGCCGCCAAGTTCTTCAAGACCCGCAGCGCCACCTTCAAGGCCCGCTCGCTGTCCCGCCAGATGCACGACTACGACCCCGCCGACGACATCAAGGCCGGCCTGTTCTGGGACGGCACCACCGTGACCGTGGGCTCGGGCAACGTGGACTACGCCACCTTCATCGACAAGGGCCTGGGGGCGGTCATCGCCGAGGTGGAGGCCACCCTCAAGTCCACGCCCGTGACCGTGGAGACCAGCTCCAAAATCAATTTCTACCGGGCCTCGCTGATTTCCATGCGGGCCCTGGTGCACCTGGCCAACCGCTACGCCGCCCTGGCCGAGAGCATGGCCGCCAAGGAGGCCGATCCGGTCCGGGCCGCCGAGTTGGCCGAGATCGCCGCGGTCTGCCGCCACGTGCCGGAAAATCCCCCCCGCAACTTCCGCGAGTCGGTGCAGGCCTGGTGGTTCCTGCACCTCGGCATCCAGATCGAGCAGGCCGGCTGCGGCTCCTCCCCCGGCCGCCTGGGCCAGTTCCTGGAACCCTACTACCAGAAGGACAAGGGCGAAAACGGTCTGACCAAGCTTGAGGCCATCGCCTGGCTCAAGTGCCTGTTCGTGAAGATCCTGGAATTCGGCTACTACCAGGGCCTTTCCTACGCGCGCATCGTCTCCGGCCACACCGGGCACACCATCAGCCTGGGCGGCCTCGACGCCCAGGGCGGCGACGCCACGGCCGAACTCGACTACCTGCTCCTGGACACCCAGATCGACATGCGCAACATCCAGCCCACCTTGACCATCCTCTACCACGACAAGCTCAAGGAGGACTTCCTGCTCAAGGCCGTGGAGCTGGAGCGCACCGGCCTGGGCCAGCCCCAGTGGCTGAATAACCGCATCGTGATGGAACGCCTGCTCGCCCGACACGCCCCCTGCGGCATCACCCTCAAGGACGCGCGCAACTGCGCCAACCTGAGCTGCGTGGGCACGGGCGTGGCCGGCCAGACGGCCTTCATCCGCGAGGTGGGCACCTTCAACCTGGCCAAGATGGTGGAGCTGGCCCTCAACGACGGCTTCGACCCCATGACCGAGAAGCGGGTGGGCGCGGCCACCGGCGATCCGGACGCCATGGCCTCCTTCGAGGACTTCTACGCCGCCTTCGAGGCGCAGATCGGCCATATGTTCCGCAAGGCCCGGCCCTACGGCTCCATCTCCAACAAGGCCCTGGGCGACACGGTGCCCGGCCCCCTGCGCTCCACCATGTACGGCGGCTGCCTGGACAGCGGCCGGCACGAGTACGAGGGCGGCCCCCGCTTCTACCTCTACTATTCCATCAGCACGGCCGGCATCGACGCGGCCAACGCCCTGGCCGCGGTCAAGCACCTCGTCTACGACGCCGGGCTTTTGACCATGGCCCGGCTGCGTGAGGCCCTGGCCGCCGATTTCGAGGGCTTCGAGGAGATCCGCCAGCTGTGCCTCGGCGCTCCCAAGCACGGCAATGGGGATCCGGAAATGGACCGGCTGGTGCGCCGCGTCTACGACTCCTCCATGGACCGGTACCAGGCCTCCGGGGAGAGCTTCTACGGCAGGCACATGGCCAACATCGAAGCCTACTCCCTCTCCATCCACAACTACTTCGGCATGCTCACCGGCGCGCTGCCCAATGGCCACAAGAAGGGCACGCCGCTCACCGACGGCAGCGTCTCGGCCACGCCCGGCACGGACAAAAACGGCCCCATGGCCCTGCTCGGCTCGGCGGCCAAGGCCATCGACACCGTGCGCTTCGGCTCCAACCACTTCAACATGAAGTTCCACCCGTCCTCGGTGGCCGGCATCGCCGGGGCGCGCAAGCTGCTGTCCCTGATCAAGTCCTACATGGACATGGACGGCTCCCACATCCAGTTCAACGTGGTCAGCTCCAACACCCTGCGCGAGGCCCAGGCCAAGCCCGAGGACCACAAGGGCCTCACCGTGCGCGTGGCGGGATTCAGCGCCTACTACACCCGCCTGCACAAGGGCGTGCAGGACGAGATCATCGCCCGTACCGAACACGCCATGTAACGACCCCCGACCGGCCGGGGCCAGGGCGAAACGCCGACGGTCCCGGCCGATGCAAAAGGATGCGCCATGATCATCACTCCCCAGGCCCGAGAGAAGATAGTCGCCTTCATGGAAAGTTCCGGCGAGGACAAGCTGCGCGTCGCCCAGCTGTCGCTCGGCGGCTGCTGCAGCGCCAAGATCCAGCTCGGCGTGAGCCTGGCCGAGGAGGCCGAACCCGGCGAGGAAGTCGTGCACGTGGACGGCATCGAGGTGCTCATCGACCCGTTGCTGCGAAAGCGCCTCGGTGAGCTCGTCATCGACTGCGGCGAGACCGGCATCGTGGTGCGCCCCGGGAAAGGCGGGGCCTGAGATGACGGCGTCGCAGGCGGAGTCCGCGACCACGGGCCGGGTCTTCGACATCCAGCGCTACTGCGTGCACGACGGCCCCGGGGTGCGCTCCACGGTTTTCCTGAAGGGCTGCCCTTTGTCCTGCGCCTGGTGCAGCAACCCGGAGTCCCAGGACCCCAGGCCGCAGATCCTGTATTTCCGGGATCTGTGCCGCCAATGCGGCGCGTGTCTGGAGGCCTGTCCCGAAGGGGCGCTGGCTCTGGAAAAAGACGCCCTGGTCGTGCGGCAAGACCTTTGCCGGGCCTGCGGGACCTGCGTCGCCGCCTGCCTGTACGAGGCCCGGATCCGCAGCGGCGAGGTCATGACCGTGGACGCGGTCTGCCGGATCGTGCAGGAGGACTGGCGCATCTACGCCCAAAGCGGCGGGGGGATCACCGTGGGCGGGGGCGAGGCCCTGGCCCAGCCGGAATTCCTCGGCGCCTTGCTCTACGTGCTCCACGACGGCCTGGGCTACCACACCTGCCTGGACACCAGCGGCTTCGCCCCCTGGGCGACCCTGGAGGCCCTGCTGCCGCACCTCGACCTGATCCTCCTGGACATCAAGCAGGTGGACGCCGCCGCCCACCGGAAGGCCACCGGCGTGGACAACGCCGTGATCCTGGACAACGCCGCGAGGCTCAGCGCCCGGGGCTTTCCGACGATCATCCGGGTGCCGCTCGTCCCGGGCGTCAACGACGACGCGCAGAGCCTCGAGGGGCTCGGAACCTTCCTGCGCGGGCTGCGTTTCCCCCTGGTGGAGATCATGCCCTACCACGCCTACGGGCGCTCCAAGTACGCGGCCCTGGGCCGCGACTATCCCCTGGGGGACCTGGCGGGATCAGACGCCACCCTGGCCGCCGAGCTGCTCCAGGGCTACGGCCTCGAGGTGGCCGTGCACCAACGCTGAGAGCGCCGCGCGAACATGCCGCGCCGAAAGGAGAAGCTGCGCCCGGCCATGCCCGTCCGCAGGCCCGGGCCGACAAGACGGCCTTCATGAGAATCGCACTGCCTTGGTCTCGCCTTCCGCGTCGCACGGAGAGTCAACCTACGACATTCCCAACGGAGCCGGATCATGAAGAAGTCTCTGAGGTACATCATCCCCTTGTTGGTCGGCCTCATCATCTGGGTACTGCCCGTGCCCCAAGGCCTGAGCGCCAATGCCTGGGAATACTTCGCCATCTTCATGGCGGTCATCCTGGGGCTCATCCTGGAGCCGCTGCCGCCGCCGGTGTGCGGCCTGCTCGGCGTGGGGCTCATCGCCTCCCTCATGCTCGTGCCGCCCACGGCCCCGCCCATGCCCGCGGCCAAGCCCGCGGCCACGGCCTATGCCGACTACCGCGCGGACCGCGTGAACGTGTTCCTGGACCTGCCGGACCAGGAGTGGAAGGACGTCTACACCCTGTGCCGGGCCGTCAT
>NZ_JARKOZ010000008.1 GCF_029978005.1 Solidesulfovibrio sp. | reverse complement strand
GGCTTTGCGGCCTGCGTCGCCCGGCCCATTTCCCGGACCACAACGACCGTCGCCTCGCCGCCTGCCGTTCCCGACCCAACCTCCACCCGCACCCGTCGGGGAGGTCCAGGAGGGGGTCACCCCCTCCTGGCGGGGCCTGGGGCAGAGCCCCATTCCTAATACGCTATACGCTAATGCAGCCCCTGCTTGTCCCAGTACGCCCGCACGAATCCTTCCGCCTCGGCCAGGCTGGTGACGTCGCCGGAGATCTGCGCCTTGAGCAGCGCGTCGCGGATGAGGCCCACGGCGGGACCGGGCTTGAGGCCGAGCAGTTGCATGATCTGCGCGCCGTTTAAAAGCGGTTCGAGCATTTCCTCGGGCGTGGCCGTGCGCTCGAGCATTTTCATGTTGTGGTTGAATTCCTTGTAGGTGCCGCTGACGGCCTTGATGTCGGCGCGGGCCATTTCGATCAGGCGCGGGTATTGGTCCAGGGCCTTGAAGCGGCGGATGCCCCGGTCGGTGAGCATGAAGTGGAAGCGCATGTGGTTGCGCACGAGGCTGCAGACGAGGTCGGTTTCGTCGGGCGGGAAGCCCAGGCGCGAGAGGATCTTGCGGGCGACTTTCGCCCCGACTTGGTGGTGCTGGTAGAAGTGCAGGTCGCCGCCGGCGTATTCGGCGGTATGGAGCTTGCCCACGTCGTGGAACAGGCAGGCCAGCGTGCCGTACCAGTCGTAGGGCAGCTCCTCGGGGTAGTGGCGCATGACGGCCAGCGTCTGCTCGAAGAGGGTGTATTCGACGCCTTCCTCGGTTTTCTGCTTGATGCGGGCCAGCGTGGCCACTTCCGGCAGGAACCAGTGCAGGATCATGGTGTCGTAGAGCAGTTCCACGAAGGTGGCCATGTTTTCGGCCTCGACCTTGCGCCATTCGTCCATGACGTCCTTGACGGACACGTAGTCGAGGATGCGGCGCGAGGCGCGCAGGATGGCCATGAAGGTGTTGGCCTCGACCGGGATGTTGTAGTTGGCCGAGAAGCGCAGGGCGCGCACGGCGCGCAGGTAGTTCTGGCGGATGCATTCGTCGGGGATGCCCTTGAGGCGCACTTCGCCCGAGGCCAGGTCGGCGAAGCCGTCGTGGTCGTCGAACTGGTGTGGCAGGTAGGGGCAGGCCTGGTGGGGCGGCAGAATGCCCAGGGCGTCCAGGCGGGCGATGAGGCGGCTGGTGAGCCGGGCCACGGTCTCCTCGGGGTGGGAGGCGTCGGCGGTGTCGGCCGGGTGGAAGTGGAAGAGTGTGCCGCCGCTCAGGACCCGGGCGTAGGCTCCGCCGGCGGACACGGCTTCGGTGTCCGGGAAGAGCTTTTGCAGTTCGGCCAGGGGCGCGTCGGTGGCCAGGTCGAGTTCGGGCGCGGCCGGGTCCAGGGCTTTTTCCTGCAGCACGGCGTTGACGACGTAGGCGTCGTAGCCGTTGCGCATGATGGTTTTGCAGATGGCGGTGGCGTCCTTGAAGGGTTGCGCCATGGATGTCCTCCGGGGTCGTTTGCGGGTCGTCGCGGGGTTGGGTCAGGCTCCGGGGGCCGAGAGGTCGTGGACCACGACGCCTTCGACCACGGTCAGGACCACGCGGCCGGTGAGCGGCTGGCCCAAAAGCGGCGTGTTCTTGCCCTTGGAGCGCAGGGACTCGGGGGTGACGACCCAGGAGTCGTCGGGATCGAAGAGCAGAAAGTCGGCCGGATCGCCCGGGGCGAAGCGGTTGACGGGCAGCTTGAAGATTTCGGCCGGCCGCCAGGCGAAGCGGGTGACGATGTCGGCGGGGGTCAGCCGGCCCTGGCGCACAAGTTCCCACAGCGAGGCCAGGGCGGTGTCCAGGCCCGAGATGCCGTTTTTGGCGTCCTCGAAGGGGGTTTCCTTCTCGTGGGAGGCGTGGGGGGCGTGGTCCGTGGCCAGGATGTCGACCACGCCTTCGCGCAGGGCGTCGATGAGGGCCAGGCGGTCGGCGTCGGTGCGCAGCGGCGGGTTGACCTTGGCCATGGTGTCGTAACCCAGCAGCGCCGCGTCGGTCATGAGCAGGTAGTGCGGGCAGGTCTCGGCCGTGACGGGCGCGCCGCGTTTTTTGGCCGCGGCTATGAGTTCCACGGCCCGGCGGCAGGAGACGTGGGCCAGGTGGACGGGAACGTTCAGGTATTCGGCCAGCAGGATGTCGCGGGCGACCTGGATGGCCTCGGCGGCGTCGGGCTGGCCGCGCAGGCCCAGGCGCGCGCTCATGGCCCCTTCGTTGGCCCCGGAGCCCTTGGCCATGAACGGGTCCTCGCAGTGGTCGATGACCGGGGCGAGGTCGGCGGCGTATTCCATGGCCCGGCGGAAGATTTCGGTATCGGCCACGGGCTCGCCGTCGTTGGAGAAGGCCACGCAGCCGGCTTCGAGCAGTTCGGCCATGGGCGCGAGTTCGCGGCCGCGAAGGCCCACGGTGAGCGCGCCGATGGGGAAGAGCCTGGGACCGTGCGGGTGGGCGTCCTTGGCCCGGCGCAGCATGAAGCGGGTGATGGCCCCGTGGTCGTTGACCGGGTCGGTGTTGGCCATGCACATGATGTTGGAAAATCCGCCCGCGGCGGCGGCGGCCAGGCCGGAGGCGATGTCCTCCTTCCATTCCTGGCCGGGCTCGCGCATGTGGGCGTGGGCGTCGGTCAGGGCCGGCATGAGGACGAGGCCGCGTCCGTCGATGCGTCGGAAATCGGGGCGGTCGGCCTTGGGGTCGTGGGGTGAAAGCTCGACGACCTTGCCGTCGGCGGTGAGCAGGTCGCACGCGTCGTCGCGGCCGGGCACGCGGACGTTGGTCACGGCCAGGGCTTGTGCGGTCATGCCTGCCCCCCTTGGTCCTTGCGGGTGATGTGCAGGTAGAGGATGGCCATGCGCACGGCCACGCCCGAGGATACCTGGTCGAGGATGAGCGAGTTGCCGGCGTCGGCCAGGTCCGAGGCGATCTCCACGCCCCGGTTGATGGGGCCGGGGTGGAGCACCTTGGCTCCGGGATTGGCCAAGGCCAGGCGGTCCGGGGTCAGGCAGAAGCGGCGGGCGTATTCCCGCAGGTCGGGGAGCAGTCCCGCTTCCTGGCGTTCGAGCTGCAGGCGCAGGCACATGACGGCGTCTGCTCCGGCCAGGGCCTTGTCCGGGTCGTGAAAGATTTCGGCGTCCAGCGCCTGGGCGTCCTTGGGCAGGAGCGTGCGCGGGGCGCAGATGCGCACCCTGGCCCCGAGCATGGGGAGCAGGCGGCAGTTGGACCGGGCCACGCGGCTGTGGGCCACGTCGCCGAGGATGACCACGGTCTTGCCGGCCAGGGTGTCCCAGACCTCGAGCAGGGTGAACAGGTCGAGCAGGGCCTGGGTGGGGTGGGCGTGCCAGCCGTCGCCGGCGTTTATCACGGCGCAGCCCACGCGCTTGGCCACGAAGTCCGCCGCGCCGGAGGAGGCGTGGCGCATGACGATGGCGTCGGGGTTCATGGCCTCCAGGGTGCGCACGGTGTCCTTGAGGGTCTCGCCTTTTTGCAGCGAGCTGCCGGTCTTGGCCAGGCCGAAGGTGTCGGCGGAGAGGCGCTTGCCGGCGATGTCGAAGGAGGTCTTGGTGCGGGTGCTCGGCTCGGCGAAAAAAAGGACCACGCTCTTGCCTTTGAGCGTGGGAACCTTCTTGACGGGTCGGGCGTTGATTTCCCGGAAAGAGGCGGCGGTGCGCATGACCACGTCCACGTCTTCCCGGGAGAGCTGGGATACGTCGAGAAGATCCTTGTGGGGCCAGTTCATGGGGGAGTCCTCGGGCGGAGTTTTGGCCGCGCGCCCACGCGCGTAATCCGGTCAATATTTTCACAAGGGCCGGACGGCGTCAATGCGCGAGGCGGACGGAGGAAAAGACCGGGGCGGCGCCCCGGGCCCCGCCGGGGGGCATGATGCCCCCCGGACCTCCTCGTAGGGGAGGGTCACAATAAACGGGCCAGGGCCGCGTTCAGGTGTTCGCGCCAGAGGGCGGCCATGGCCGGTTGCTCGATGAGCCCGGAGAGCAGCGGTCGGCAACGGATGCCGGCCGCTTCCAGGACGCCGCGCCAGGAGGCCGGGCCGTCGCCGGCCAGGTCGCAACAGGCGTGGGCTCCGGCCACGGTGAAAAAGGGCAGGAGCCAGGCCGCGCGAGCGCCCTCCCGGATCAGGGCGTCGCGGATGCGGCCGATGTCCGGGCAGGGCGCGCCCTTTTCCCGGGGCATGACGCCGAAACGGGCCAGGGGATCGAGGCGGCCGAGCCGCTCGGCCAGGGCCTCGTAGAAGCCGGCTCCGGGCGGCGGCGCGCCGTGGCCCATGACCACCACGGCCTCGTCGGGCCGGCGCTCGGGCGGCAGCCCGGCCAGAAGCGCCTCGGCCACGCGGTCCACGTCGGCGAGGCTGGCCAGAAGCGGCGCGCCGACCGACACCGTGAGCCCCGCCCCCTCGGCCTCCAGGAACCGGCCGAGGCCCGCCAGCATCTCGTGGTACTCCTCGCCCGGCACCACGTGCAGCGACTGCACGGCCAGCCGCGTCGCACCAGAGGCGGCAAGTCCCGCCAGCACGTCGGGCACGCGCCGCGCCCCGCCGAAATCGTGCCGGCCGCCGTGCTTGCGCCCGACCGTGCGGGCGATCTCCACGGCTGCGCCGGGCAGGTCGCGGGCAAGGCGTTCCTTGAAGGCGTCCAGGGCGGCCATGGCCCCGGGATGGCGGGAGCCGTGGGCGGCCAGGACGACGGCGGGGATTTGCGGCATCAGGCGCGCGACTCCATGGCGGCGGCCAGCCCCGCCAGGGCGGCGATGGCTCCGGCGGCCACGACGGCGGCCAGGGACAGAAGCGGCGGCAGAAAGGTCAGGCGCAAGAAAAGCGGCGGCACGTCCAGGGCGGCGACCAGGGCCAGCTGGGTGCCTTTGAGCAGGACCAGGGCGAGCCCGGCCCCGGCCATGCCCGTGAGCCCGGCCTCGGCCACGAAGGGCAGGCGGATGTAGCCCTCCGAAGCGCCGACCAGGCGCAGGATCTCCAGTTCGTCACGGCGCTGCAGGAGTGTCAGGCGCACCATGCCGGCCACGACGAGGCCGACGAGGAGCGTCAAGAGGCCGGCCAGGGGCAGGGCGGCGCGCCGGGCCAGGAGGCCGAGCGCCGCGGCCGCGTCCATTTCGCGCGGGTCGTAATGGACTTCGGCCACGCCCTCCACGTCGCGCAGCCGGTCGTGGACGTCGCGGGCGAAGCCTTCGTCGGCCACGGGCGGGCGGAAGGTGAGCAGCATGGTGTAGGGCAGGGGGTTCTTGCCGGCCAGGGCGGAAAGATCGACGCCCGGCCCCAGGGACTGGGTCATGACGGCGAGCGCCTGGTCCGGGGCGAAGGCCCGGGTGTCGACGAGCCCCGGCAGGGCGCGCATCCAGTCCATCTGCCGGGCCACGAGCCTGGGGTCGGCCCCGGGCTTCCAGTAGACCTGGAAGCGCACGCGGCCCTGGTCCCTGGCCAGGGCCGCCTCCAGGTTGACGTGGGCCAGGGCGAAGAGCCCGCCGAGGTAAAGCACGGCGGCCACGCCCAGAAGGGCGGCCAGCAGGGGGCCGGGGCGGCGCAGGCCGTCGCGGCAGGCGGCCAAGAGCAGCCGCCCGATCACGCCGCGCCTCCGGGACCGGGCAGACGGAAGACCGTGGCGTCCGGGGCGGCGGCCACCAGGTCGCGGCTGTGGGTGGCCATGAGCACGGCCGTGCCGTGAGCGGCGAACTGGCGCAGGATGCCGAGGACCTTGAGCGACAGGGCGTCGTCGAGGTTGCCCGTGGGCTCGTCGGCCAGCATGATTCTGGGCCCGGCGACCACGGCCCGGGCGATGGCCACGCGTTGGAGCCCTCCGCCGGGAAGCTCCGTCGCCGGACGGTCGGCCTCGGCGTCGAGCTCCAGGGCGACGAGCGCCGCGCCCACCCGGCGCGTCAGCACCTCGCGGGGCGCGCCGCGCACGACCAGGGGCAAGGCCACGTTCTCGAAGACCGAACGGTCCGGCAGGATGCGGAAATCCTGGAAGACCATGGATACGTCGCGCCTGAGCTTGTGGATGTCGCGCGGGGTCACGGCGGCCAGGTCGTGGCCGGCGATGACGGCCGCGCCCTGGCCCAGGGGCAGGCTCCCGTGGAGCAGGCGCAGCAGGGTGGTCTTGCCCGAGCCCGACGGGCCGGTCAGAAAGGCGAAGCCCCCCTCGTCCAGGCCGAGGGACACGTCGGCCAGCACCCGGCGGCCGCCGAAATCGTGGCAAAGCCCTTCAACGCGCAGCATGCTTCCTTGCCTCATCTCTCCCAAAGACATTCCCCTCTGTCGCGCGGGCAGCGAACCAGAGCGGGGTGGTCCAGGAGGGGCCCCCGGCCCCTCCTGGCCGCCGGAGGCTTCTCCCCTGCCCCTGCCCTCCGCTTACGCCCCTTCCCACAGCAGGCGGCGGGCCATTTCCGAGCCGGCCTCGCCGCCGCCGGCCATACGGGCGAGTTCGGCAGCCACGTCCGGGCCGGCGAGCCGCCGGCAGCGCGTGCTGGTCTGGCCGTTCTCCACGGTCTTCTGGACCTGGAAATGCCGGTCGGCCAGGCTGGCCAGTTGGGGCCAGTGGGTGATGAGCAGGATCTGGGAGGTTTGCGAGAGCTTTTTGACGTAGGCCCCGACGCTGCCGAGCGTCAGGCCGCCGATGCCGGCGTCGATCTCGTCGAAGATGAGCGTGGGGCCGCCGGGCTCGGCGGAAAGCGACATGAGGGCGAGCAGGAACCGCGACAGCTCGCCGCCCGAGGCGATCTTGTCCAGGGGCTGGGGCGGCTGGCCGGGGTTGGGTCGCCAGAGGATGCGGGCCCGCTCCTCGACGAGCGCCCCGCCCGGGGCGGCCACGGGCGCATAGACCTCAGCCGGGGAGAATTCGAAGATGACGCGCACGTCCTTGGAAAAGCCCAGGCCGCGCAGGATGTCCTCCAGGGCGGCGGACAGGGCGTCGGCGGCCTGGCGGCGGGCCTGGCCCAGGGTCGCGAGCACCTGGGAAAGCCCGGCGACCAGCGCCTCTTCCTGGCGGGCCAGCTGCTTGCGGTCCAGGGCGCAGGCGTCGAGGAAATCCAGGTTGGCCTTGATCTGGGCGTCCATGTCCACGATCTCGGCCAGGGTCTTTTTGAGCTTGCGGCGCAGGGTGGCCAGCTCGAAGAGCCGCTTCTCCACGGCCTCGGCGTCGGCCGGGGCGTCGGCGGCGGCGGGCTTTTTGCGAAGCCTGGCGGCCATGTCCTTGACCTGGTGGCGGAAGGCGGCCACGGCCTCGGCGTCGTCGGCGAATTCCGGAAAGATCGCGCCGGCGTGGAGCAGTTCGCGGTGCAGGTCGGCCAGCACGTCCAGGACCTTGGGCTCGCGCTCGATGGCGTCCCGGGCGCGGGAAAGCGCCTCGGCGGCCTTTCGCGCCTCGGCCAGGGCGGCCCGTTTGCCCACGAGCTCCTCCTCCTCGCCGGGCAGGGGCGCGACCTTTTCGATCTCCGCGTGCTGGAACTCCAGGAACTGGCGCTTCTCCTCCAAGGCGGCGGCCTTGGCGTCGAGCTCGCGGATGCGCCCGCCGAGGTCGGCCAGCTCGCGTACGAGCCGGTTTCGCTCCTCCAGGGGCGCGGGATCGACCAGGAAGCCGTCGAGGAGGGCGGCCTGGAATCCGGGCTGGAGCAGGCGCTGCTGGCCGTGCTGGGAGGCGTGGAGCAAAAGCCTCGGCCGCAGGGCGGCCAGCGTCTCGCGCGAGGCCAGGCCGTCGCCCACGTAGATGCGGCTGCGGCCGGTGCCCGCGGCCAGCTCCCGGCGCAGGAGCAGGTCCTCGCCGCCCAGGACGAAAAGCGCCTCGACCACGGCCTTTTCGCAGCCGGCGCGCACCAGATCCGGGTGCATCTTCTCGCCGGTGAGGAAGTTGACGGCCGAGACGATGAAGCTCTTGCCCGCGCCGGTCTCGCCGGTCAGCACATTGAGGCCCGGGCCGAATTCCAGCTCCAGGTCGTCGATCAGCGCCAGGTTTTTTATCCGCAATACTTCGATCATATGCGCGCCCTACTGCCGCAGCCTGGGGTCCAGGATGTCGCGCAGGCTTTCGCCGATGAGATTGTAGCCGAGCACGGTGAACAAAATGGCCAGGCCCGGAAAGATGGACAGCCACGGCGCGACTTCCAGCACTTCCTTGCCCTCCATGAGCATGTTGCCCCAGCTCGGCATGGGGGGCTGGACGCCAAGGCCCAGGAAGCTCAGGGACGATTCCGTGAGGATCGCGCCGGCGACGCCGAGCGTGGCCGAAACCAGGACCGGCGCGGCGGCGTTGGGCAGGATGTGGTAAAAGAGTATGCCCGGCACGCCCATGCCCGACACCCGGGCGGCCAGGACGAATTCGCGGCCGCGAAGCGTCAGCGTTTCGGCCCGCACCAGCCGGGCCACGCCCATCCACGAGGTCAGGCCGATGACGACCATGATGTTCGTCAGCGACGGCGTGAGAAAGGCGATGACGGCGAGAATCAGGAAAAACGAGGGGAAGCACAGCATCACGTCTACGCCGCGCATGATGCCCTCGTCCACGAGCCCGCCGAAATAGCCGGCGCACAGGCCGAGGAAGAGGCCGATGGACACGGACAGCCCCACGGCCACGAACCCGACCCAAAGCGACACCCGGCCTCCGTAGAGAAGCCGCGCCAGCACGTCGCGGCCCAGGGCGTCGGTGCCGAGGAGATGCCGGGCTCCCGGCGGCGTGAGGATGGCGTTGACGTCCAGGGCCGTGGGGTCGAGGGCGGTCAGGTACGGTGCGAAAAGCGAGGCCAGGGAGATGCCGCCGACGAGAAGAAGTCCGGCCGCGAGCATGCCGTGGCCGGGCAGCAGCCGGCGCAGGCGGGAGAAGACGGCCTTACGCACGGTCCCGGCCTCCCAGGCGGATGCGCGGATCGGCCAGGGCGTAGCCAAGGTCGGCCAGCAGGTTGCCGGCCAGGGTCAGGACGGCGCCGAGGACGAGATTGCCCATGATGAGCGGATAGTCCCGGGACATGACCGACTGGTAGAAGAGCTGGCCCAGGCCCGGCAGGGCGAAGATGGATTCGATGATGACCGAGCCGCCGATGAGTCCCGGCACGGACAGCCCCAGGATGGTGATGACCGGGAGCAGGGCGTTTCGCAGGGCGTGCTTGTAGAGGACGACGTATTCGGGCAGGCCCTTGGCCCGGGCGGTCAGGATGTAGTCCTGGCGCAGCACTTCGAGCATGGAGGAGCGCATGAACCGCGACATGCCGGCGAGGCTCCCGAAGGTATAGATGAAGATGGGCAGGACGAGGTGGCGGGTCAGGTCGAGGGTTTTGCCGAGCGGCGAGAGGGTGTCGTAATCCATGGAGGTGAGGCCCGAGATGGGCAGCACCGGCCAGTGGATGCCGAAAAGCAGCATGAGGAGCAGGGCCAGCCAGAAGCCCGGCATGGCGAAGCCGATGAAGACGAGGACGGTGGCGGCGCGATCGAAGGGGCCGCCCTGGCGTCTGGCGGAGACCACGCCGATGGGCACGGCCACGGCCAGGGTGAGGAGAAGCGAGACGAGGTTCATGGAAACGGTCAGGGGCAGGCGTTCCCTGATCTTGTCCCAGACGGGTCTGTGGTCGCCGGAGAGGGACTGGCCGAAGTCGAAGCGGACGAGCTTGCCGAGCCAGTCGACGTACTGGACGGAGAGGGGGCGGTCGAGGCCGTAGAGTTTTTCGAGTCGGGCGCGTGTTTCGGCGGTGGCCAGGGGGTTGAGGGTGGTCTGCATGTCGGTGGGCGAGCCCGGGGCGAGGTGGATGACGGCGAAGGAGATGAGGGT
>NZ_JARKOZ010000207.1 GCF_029978005.1 Solidesulfovibrio sp. | reverse complement strand
CGCAGGCCGCAAAGCCGGCCAGCACGTTGCCCGAAATTCCCCGACCACGGGCGCCAGCGGCGAAGCGCCGCATTTCAAGAAGTCTTGTCAGTAAAATTCCTTCAAACTTCGCCCCGCAGGGGCGACGGGCCTGCGAGGCCGGAATTTCCCCGGCTGAGCCTGCCGCGAAGCGGCGGCATCAGCCGGGGAAATTCCGGCCTCGCCGACGCACACCCGCCCACGACCATCCTCCCATCCAGCTTACCCTTTCCCGCTTCCCCCATCGAGGGGGTCCGGGGGGCATCATGCCCCCCGGCCGCCGGAGGCATCTTCCTTCCCTCCCCCGGTCCCGCCGACGCCGGCGTACGCTTCGAGGCGGCCGGCATCGAGGATTTCCAGGGTGGTGCCGGAGAGGATGATGACTCCTTCGTCGCTGAAGCGGCGCAGCACGCGGGAGAGGGTTTCGGGAATGGTGCCGAGGTAGGCGGCGAGTTGTCCCTTGGGCAGGTCGAGGGCGAGGCGGCGTTTCCTGCTTTGGGCCTGGAGCAGCAGCAGGTGGGCGGCGAGGCGAGCCGGCACTTCGCGAAGGCTCAGGTCTTCGAGCTTCTTGACCAGTTGGCGCAGGCGGATGGAAAGCAGTCCCAGCATATTCATGGCCAGGTCGGGCTCGTCCTTGAGGAGGCGGCGGAAGCGTTCGCGCGGGAAGAAGAGGTATTCGCCGTCTTCGAGGACCTGGGCGCTGGCCGGGTAGACGCCGCCGGAGAAGACGGCCACTTCGGCGAAGACCTCGCCCGGGCCGAACACGTGGAGGATGTGTTCCTTGCCGGCGAGCGAAGTCTGGTAGATGCGCACTTTGCCCGAGGCCACGGAGAAAAAGCCCTGGGCCGGTTCGCCGGCGAAAAAGATGTCCGCGCCCCGGGCGTAGCGCCGCGTTTCGGCCACGCCGGCCAGGGCGGCGAGTTCACGCTGTCCCAGCCCGGAAAAGAGGCCTATGGCGGCCACGGCCTGGTTTTTGTCCATGCGTCCGTCCGTTTTTGACGTAAGTCAAAGCCCAATCGCGAGACCTCGGGCATGGAGGACGGGAAACCTCCGCCGCAAGGAGCCTGCATGACGTCGAGCCCGTACATACTGGAATCCTGCCGGGGCGTGAAGCCGCCCGGATGTCCGCGCGCCCTGGCCGTTCCCGGGGAGTTCGCCGCCGGGATCGAGGGGCTGCTTTCCCGCGCGCCTTTGCCGGAGGCGTTTGCGACGCTCGGCCGCGCGCCGCGCCATCACGAGCGATTTCGGCTGAGTCTTTGCGCCTGCGCGAACGGCTGCGCCCGGCCGCATGTGGCCGATCTGGGGCTGGTGGCGGCCGTGGACTTGGTGGTCGACGGGGAAGCCTGCACCGGCTGCGGCGCGTGCGCGGCGGTCTGTCCCGACGGGGCCATCGCCATGGTGGACGGCGTGGCGGTCGTGGATCGGGAGCGTTGCCTGGGCTGCGGCCATTGCGTCGCCGCCTGCGGGACCGGGGCGCTCGCGGCCGGTCCGGTGGCCTTTCGCGCCCTGCTCGGCGGCCGGCTCGGACGGCGGCCGAGGCTCGGCCTGGAGCTGCGAGAGCGCCTTGATCCGGCGAGCGCCCTGGAGCTGGCCGGGCGCTGCCTGGAGGCCTGCGCCTCTGGGCTGCGGCCGGGGCTGCGTTTCGGCGACCTCGTCTTTCCGAGTGACCGGCCGACCGGTCTGCCGGGCCTGCCGGCTTGGGTGCGGCCATGACCGCTACGGGTCTGGCCGCCCTGGTGCTGGGGCTTTTGCTCTACGCCGCCCATGCCTTGCGCCTGGGGGAAACGGGCCTTGTCGCCGCCGTGCTGGTCCTGGCGGGCCTCGCGGCCGCCCGGCGGCGGTTCGCGCCCTACGTGCTCGGCCCGGCCGCGCTGCTGGCCGGACTGGCCTTCGCGACGGCCGCGCGGGACATGCTGGCCTTTCGCCTGGCGGCCGGGCTGCCGTATCTGCGCCTGGGGGCCATCATGGCCGCCGTGGTCGGGGTCTGCCTGGCCGGGGGGATGTTCTGCTTTTCCCACCGGGCGAAAGTTTTTTTCGACCGGGGGCCGCAAACGCCCGTGGCCCAGGCCACGGCCTTCTGGCTGACGGTGGGGCTCCTGGCCCTGGCCCGGGCCAAGGTTTCCTTTCCGGTGCTCCTCGCCGACCGGTTCCTGCCCGGCTGGGGAACGCTCGAAATCGCGCTGCTCGGGCTTTACGCCGCCTGGCTTTCGGGGCGCATGCTGGCCGCGCCGCGCACCGGGTCGATCCGCTCCCGCTACTGGGCGCTTTTTTCCCTGATCTTTTTCGCCCAGCTTGGCCTGGGGCTGGCCGGGGCCACGACGTTTCTCATGACCGGGGCGCTGCACCTGCCCGTGCCGGCGCTCATCGCGGCCGGGCCCATCTACCGGGGCGGCGGCTATTTCATGCCCATCCTCTACCTGTCCACGCTGCTGCTCGTCGGGCCGGGCTGGTGTTCGCACCTGTGCTACATCGGCGCGGCCGACGACGCCTGCGCCAGGCTCGGCCGCAAAACGCCCAGGCGCTTGTCGCGCCGATTGCCGCTCTGGCGCGCCGCCACGCTGGGGCTAGCCGTCGGCGGTGCGGCCGGGCTGCGGCTGGCGGGCGTAAGCACGGAAACGGCGGCGCTGGCCGCCGCCGGCTTCGGGCTCGTCGGGCTTGGCGTCATGGCCACGTTTTCGCGGCGAAGCGGCGTCATGGTCCACTGCACGGCCTGGTGTCCCATAGGGCTTGTGGGCAACGTCCTGGGCAAGGTTTCGCCCTGGCGGATTCGCGTGGGGGAAGGCTGCGACGGCTGCGGCCGCTGCTTTCGCGCCTGCCGCTATCTGGCGCTTTCGCCCGAGGACCTGGCCAGGGGGCGGCCGGGGCTTTCCTGCACGCTGTGCGGCGACTGCCTGGGTGCCTGCCCGTCGGACCGCCTGGGCTACCGTTTCCCGGGACTCTCGCCCCGGGCGGCGCGCGCGGCCTACTTCACGCTGGTGACGGCGCTGCACGCCGTGTTCCTCGGCGTGGCGCGCATCTAGCGGCTAGTCCTTCCCGGCCGCGCGCGAAAGCGCCTTCTGGTAGCGCTTCCAGCCCGGGCACCAGCCCGTGTGCCAGCGCCACAGCCTGGCCAGAAGCGATCGCGGCCGTTTTTCCGCCAGACGGCGCAGCGGGCATTTGTCGCAAAGGTGCATGGCGTTCCAACCTCCCCCTACCCTTCCCGACGCGGCGTCCCGGGCACGGGCACGCCGCAGGAGGCCAGCAGCAGGTCGATGAGGGTCTTGCCGCAGTGGAAGGCGGCGCAACGCGGCGCGGCCTCGGCCGACTTGCGGGCGAGGACGTCGTGGTTGTCGATGAAGTGCGCCACCGCCTCGATGACCGACAGCCCGTCGTAGCCCCGGATGAGGGAATAGCCGCAGTCGAAGTGCTTGACCTCCAGCGCCAGCGAGGTGCCGACCGGCACGATGAGCGGCACGCCAAGGGCAATGGCCTCGATGACGATCTGGGAGGAGCGCTCGACGTAGCTCGTGGGCTGGTACGGCAGAAGCAGCGCGTCGAAGGAGGCGACGAGCCGATGGAAGTCCTCGCCCACGAAGCAGCTCTCGTGCACGACCACCCGGTCGCCGAAGGAGCGCAGCCGCTCCAGGGTGTCGTCGTCCACGAAGCGGCAGGCGAACTGCACCTCGAACACCACGTCCGGATAGGCCGGCAGGATGGCCTCGACGATCTCGGGCAAAAAGCCCACACCCTGCTCCAGGCGGCCCTCGCCGGCGTAGCCGATGCGCACCGTCCCCTTCTCGGCCCGGGTCCGAAACGGCCTGGCCGGCACCTCCAGTTGCAGCGGCACCGGGAAGACCGGACAGGGCTTTTCCGCCATCTGCTTGATCTGGGAGCCGATGAGCCGGTTGCTCGCGGCGAAGCAGACTTTGGGCTCGTTGACGAAGGGCTTGAGCGCCAGCCGGAAGATGGATCTGGCCAGGGCCAGCTGGTCCTTGGCCACGAAACGGAAGCAGTGGTTCTGGAACTTGAGGCACAGATGGGGCCGTTTGGCCTTGTCCATGGCCAGGTACCAGGCGGCGATCCCCCGTACGATCTTGGGGTCGGCCGTGTGGCAGAAGACGATGTCCGACGGGTCGAGGTCGGCGCGCAGGTTCTTGAACAGGTTGAACTCGGCGATGCTGCCGGCGATAAGGAAATCCTCGAGCCAGGAGCAGTACTTGTCCGAGGAGTGGCTGGCGTAGCGCGAGGGCTGGAGCACGGCCCTGGCCCGCAGCACCTTGACCGCCTCGGGCTGGCAGTCGGCGTAGACGTAGAATTCCACGGGCATCTCGCGCTTCATGCATTCCATGAGCACGCCCAGGTCGTAGGCGAAATGGTGGCCGGCCAGGAAGCGCAGGCCGTGGTCCAGGACGATGAGCCGGGGGGAGCCGCCGGCGGCGGCCCGGGCCGCGGCCTCGGGATCCGCCGGCCGTGACGGGGCATCGGCCGCGTCCATGGCGCGGCGCAGGGTCCGGCCCCAGGACGTGACCGGCACGGCGGCCAGGGACTTGGCCAGGGAGGCCTGCGCCTTGGCGTCTGGGGCCTCGCCGTCTTCCGGATCGGCCCCCAGGGCCAGCAGGGCCTGCCGGGCCTCCAGGCAGTCCGGGTCCAGGGAAAGGGCCCGGCGCAGACAGGCGGCCGCCTCCTCGGTCAGGCCCTGGTCGCGCAGCAGAAAGCCCAGGTGCAGGCAGGGGGCGGCCAACGCCGCATCGGCGGCGACGGCCCGGGAGAAAAACCGCACGGCCAGGTCGAACTTGCGTGCCCGCACGGCGATGGTGCCGAGCATGTCGAGGACCGGCGCGTCCTCGCCGCCGGCTTCCAGCAGATTGCGGCAGATGGACTCGGCCACGGCCGGCCGGCCGTGGCGCAGGCACAGGGCCGCCTCGCCCAGCCCCGCGTCGCGAAGGGCCACCAGGCGCATCTTGCGCGTGCCGTCGCGCTCGGCCACGTAGCCCTCGAGGCTCGCGCCGGCGTAGTGTTCGAGACTCCCGGCCCGGCGCAGGGTGGAAAGGGGCGAGCCCTCGATCTCGGCCGTGCCCGACTCCTGGAAGCTGTCGAGCGGCAGCGAGGCCCGGTAGCGCCTGGTGTCGGCCATCTGCTCGGGCGTCTCCCCGGGCAGGCCTACGGTGAAGGTGCCGTGCACGGTCATGCCCAGGGACTTCAAGCGGTAGACCACGTCGCGCGCCTTCTCCAGGTTCAGGTTCTTGCGCACGATGTTGTCCACGACCCACTGGTTGCCGCTCTCGAAGCCGATCTTGACCCCGAAGCAGCCGCTTTCGCGCATGACCCGCCAGGTGTCCCAGGACACGGTGTCCGCCCGGCACATGGCCGACCAGGGCAGGCCCAGCCGGGCCATGACGCCGCAGACCTCGAGGACGTGGCGGTCGCCGAGGTTGAAGGTGTCGTCGTCGAAGTAGACGCTCTTGAAGCCGTAGCGCCCGACGAGCTCGGTCAGCATGCCCTCCAGGTAGTCGCCGGAGAGCTGGCGCACCCGACGCACGCCCGTGCCGTCGGGATCGTTGTTGGACATGACCGACGGCCAGACGCAGAAGATGCAGCGAAACGGGCAGCCCCGGCTGGTGAGCACCTGGAGTTGGGGAAACACCTGGCCCTTGGGGTTGGAATCCCAGTACTTGTTGGCGTGCAGGGGGTCGAAGTAGGGATAGGGCGCGGCGTTGAGCTCGGCCTCGGTCAGGAGGTCGTGGGGCAAGAGCCCGCTTTCGCCGCCGACAACCCTGACCAGTCCCTTTTCGTATTCGCCCTGGATGACGGCGTGCAGGGGATGCTCGGCCAGGAGCTTCTCCCCGAGCGTGGCGATGGGTCCGGCCACCACCACCCGCAGGCCGCGAAATTCCTTGGCGATGTGGTCGATGAGTTCGGCGTCGTGGGGCCAGCTCGGCGAGGCGGATTCGATGACGATGTAATCGAACCGGCTCTTTTTGAGGTACTTGAAGAAGGCGTCGTAATCCTCGCGCAGGGCGATGGAGTCGCGGAAGGCGACCGTGGCGTCCGTCTCGCGCTCCAGGTAGGCGGCGGCCGAGCCCAGGAAAAAGGGATAGGGGATGTAGTCGCCGAAGCGGTACTGGCCGGGCTTCGAGCGCACCGCCGAGGTGAACGGCCAGCGCGAGCCGGCCCGCACGCCGGCCAGCAGTCCCGAGCCGTAGATGGCGTCGGGGTCTTCGATCCACCAGGGCGGGTTCGCGCACAGGACTTTCATCGGGGCTCCTCCAGGGCCGCATCCTGCGCGATTTTCCCGCCGCCGTCACCTGGGGCCGGAAAGGGACGGGCGACGCGCCGCTTAAGCGGCGCGT
>NZ_JARKOZ010000186.1 GCF_029978005.1 Solidesulfovibrio sp. | reverse complement strand
GCCGCCGGCCCAGGCCGGCCAGACGGGCCAGCCCGCCGCGCCGTCAGGCCAGGCGACCCAGGCCGCGCCGCCGGCCCAGGCGGCTCCCGCCCCGGCGGCCGCGCCGGCCAAGATCACCCCGGCCAGCCAGATCAAGTGGGCCTTGTCCGGCTTCGCCGACCCCACGGTCTGGCTGGTCTTCGCGGCCTTCATCTTCGCCCAGGGCTATGAAAAGACCGGCCTTGGCCGGCGCATCGCCCTGCTGCTTTTGCGCTTCATGGGCCGCAGCACCCTGGGCCTGGGCTACGCCGTGGCCATGTCCGACCTGTGCCTGGCCCCGTTTTTGCCCTCCAACACCGCCCGCTGCGGCGGCACCATCTACCCGATCATACGGAACATCCCGCCGCTTTTCGGCTCCACGCCGGAAAACGATCCGCGCAAGATCGGCTCCTATCTGATGTGGGTGGCCCTGGCCTCGACCTGCGTCACCAGCGCCGCCTTCCTGACATCCTTCGCCCCGAACTTCCTGGCCGTGTCCATGGTCCAGAAGATCGCCAACATCGACATCAGCTGGACGCAATGGTTCCTGGCCATGCTGCCGGCCTGCCTGGTGCTCTTCCTGGCCACGCCCTATCTCGTCTACCTGATCTATCCGCCGACCCAGAAGAGCAGCCCCGAAGCGCCGATCTGGGCGGGCAAGGAGCTGGCCGCCCTGGGACCCATGTCGCGCGGGGAGATCGTCATGGCCGTGCTGGCGGTGTGCGCGCTCATGTTCTGGATTTTCGGCGGCAAGCTCGTCAACGCCACCACCGTGGCCCTGGTGGCGGTGGGGCTCATGATCCCGTTTCGGGTCGTGACCTGGGACGACCTGCTGGGCAACAAGCCGGCCTGGAACATCCTCTTCTGGTACGGCACGCTCATGGCCGTGGCCGACGGCCTCTACAAGGTGGGCTTCCTCAACTGGTTCTGCACGAACATGGCCAGCGCCTTTTCCGGCTTCGGCACGTTGACCATGATCATCCTGCTGGTGACCATCTTCTGGTACGCCAGCTTCTTCTTCGCCAGCATCACCGCATTGACCACGGCGCTTTTCCCGCCGTTTCTGATGGCCGCCATGCTGGTGCCCGGCCTGCCGCTCAAGATGTTCATCCTGCTCATGTGCGGCAGCCTGGGCCTTCGCGGCATCCTCACGCCCTATGCCGTCACCCCGGCCATCATCATCTACGGCAGCGGCTACATCGCCACCTCGGACCACTGGCGGCTGGGATTCATCTTCTCCACCCTGTACCTCGTCGTGTTCCTGGCCTTGGGCATCCCCTCCATGTCCATGTTCTTCAACTGAGGCGCCGCCCTGCGTCGCCGTCCCCTTGCCGGGGAAAAACCCCGTTCCTTCTCGTAACGGTCCGTGCCGCGCGCGTCGCCCCTTGCCCGGCGGCCGCGCGGCCAAGGAGCAGCAAATGGCAGGCAAGAGACTTTACAAGTCGTTGTACTTCTGGGTCATCTTCGGCATCGTCGCCGGCATCGTCCTGGGGCTCGTTCCGGCCACCAAGGGTTTCGCCGAAAGCATGCAGCCTTTCGGCGTGGCGTTCATCCGCATGGTGAAGATGATCATCGCGCCCATCATCTTCTGCACCGTGGTCACGGGCATCGCCAAGATGGGCGACATGGGCAAGGTGGGGCGCGTGGGCATCAAGTGCATGCTCTATTTCTGGACC
>NZ_JARKOZ010000185.1 GCF_029978005.1 Solidesulfovibrio sp. | reverse complement strand
GAAGTTGCCCTGGAGCGTGCGGCCATGCTGGCCCAATCCCTCGACGCGCAATTGTTCGTCATTTCCGTGATCCCGGAACTCAGTTGCTCGACGGCTGGATTTCCAGAAGACTACTGCGAGACGGTAAACAACGCCTTCGCCAAAGAATGCAAAGAGCTCTTGGACAAGGCTTGCGATTCACTAGCCGACAAGGGATTTCACGCCCAATCGATACTGGAATTTGGGCACCCTGCGCGCAAAATCCTGGAAGCCGCCGAAACACTTGGTGCGGACCTGATCGTTCTTGGCTCCAGAGGAACGCATGGTATTGAGCGTTTTCTCCTTGGCAGCGTCTCCAGCAAGGTGGCGGCCCACGCCAAATGCGATGTATTGATAGCCCGTACAAAATGACTGTGTTTCCGCCTCGTCCCTCCAATCCGGCTGCCCCGAAGGCCTCCCGGGGCAGCCGTTTTTTAAGCAAACATGATAAATTCCTTGAAGATGGAGTCTGTATCGGCTCTTTGTCGTCGAGAGCCCCCTTCTCAAGTTTCAGATGGTCCGAAAAGGCCCGGGCAGGTCACTGTGGCGGGCAATTTGAAGGGGTGGGGGAAGGGGTTGGTGGGTGCTATCCCCCGGGCCTCGAAGACTCGGCCCGATCGCACGGGCAATTACGGGGGAGGGATCAGTCGGGAGGAGGTCCTGTGGGGGGGTGGGGCCTCCCCGATCGGCGTCCCGAGTCTCCGAGGGACGCCGAATAAAGCAACTACCTAAATTTTCGAAGTTTTTTTAAAGGGTGACACCGATGACAGCCGATGACACAGCCATTGTCACCAATAACCAATAGAAATTATTGAATTTAATCCCTGGTGACAACGATGACAGTGCTTCCTTAATAGGGGTTTTAAGACTTTTTCTATCCTCCTGATATTATGATAAATTCTTAAATTCCCCCCGCGCTTCTCCCCCTCTCCCTTAGGTACCGCTGTCATCTCCGTCATCAAAGGAAAAGGCCCCGGATTCCGGGGCCTTAGAGATGACAATGGCTGTGTCATCGGCTGTCATCGCTGTCACCTCTCGTCCACTTCCACTGCGTCAAAATCGTCTTCTTCGAACACGCCCTTGATTTGGGAACTCATTTTGGAGCAAATGTCCAAAACATCCGTTGTTATGAGCCGGTATCGACGACTTTTTTCGCGCCCGGCTTCGATATTTAGTGTGGTAAACGCCTCGCGTAATTGGTTTTGATTGATTTTAAGCCGCGCCTTTTTAAACCATCCTTGAAGCACCTTGTTTTCGATTTTCCCTTCAAGTTGTCCAATTTCATGAACGTGCTTCAGCAACAATTCGGCAATACGGGATGCATGAGTGTCGTTTGTTGCGGATCGCGAATTCCCCTTTTTGTCAGGAATATATGTATTCATTTTCTGCGCTTGGGCGAAAAAGTAGTCGGCCAGGGCCACGGCGTTGGTCATGTCGCCAAAAGTGATTTCCCCGTCTGTCACGTCTCCATCGTCAGCATGTCGCAAACAATGCAGCAACAACGCCAGCCGCAAGGTTATGCCACGCATTTTCATTGCAAAGCCATGAATAGTTAAACCATACGTTTTGTTTTTAATTGTGTTGCTAAACGCATTCCATTCCTTCCGAGCCGCGTCGTCGAGATCAATCGCTAAGCCGCGCAGACGTCCGTCCTGGTCCTCTTCCATGGCAAAACCCATCATAACGCGAGTGATCCGGGTCAAATATTTTTCGACCCATTCCGGAATTTCCGGCCTGGGGTCTGGTGCGGGCGGCTGCGGCTGACAATTGACGAACAAGAACCGTTCCGGCAAGCCCTGGTGCAAATCATCATATGTAAAAATTTCGGGCAGCAAATGTGGCTGGACACACCCGCAGATCGAAAACGTGGCGTTTTCGATATACAATTCATTTGAAACGCCATCCTTGGCCTTTCTGTTGACGCAAATCGTCGCTCCATCCCAGGTTGACAAAAGACGGCGCTTCCCTTCACTGGTGCCTTTTGCTGAATATCGATCTAAACCCGGAATGAAGTTGTGAAACTCGTCAATAAGCCAGCACAGCCCGCGAGGATTGTCAAAAAGAAGGTCCATGGCTGCTTCCATCGTTGTGTCGGTCAGAACATATTGGATGTTAGGCGGCCGTTTCGGCATCTCATCCTTTTTTCCTGTATTGGCCGAACAAGTCGGCGCATCGCTTTTTTTTCCTTTGCTTCCCTCTTTCCCCGAACTACGCTTGCGAAAAACGACCATATCCTCTTCGTACTTGCGCCGATCTTCGCGGTACTGCATTTTGACAATCGCTTCCATTCGAGCAAGTTCGCTAAAAATGAATTTCATCGTATGGCTTTTACCTGTGCCAGTTGCAGCCGCGACAAGAAAATACAGATTTCCAGGTTCTTGCCATGTTTTAGAATATCGGGCGGTTCTTGCTCGGCCGATACAAGCAGCGCACAAAGAAAGGAAAAATGCCCCGACCATGTCTTGTGGAACGTCTTTACTGGCAGCAATAGCGGCAATCGCTTCACGCGCCTTTTCCGGGAATACTTCGAGCGGCATCGGCGGCAATTTTCCGACAAAATCATCAATCGCCAGCGATTCATCTTCTTCGGAGTTCCCCGGGGCATCGATTTCGCACAAAAATTGCGGCAACGTCTCTTCGTTGCCCGGCGCGCCGGCCCCGGCTCCACCACGGAGGCCGGAACGGGCAGTTCTGGCCGCTTCTTGCTGATTAATACCGATTTCCACGCCCGCATCACACAGCGCCTTTTCGACATGATCTTGCAACGCTGCTTCGCCCAAAACGCGACCGATCCAGTAACACGTAACGTTTAAGGTCCGATTCTGGTCGCCTTTAGCTCCCTTTTTGACGTTTTCAACACCAGCCCGGACAATTCTTTCCAGGTTTTCAGGATTGTTGTTAACGTTCACGCTCTCGGGCGCTGGCGCGGGTGTGTCATCAAAATTATCTTGGCGGGGCTTCATAGCCATCGTTTTACCCTCTTGACTTTCTGTCCGTTTTGGGCAACGAATGGCTCAACCACGAGGCATTCGTTCCCAGTTTTCCTAGCCCCGGCCGCAAACCGGGGCTTTCCTTTGCCACCTCTATATCTACTCGACCCCTTCCGGCTCCGGTTCCTCTACCGGGGCCTGGGCCGGCTTTGATGCTGGCCGCAGCTTCGCCCCAAACCCGCGCACTGATTTTGGCGGCGGATTCCGCCACGAAAGCGGAATCAGATACCGAACGCCTCCATGTGCCCAAGTCCAGATGCAAGGATTCGTCGAGTTGACATGCAAAATGGCCTTGTGTACGGGTTTGCCTTTTGTAGGACACGGATCAAATACAATTTGTCCATGACATTTTTGACGATTTAACATAATTCTCCCTAGCGTTTCTTCTCCTCCTTCTGCAAAATGGATCACTGTATCACGCGTCAACTTGCTTTCTTCGATTGTTAAAACCGCATTTTTTGCGTCACAATCGGTGTTTTCTTCTTTCTTGACTTCTGCTTTAGCGCCCTTTGTCGCTTTGGAAGCCTTTTCAACCACCTTCCTTTCATATTTCCATGCGCGTGATTCAAATGGCGGATTATCGCCATTGACCACAATTGGATCAGGTCGCCGTTGATAAACCCCGTTTGTGCAATATGCGCCGCCCACAAAATCAGGCTGGTGCGATGACCGCATTGCACGATCATAATAAGTTTTCGCTAATTTTGAACCTGTTGTGGAAAATTCAAACCAACCCCAACCTTTATCCCAAAAAGCGTTAAAAATATCAGTTCCAAATCGTTTAATATCGGACATGTCAGCAAGTCCGACATAAATTCTTTTTCCTTTGTCACCTCTATAACACTGCTCAACGCCATTATCGTCGAGATAGTAGATATAAGACGACGTAGAGTGAGCAAACGCCATCGGTGCATTTTTGATCTCTGGACATACAATAATAAGCCTTTCGCGTAATTCGTCATGACAAAGCGGGGTAACGCCGTCCTGCGGGTCATAATCGAAACAGAGCCAGCCCGGCGTGTTTTTGATAAAGGGAAAATCTTTTTGTGTGCGGGCGGCGTATTCATCTCTGTGCGCCGGGGAAATGCGTTTTAACGCGTCTTTTGTAACAACTGTCACCAAAGACTGTTCTGAAACGCCATACCAAAAAACATGAAATGGATTGCAACGGGTTAAAATTTCCGCAAATGCAAACGCATTTGGGGTTTCAACGCGTTTTGCGCGGGCGTGAGTAATAGTACGGGCAGGAATAGAGACGATTTCGCCGTTTTCATTTCGGGAAATCTGTTTTGTAAGCGGGTAGGTGGACCACGCGCCGGTATGTTGGTAGGGCTGGCGCATGTTACGCCCCCTCACCCGAGGCCTGGGCTTTGGTCTTTTTGTTTTGCGAGCCGACGCGCCGCCCAGGCCCCTTGCGCGGGGCTGGCGGCGTAGCAGTGGTGGGCGTGGTGGGGGCTAGAGTCGTGTCGTTGAGTAGATATACGAGCAAGTCGGCGGTCCGAAATCGCCAGTTCCGGCCGTCAGTGATCGAAATACGTTCAAACGGCAACGTTCCGGCTTTGACATGCGATCTAACAGTTTGTGCATGGACGCCCAGCGACAACGCGATTTGATCGACGCCGAGCGTTAAAGGAAGAGTCCTGACTTTAAGAGTGCGTCGCAAGTCCTTAATAAGAGCAGCGGAAGCAGCGGTAGCGGCGGAAATAGCAGAAGTGGCGTCGTGCATAGCACCCTCGAATGGGTGCCTGTGCGGCGGGACAAATGCAAAAGTCCCGAAAAGCACAGGCAAGCGCGCTGTTCTCTAAAGAGAACAGGGCTTGACCATAGCTTTCCGGGACTTTTCGGCTTGCCGTTACATACGGCTTTGTATTCTTAACCTTTTTCCGAGCCGATAGTCGTCCGGGGGGCGGAGCAGCAGCTTGCAGTTTATTGAGTAGCCTATAGAGTATTTCTAATCCGCTGCACTCAGACCCTCACCCTAGGGGCGGTGAGCTAGCCAGCATGCCCCCCGGGTCGGCGGGGTCATGTCTCTACCCACCTCCCAATTACAACACTCACCTAGTCACATCAAGGGGAATTTATTCGCCCTCTTCTTTTCCTGTCAAGTCACTGAAATTCCAATACATTTTTTCAACACAGGCCTTGGTCAGGGTCGGGTCAAGGTCTGCGTAACGTTCCGTCATTGCTAGACTTTGATGACCCATAAGCTTCATGATTGTGTATAACGACACGCTTTGCATCGCCAGCCAAGACGCGAACGTGTGCCGCAAGGCGTGGAAGTCAATTTTTTGAGCCGGATTTTTATATCTACGCGGCACTTCGTTAAAACCCAACTTTTCAATAACCGTTTTATAAATTTGTGGAACTGAAACCCATTTTTCGCCACGGGCATTTTTAAAAACTAAATCGTCTGGCTTTGGCTCATCTGATAACCTTTTTCTTCTTTCTGCCAACATTTCACGGATGATTGCAACATTAAGATGGATTCCGTATGCTTTTCCCCCTTTTGGGTTTCTGGCATATGCCTGCTCTTTATTCGCAACTTCGCCCCAAGTTAATGAAGCGATGTCCCCAAAACGCAAACCGGAAAATAACGCTACAACGGCCATGCCGTAAGCGTCATCTCCGCTTTGGCCTTTGATTGCCATTTTGTGCTGTTTATAAAATTCACGCCAATTTTTGAGTGTATCAAGTAAAAGCTTGGCCTCGTCTGTGTCCAAAAAACAGTTCTTTTTGTTATTGATTTTAAGACGATCCTTTTTGATCCCTTTTCCTGGAAAAATGGGAAGTTCCATGTTTCGTTTTACGGAATGAAATTGCTTGGCATCGTTCCAAAGCGTTTGCAACGTGACATAAATATTTTTTTGAGTTTTTTGAGAAATGCCTACATCCCTCGCGATATTTAGCACTTTATTAACATCTAAATATGTCAATTCTTGAAGTGGAATTTTTCCAACGACTGGACAAATCCAATTTTCAAAAATGCCTAAAATCGATTTATTATTATGCGCCGATCCTTCTTTTTGCCTTGCCGGCCAGTAAACATTTTTCCAGTAATTTTCAATTGTGTTTGCCTTAGCAAATTCTTCTTCGGCTAAAATCCTCTTCCGCTCTTTTTCTTCTTTGATTTTTTCAACTTTGGCCTCTTCCTGGGCCGTTCCTTCCATCTCGGCCCAAGTTTGTGGCCCGACTTTCAATTTCCGGTTTTCGCGAAGAGTCGCGACGATAACAACGGCCCGCTCCTGGCTCATCGCTCCCAAATAGTCAGTTACGCGGGTTCCGTTGACCATCTGCCGAAACATCCACGTCTTGCCGTCCTGGCCGTAATCTCGATAAAAAAGAGCCGAAACCCCTGAAAACGGTTCCCATTTTTGCGCCATGTTGGTATTTCTCTCCTTGGTGGCAGTGGTGGCAAATTGGTGGCAATCTTTATATTAACCTTGACTAACCGTCACGCACTAAGACTAACCAAGATTAACCAAGACTAACGAAAGCCCTATGAAAGCAACCACTTGCCAAAACAGCTTCTAGGAATTACCTATATTTATGGGGGTTGGGTGTCAACTCATCGGGCTCATAACCCGAAGATCGTGGGTTCAAATCCCACCCCCGCAACCAAGGAAGTTCAAGGGCCTTACGGAGACGATCCGCGAGGCCCTTTTTCTTTTTCCGGCAGGTACGGGCATTGCCGGCACCATGGGGGAAGGCGGCCGCCAGGGCCCGGGAGAACGTCTCCTCGGGGGCGGGCAAGGGGCCGCCGGACGGGACGCCCTGCCGCGCCTCCTCACCCGGCCCGGGGTTCACCCCCTTATTTCTCCGTCAGCAGGCAGGCGAACAATTCCTCGAGCTGCCCTTCCAGGACCGTTGGATCGGCTTCGGCCAGTCCCGGCAGGGCGATGATCCAGCGCATGAGCTGGAAGCCAGCCACAAGGGCGAGGAAGGTCGCCGCCCGCTCGTCGGCATGGCTGCCGGTCATGATGTCCATCAGCGGTTTGAGGTGCCGCGCGGCGCTTTCCCGCAGGACCAGGGCCGCCTGCTCGTTGGCGGCCGAGCGGACGAGCAGGAGGATGCCGTCGAGAGGGCTTCGGTCGGACGCGGCGGCGGCGACGAGCTCGCTGGCCAGGGCCCGGCTGAGCGAAGCGAAATTATTGTCGGCCTTCGTGATCTCGTTGCGCAAAATGCCGGGCACGGCCAGGGTCGTCTCGACGACCTCCTCGAACAGCTTTCCCTTGGACCCGAAATAGCGGTTGACGAGCATCGCCGTCACCCCGGCGCTTTGAGCGATTTCCCGCAGGCCCACGCCGTCGTAGCCCGACCGGGTGAAGGCTTGGCGCGCCGAATCCAGGATGGCCTGTCGGGTCGCGGCCGCATTGCGTCGCGGCCTCCCCGGCGTTTTCTGCGGCATCTCCAGCCCCTTGGGATCTTTCATGTCTTGTCCTCGCGTGTTGGACATCCGCGGCGGCGCGCCCCCCCAAAACAGCAGGCCGCCCAGCCGTGGCGCGCGACAGGCCGCCGCCGCGGCATGCCGCGTCAGGGTCGCACGAAAATTCGCGGCAGATCAACCGGTTCCTCGCCCGTCTCCTGGCAGGGGCCGGTCCGGACAGGGCGGGAACGGATGCGGGCCGGCTTTGGAAGCGGGCACGCCATGATGTCTACACATGTAGACAAAAGAGGGGAGACAGTCTACATGTGTATACAAAAGAACGCGCCAAGCGGATCGCCAAGCCTTACGCGATCCGCTTTTTTGTGACAACACCCTTAAAAAACGTGTGTTTTTATTTACAGGGACCACCGGGCCGCTGCCCGGCGTGCCGGGGATATCCCGGAAACCGGGCGCGGTTGCGCCGCCGAACGCCTTTTCCGAGCCGGGCAGACGAACGTATGTCGCATCTTCCGCTTGCGGTCAGGGAATCGATCAAAACCGGGCTGGCCATGGCCCTGGCCTGCGGCGTCGCCATGGCCCTGGGCTGGAGCAATCCGTACTGGGTCTGCATCGCCGTGGCGGTCGTGAGCCTGCCGACCGTGGGTGAATCCCTCAGGAAATGCGTGCAGCGCCTTTGGGGCACCTTTGTCGGCGCGGGCGTCGCCCTGCTTCTCTACGGCCTGTTCGCCCAGCAGCGATGGGCCTTCCTTTTTGGCCTGTCGGCGTACCTGGGGCTGTGCGCCTACAGGATCACGGTCTCCCGGGCCGTCTACTTCTGGTTTCTCAGCGGCTACGTCTGCGTGCTCATCGCCGCGGCCATCATCGGGACCAGCCCGCACCAGGCCTTTGCCACGGCCGTGCTGCGCCTCCAGGAAACGGGCCTGGGCATCCTCGTCTACGCCGTGGTTTCCGTCTTTCTCTGGCCCCAGCGCGGGGTCGGCGGCCTGGAAGCGACCGTCGCCAGCCTGCTTGGCGTCCAGTCGCGGCTGCTGCACGTCTCCTTTTCCCTGTTGCGCGGAAAGGATCTGGAGGAGCCGGTCGGGAAATGGGCCAATCTGGCCGACCAGCTTCTGGGGCAGCTGCGGCGTCGGCTGGACGCGGCGGACCTGGAGCAGTTCGAGGTCGGCGAGATGCGCGGCTGGTGGCGTCGGCTGCTGGCGGCGTTTCAGGCCATGCTCGCCAGCCTGCGCCTGTGGCAGGAGAGCTTTCCGGAGTTGCGCCGGCTGGACCTCGACGATCTGCTGCCCGACCTGCGCCGGGTGCAGGCGGCCTTGATGGCGCGCATGTCCCGGCTGCAGGCCGTGATGGAGGGGAAGGAGCCCCGGGGCCGGGAGTCGCTGGTGGAGCTGCGCCTGGAGCGGGAGCGCCTGGCGGGGCTGTCGCACCTGCAGCGGGCTTCCGTGCTGACGACCGTCGCCGCGCTGGGCCGGGTCGAGGCGGCCAGTCGTGCCCTGGCCGACTGCCTGCTGGCCGTCAAGGGGCGCGGGGCGGACCTCGCGCCGCCTCAAACGCGCCCGGCCCGGGGGAGCGGCCGGCCGGTCGACGCCGACAGCTTCATTGCCCTGCTGCGGGGCCTGGCCGCCGTCTGGATCGCCTCGCTCATCTGGATTTACGTCGATCCGCCGGGGCATACGGCCTTCGTCGTCTTTGTGGGGCTTTTCACCCTCATGGGCGTCATGGCCCCGCAGATGGACTGGCTCAAGTTCCTGTGCGTCAACTTTATCGGGGTCGTCATCGCGGCGGTCCTTTACGTGTGCGTCATGCCGTCCTTGTCGGGCTTTTGGGAATTCGGGCTCCTGATGTTCTGCCTGACTTCGTTCATCTTCTCCATTTCCTGGCATCCGCGGCTGACGGCCCTGAAGCTGGCCGGCGTGGTGCCGTTCATCATGATGACCAACATCCAGAATCACCAGACCTACGATTTCGCGCTCTTCCTCAACAACGCGGCGGCCATGCTCTCCGGCATCCTGTGCACGGCCGGCATATTTCATCTGCCCATCTCCTCGCGGCCGGAGAAGATGTTCCTGCGGTTGCGGGCGCGGTTTTTCCGCCAGGCCGAGCGGTTCCTGGCGCACCGCGAAGCCGCGCCGGCGACGGACAGGGGGCGGGAGCGGATGGCGGCCGCCTTGGCGGCCATGGAGGCGACCCTTGCCAAGCTCGGCGGCTGGGCCAACAGCGTGGACTACGCGCCCCTGCGGACGGATTCGAGGCAGGAGGTCGCGGCCGTTCTTTCCAGCCTCGGCGGCATCGTCCGCTGCTGCGCGCTGCTGTCCGAGGCGCCTCCGGTGGGCCGGGCCGGTCCGGGCGTCATGGACGGGCCTTTCGAGGCCTGGAACAGGGCGGTCAGGATCGCCGTGGGGCGCTGGGGGCAGGACGTCCCGGACGCGGCGGCGGCGCGCGACGTGGGCAACGCGTTGCGCCAGGAGTACGAACGCCTGGAGCAGGCCGTGGAGGAAGGCTTCGAGACCGTCTCAAACCGGATTCCGCAATCGCAAGCCACTGGTCTGTATCGATTGCTTGGCAGCTACAGGGGGATACATCGCGCGCTGGTCGACCATGCGGCCCTTGCCGCCGCTTTCGATTGGGAACGCTGGCGCGAGACGCGCTTCTAACGCCGCGTCCGCGAAAGGCGTGCTCACGTATTTCGCGGGCAACACGTTTAGTCGTTATATTTTTCTAAAAAATACCTTCGTATTTTTTAGGGCCGCCACTAGGCGGATATCGAAGGAGTGATGCATGTTCGCCGCACCGAGTGAAGTCAACATCGCCGGGGTCTACGTGCCGCCGCTGCTCGTGGCCGGGATTCTCGGCCTGTCGCTCACGTATTGCCTGGTCAAGGCGCTCGACAGGTTCCGGTTGTCGCGCCATTTCGCCGCCCCGGAGCTTGTCTTCGTGGCGCTGGTCGTCATTGTTTCCGTGATCATCGAAGCCTTTGTCGTCATAGGATGAATGCGATGCATGTCATGAAGATTTCCCGCCGGGTCTGCGCCACGTCCTGCCTCGTGCTCGCGGCGCTTTGCCTGCTCGCGCTCAAGTACAGGCAATACGTCCTCAATCCGTGGACGCGCGACGGCCAGGTCCGGGCCAACGTGGTCCAGATCACGCCCCGGGTCTCCGGACCCATCGTGGAACTGCCCATTGTGGACAACCAGCATGTCGACAAGGGCGACCTGCTCTTCGCCATCGACCCGAGGACCTTCCAGGCCGCCTACGAGCAGGCCCTGGCCAACCTGGACAAGACCCGGGACCAGATCCGCAACCTGGAGCAGCAGGTGAAAAGCGCCGAAGCGTCGCTGCTGCAAAGCCAGACCTCCGTGCGCAACGCCGCTTTTGGCGTCACGAGCGCCAAGGCGCATTTCGACGAGCTGGAAAAGGACATCGTCCGCTACCAATCCCTGGTGAACAGCGGCTCCATCGCCAGGCGCGACTTCGACCTGACCAAGGAAAGCCATGTCACGGCCCAGGCCAACCTGAACCAGGCCCAGGTCCAGTTGGAGAAGGCCAACGCCGCCAGGACCCAGGCCGAGGCCGAGCTGGCTCGGGCCAAGGCGGCCCTGGGCGCGCCCGGGGAGGACAACGCCCAACTGCGCGAGGCCATGGCGCAGTGCGAGCAGGCCAAGCTCAACCTCGAATTCACCAGGGTCAGGGCCCCGGTGGAGGGCTACGTGGCGAACCTGAACCTGCGCCCGGGGAGCCAGGCCGTGGCGAACCAGGCGAACCTGGCCCTGGTGGACGCCGGCAGCTACTGGGTGGCCGGGTATTTCCGCGAGAGCGTGGTCGGGGGCATCAAAAGCGGCGACGACGCCGTGGTGACGCTCATGACCTATCCCGACGCCCCGCTGGCCGGCGTGGTGGACAGCATCGGCCACGGCATCGCCCAGCAGGACGGCGCAACCGGGCAGGACCTGCTTCCGTCCGTCAGCGCGACCTTCGAGTGGATACGGCTGGCCCAGCGCGTCCCGGTCCGGGTGCGCATCGTCGAAAAGCCCCGGGACGTCGTGTTGCGCGTGGGCGCCACGGCGTCGGTCCTGGTCAGGACCAACTGAGCCCGCCGCGAAATCGGAGCCCCATGCCCGGGAGGGGCCGCGCGGCGGGGCGCGTGCCCGTATCCGGTGCAGCTCCATCTTTTCCGTAGAGCCAAGGAGGGAGGACGAGAGCGGGGCGGGGCGAACGGCCGGCCCCGCCCGCGGCAGGGGAAACTTTTCTTTCCCGCTTTATCGTCCCCGCGATAGTGCCGACGCCCCCGGGCGGCGTAGCTTCCGGCATCACGCCGCAAGGCGATCACCGGAGGTGCCGTATGGCCAACGGGTCCGTCGCGACCGTCAACGAATGCCGGGGAGGGCTCGGAACCTACATTTCCGAGAACCTCACCCTCTGCGGGCGAAGCCCCCGCGCCACCTGGATAGGCTACGCGGCGGCCTGGGCCGCTTTCGCCTGCCTCGAATTCCTGCTGCCCCTGCCCCAGGGCCTGTCCCGGGAGGGCATGTCCGTGCTGGCCGTGCTCGTCTGGGCCTCGCTCATGTGGGTCACCGAGGCCATGCCTGTGGGCATCACCGGCATCTCCATCCCCACGCTGCTCATCCTCACCCGGGCCCTCCCCTGGAACAACGGCAACCCGCCCATGGGCCAGGTCTTCTCGGGGTTCACCACCCACGAAGTCTGGCTGTGCCTGTTCGCCTTCTTCACCGGGGCCGTCATCCAATTGCTCGGCATGGACAAGCGCATCGCCCTGGCCATCCTGGACAGGATCAAGGCTTCGAGCGTGGGCCGCATCATCTGGGGCATGTTCGGGGTCAACGTGGTGCTGGCCTTCCTCATCCCGGCGGCCAACGCCCGGGCCGCCACCATCATGCCCGTGGTCCAGGGCGTCACGGCGCTGCTCGGCGACACCCCGCGCGAACGCGAGGCCAAAAAAGCCATCGTCATCCAGTCCATGGTCTACGCCAGCATGATCTCGGGGCTGTTCATCCTCACCGGCCACATGCCCAACCTCATCATGACCGGCCTGTTCGAGAAAAACGGCTTCAAGAGCCTCGGCTACTTCAACTGGATGCTCCTGCACGTGCCCTATCTCTTCATGTTCGCCCTGACCCAGTGGTGGGTCGCCCGCTGCTTCAAGACCAGAGGCGTGTCCATCGCCGGCGGCCACGAGCAGATCCGCCGCCAGCACAAGGCGCTCGGGCCCATGAGCCGGGCCGAGAAGGCCATGCTCGCCGTGTTCGCCCTGGTCGGCGTCCTGTTCATGACCGGCAAGGGCAGTCCCCTGGTCCTGCACCACTACCAGCTCGGCGTCGTCGGCCTGGTCGGCATCATGATTCTCTTCATTCCGGGCCTTTTCCCCTTCAAGTGGAAGGCCGTGCAGGACCGCACCATCTGGGGCACCTTCCTGCTGCTCGGCGGGGCCATCACCATGACCGACGCCATGACCAAGTCCGGCCTGGCCGGCTGGACCGCCGAGCACCTCCATACCCTGGTCCAGGGCATGGGCTGGTGGCAGACGCTGGCGGTCATGATGCTCGGCACGCAGATACTGCGCCTGGGCATGCTCTCCAACGTGGCCGCCGTGGCCATGCTGGCCCCGGTCGTCTTCGCCATGGGGCCCAAGCTCGGCCTGCATCCCGTGGCCCTGACGCTGCTCATCTGCAACGTGGACACCTTCGCCTACCTGCTCCCCACCCAGATCACGGCCGCGGTCATCGCCTACGGCACCGGGACCTTTTCCACGGCCGACTACGCCCGGGCCGGCTGGGTCTGCATCCTCATGGCCATCGCCTTCGGCATCTGCGTCATGGCCCCCTGGTACGCCCTGTTCGGCCTGCCCGTCTGGAACCCGGCCGCTCCCTGGCCCTATTAGCCGTCAACCGCCCCCAAAAGGCGACAAGGAGAAACGACGATGCCTCGCATGGCCCAAAATCCCCAAAGCCTCGACGCGGTGGAAACCGTGCGCGTGGACTGCGACGTCCTGATCATCGGCGGCGGCAACGCCGGCTGCTTCTCGGCCGTGGAAGCGGCCAAGATCGACCCGACGCTCTCGGTCGTCATCATGGAAAAGGCCCACATCATGCGTTCGGGCGCTTGCGCCGCCGGCATGGACGCTATCAATACCTACATCCCCGAAGGCAAGACTCCCGAGGACCTGGTGCGCTGGTGCCGGTCCCAGGTGGGCGGCGGCCCCATCCGCGAGGACCTGGCCCTGTCCAACGCCCGGGAGCTCAACGAGTCCGTGGACGACCTGGAGCGCTGGGGCCTGCCCATCCTGCGCGACGAGGACGGCAAGATCCGCTACCGCGGGGCCTGGGACATCTCCATCCATGGCGAGCAGCTCAAGCCCATCATGGCCGAAAAGGCCATCGAGGCCGGGGCCAAGGTCTACAACCGCGTGGCCTGCACGCAGCTGCTCATGGACGGCCCGCGCTGCATCGGCGCCCTGGGCTTCGGCGTGCGCGACGGCAGGTTCTACGTGTTCCGGGCGGGCGCCGTCATCAACGCCACCGGCGGCGCGGCCGGGCTCTATAAAAGCTACACCGCCGACGCCACCGATTCCCACCACCAGATCTGGATGTGCCCCTACTGCGTGGGCACCGGCTACGCCGTGGGCATCCGCCAGGGCGCGGAGATGACCTCCATGGAGCAGCGCTGGGTGGCCACGCGCACCAAGGACTTCTGCGGCCCGGTGGACACCATCTCCGTGGGCTACAAAGCCCCCATCATCAACGCCAAGGGCGAGCGCATCATGCAGAGCCGCTACGCCCACCTCGGCGCGGACAAGGCCCCGCGCTACATCCGGGCCAACGCCCCCATGGAGGAATGGCTGGCCGGGCGCGGCCCCACCTACTGCGACACGCGCGGCATGGACCCGGAACTGGCGAACAGGATGATGACGGACTACCTGAACGAACGCCCGAGCTTCGTGCTGTTCCTGGCCAGCCGGGGCCAGGACCCGGTCGAGGAGCCCATCGAGATCTACGGCTCCGACCCCTACATCGTCGGCGGCCACACCCAGTCCGGGTTCTGGGTGGACCTCGAGCGCATGACCACCGTCCCGGGGCTGTTCGCGGCCGGGGAGACGGCCGGCGGCAACCCCAACAAGTTCGTGGGCGGCTGCGCGGCCGAGGGCAAGCTCGCGCTTCGCGGCGCGGCGGCCTACATCAAGGGTCTTGAATTGCCCGAGCCCGACCCGGCCCAGGTGGCGGCGGAAAAGGAGCGCGTGTTCGCGCCGCTTCTGCGCGGCGAGGACTTCGACGGCCTGCGCGCCCTGGAGATGGAGGAGCGCCTGCAACGGCTCATGGACGAGTACGCCGGCGGCACGAGCCAGTTCTACCGCACCAACGAGGAGCGCCTGGACTACGCGCTCAAGCACATCGCCATGCTGCGCGACCAGACCCGCTACCTCAAGGCCGCGGACCTGCACGACCTCATGGCCGTCCACGAGGTGGTGGACCGCATCGACGTGGCCGAGGTGCTGTGCCACCACCTGCGCTTCCGCAAGGAGACCCGCTGGCAGGGCTGGCAGACCCGCTCGGACTATCCCGAGACGGACCCGGCCTACGACTGCCACGTCGAGAGCCGGCGCGACCCGGCCACCGGCGAGATCGAAACCTTCACCCGCCCCTACGAGCAGCTCGTGCCGGGCGACCGCTACAAGCCCTAAAAGGAGGAGGCCATGCCGCCCATCGTCGATCCGAAGAAGTGCAACGGCTGCGCCGGCCGCGAGGAATCGTTCTGCGAGGAGGCCTGCCCGGGCGACCTCATGTACGTGGGGCCGGACGGCAAGTCCCATTGCCACGCCGCCCGCGACTGCTGGGACTGCATGTCCTGCGTCAAGATGTGCCCGCGAAACGCCATCGAGACGCGCATGCCCTACCAGCTGGGCTACCACAAGGCGCGGCTCACGCCCATCATGGGCAAAAACGCCATCACCTGGAAGTGCACGGACATCCACGGCAAGACCGTGACCTACAAGTACCGCAACCGCCTGGACGTCAAGGACTAGGCGCGTTCGCCCAAGCGGCGGCGTCCGCACGCCCCTTGCCGGGGGCGTCCGGCCGCCGCCTTGACCTGGCGGAGAAGAGCCCTATGTTGCAGCATGGCCAGGCGTGAGCACACCGTGGAATGGCACCTCGTCAAGGGGGGCTTCTTCGACGGCCTGGAACGGGAGTTCGAGGCCTTCCGCAAGCTCGCGTCCGTGCGGCGGCTCAAGAAGAACGCCATCGTCTTTTTCGAGGGCGACCGCTGCGACCGCTCCTTCTACCTGGACCGGGGGTCGGTCAAGATCTTCCGGGTCTCCCTGCACGGCAAGGAGCCCACGTTCTTCATCCGCTCCGAGGGCGAGATGTTCGGCCTGGCCGAGGTGGTGGGCGGGGAGCGGCGCAAGTGCTCGGCCCAGGCCCTGGCCGACGGCGTGCTGCTGGAGATCCGTCGCGACGACCTGCTGGCGCTGCTGGCGACCCAGCCGCTCATGGCCCGGCGCATCATCGAGGTCCTCGGCCGGCGCATCCGCTACCTGAGCGAGCAGCTCGAAAACGTCATGACCTGCGACGTGCCGACGCGGCTTTTAAAGCTCCTGCTGTGCCTGTCCCACGACGAGATCGCCCAGGCCAGGGGCGGGCCGGCGGACGTGCCGGTGCGCCTCACCCAGGGCCAGATCGCGGCCATGACCGGTTCCTGCCAGCAGACCGTGAGCGAGACCCTGGCCGCTTTCGAGGCGCGCGGGCTCATCGCCGTCTCCCGCCAGCGCATCCGCCTCCTCGATCCCGGGGCCATCCTGGAGGCCCTGTCCGTGGGCGATGACGGCCCGGCGGAGGCGCGAAAAGCCCCGTAACGGCGGAGACGCATGGCACGGGCCGGCAGACGGCGACGCATTCGCGCCGCCTAGAGAGCGCCTGAATCCTCCAAAAAAACTGTCGTTTTCTCGAAGACGCGACATCGTTCCCGCCTTCCCTCCGCGTTGGGCCGTGCACCCCGGGCTCCCTGGGACCGTTTCGTTGTTGTGCGAAACATTGCCTTATTGCATAAGACAATCAGGGCCGATTACGGTATCCTGCGGCAGCAATGGCGCAGGATATTGGGGCGAGGCGCACCGGGGACGGTTGTCCGCAAGGCCGCGACGCTGGCCGGACCTCGCCATGCAAACCGTCCGCTGGAGCCAGGAATGCCCAAGAAACGCACCGTCGTCCCGCTTCTCGCCCTCTGCATCGTTCTCGCCGCCGCAACGGGCGCAGCCAGGGCCGCCGCGCAGAACGATCAGGGCGACTTCCGCTGGGCCGTCATCCCCTACGCCTGGCTCACGGGCCTAAACGGCACCATTGGCGCAAAGGGCTACGACACCAAGGTCTCCGCGCCCTGCATCAATCTCGCCAAGTATCTAGACATAGGCGCCATGATTCACCTGGAGGGCCTCTACAGGGAACGTGTGGGCCTTTTCACGGACTTCAACTATTCGCTGCTCGGTGACGATGCCTCAGGCAAGCGCATCTCCCTGGACGGCAAGACCAGCCTGCTGCTCACCGACATCGCCGCCTTCTACCGGTTCGGCGCGTTTCCCCTGGGCCAGGCGGGCGGGGCCGACATGACCCTCGACCTGCTGGCCGGGGCGCGCATCTGGAGCCTGTCGCTTTCGCTCGACGGCGACCGGGCCCGGGGCGGGCGCAACATCTTCGAGAACCGCTCCTGGGCCGATCCCATCGTCGGGGCCAGGGCCGAGTTCCATTTCGCCAGGTACTGGCTGCTCTCCCTTCGCGGCGGCCTGGGCGGCTTCTCGGTCAGTTCCGCCCTGACCTGGGACGCCACGGCCACCGTGGGCTACACCTTCTGGGAGCACGGCACGTTGCTGCTCGGCTACCGGGCCGTGGGCGTCGACCACGACGAGGGCAGCGGCAAAAGCGCCTTCAAGTTCGACGCGACCTTAAGCGGCCCCATCTTGGGCCTGGCCTTCACGTTCTAGTCGGCCTCCCGGGCTGCGGCCCGCCAACCTGCCACCGGCGGGGGAGGTTCTCGCGCCCCCGCAAACCCGCCGGGCCAACCGCGACCGTCCGGCGGCAAGGAAAGGAGCTTCTCCATGCGCAAACGCCTCCTTGCCACGGCGACGGCCTTGCTGTGCTTGGCGCTTTTCTCCGGCGCGGCCCGGGCCGGCATGGCCGTCGACCCCAAGGCCGAGGCCCTGCTGCGGGCCATGGCCGCCAACCTCCAGTCGCTTGCGGCCTTCTCGGTCACGGAGAAAAGCCTCGTGGACCGGGTGTTCCCCAACGGCCAGAAGGTCGCCTTCTTCCACAAGACGGCCGTCAAGGCCGCCCGGCCGGACAAGCTGCGGGCCGAGGCCGCGGGCGACGCCGTGGCCGGAACCTGGGTCCAGGACGGTCCGGTCTTCCAGGTCTACGACGCCCGGTCCAAAACCTACGTCGTGCTGGACGTGCCGCCGCGCATCGAGGCGGCCCTGGACGCGGCCCTGGCCCAGTTGCGCCTGGTCGGGCCCATGGTCGATTTCCTGGCCGCCGACCCCTACAAGAGCATGACGGACGGGGTGCTCGAAGGCGTGTACGTGGGCCCAAGCGAAGTCGGCGGCAAGCCCTGCCACCATCTCGCCTTCCGCCAGCTCACCCGGGACTTCGAGCTGTGGATCGACGCCGGCAAGACGCCCTGGCCCCTGCGCCTGGCCGTCACGGACAAGACGCTCCACGGCGATCCGCGCACCCTGGTCGAGTACGCCGACTGGAAGCCGGCCTCGGGATTTGCGGCCAGGACCTTCGAGTTCACGCCGCCCCCCGAGGCGGTGCGGGCCAAGCTCGTCACGCCGCCGGCCGCCGGCAACAAGCCCTGACGGAGGCGGACCATGGCCATCACCACAAAACGAACGATGCTGCGCCTGGCGGGCCTCCTTGGCCTGGCCGCCGGCCTGGCCCTGGCCGCTCCCCAGCCCGGGCACAGCTTCCGCGGCTTCGGCGGCGGGGGCTTCCATGGCGGCGGTTTCGGCGGGTTTCACGGCGGCGACTTCGGGGGGTTTCATCCGCCTGAAGGCGATTTCGGCGGCTTCCATCCGCCCGAAGGCGGCTTCGGCGACATGGGCGGCGGCTTCCATCCGTCCGCGTCCCCGGCCGGCATGGCCGGCGGCATGCCTCCGGCCGGGGCCATGCATCCGCCCCAGCCCATGGGGCCGGCGGCCTTCGGACCCGAGCCCCATCCCGGGCCGGCCGGCTTCGGCGCGCCGCCGCCCGGGGCGTTCGGCCCCGCGCCCATGTCCGGCCCCCATCCCGGACCCTTCGCCCCGGCCTTCGGCCCGGCCATGCCGCCGCCGCCCGGGCCCTGGGTCGGGCCGCGTCCCCTCGCGCCCGTGCCGGTGCCCGTTCCCGTGCCGGGCTTCGTCCCGCCGCCGGTCGTGGCTCCGGGAGCGGTGGTCGCCGCTGCCGCGGCCACTGCCGCCGTGGCAGCCACCCTCTACGCCCTGCCGTCGGCGGCCGCGCCCGTGCTGGTCGACGGCCAGACGTACTACACCGTGGGCGACGTCTATTACCAGCCCGTGATCCAGGGAGGGAGCACGGTCTACATCCAGGTGCCGCCGCCGTTCTAGGGCCGCGCCCCCGATGAGCGCGGACGCATTTCGGGAATGCGCCGCGCGGCCGGGGTTGTCGCCGGGCCCGGAATCGGCGTATGCCGCAAGGGCGTCCCTTCGGATCCGGGGACAGACGTCCTGGGCGGACCGCTTCCCGGGGGCTGCTCGGCGTCTCTCGGGAACGGGGGACGGACTCGCGGCGGCCGGCCGCCGCAAGGAGGGCTCATGAAACGCATGGCGCGCATCGTCGGCCTTACGGTCCTGGCGGCCGGGCTGGTCGCGGCGGCGGCGACGGGCTGTTCGGCGGCTGACGGCCTGACCCTGGACGATGCCTGGAAGGTCCTCAAGGAAAAGCGGTTCGTGGACCTCACCCACGCCTTCGCACCGGGCATTCCGCACTGGAAGGGCTTTCCCGACGAGAAGCTGGAGACGCTCTACTGGTACGAGCCGGGCGTGGGGAAGCTGGGGAGCGGCTTCTACGCCCAGTCCTTCACCCACGTGGGCCAGTGGGGCACCCATGTCGATCCGCCGGCCCATTTCGCCCCGGGACTTCGCACCGTGGACCGCATCGACGTGAAGGACATGCTCCTGCCCCTGGTGGTGCTCGACGTGCACGAGGCCGTGGCAGCGAACCCGGACTACGTGATCGCCATGGAAGACGTGAAGAGCTGGGAGAAGCGGCACGGCCCGATTCCCCGGGGCGCGTTCGTGGCCATGCGCACGGACTGGTCCAAGCGCTGGCCGGACGCGGAGGCCATGCAGAACAGGGACGCGGCCGGCGTCGCCCACTACCCGGGCTGGAGCCTGGAGGTGCTGCGCTACCTCTACGAGGAGCGCGGCGTCACCGCCTCGGGCCACGAGACCACCGACACCGACCCGGGCGTCGCCGTGACCAAGGACGACTATTCCCTGGAAACCTACATCCTCAAGGGCGACCACTACCAGATCGAGCTGTTGGCCAACCTGGACGCCGTGCCCGAGGCCGGGGCGCTGGTGGTGGCGGCCTTTCCCAAGCCCAAGGACGGCTCCGGCTTTCCGGCCCGGGTGTTCGCCATCCTGCCCTGAGTCCCGCCCCCGGGGACCGGCGCGGCGCCGTTCGCGCCCGGGCCGGCCCGGACACGGCATCGCCACCACGCCGGCCGGCGCTCCCCGGAGAGGGGCGCGCCGGCCGGCCGCGTTGGGGGCTGGGGGCGGTCAGTCCTGGCCGGCCCGGGTCTTGAGGGTCAGGGTGATGCTCGCGGAAACCGCGATGCAGGCGATCATGAAGGTGAACGACGTGGTGAAGCTGCCGTTGGAGATGTCCACCAGGTAGCCGATGACGGTTGGCGCGACCAGGCCGGCCAACTGGCCGCCGGTGTTGAAGATGCCGATGGCCCGGCCGGTGATCTTCTTCGAGACGGCGCTGACGGGCAGGGCCCAGACCGTGGCCAGGGCGGCGGTCAGGAAGAAACCGGTCAGGGTCTGGCAGATGACGAGCAGGGTCATGGATTCCACGGAACAGGTCAGGTACAGGAAAATGGCGGTCGCGACCTGGAACAGGAAGACCGGCATCTTCCGGTTGTTCTTGAAGGGGCCGTCCGTGAGCCAGCCGCCGAAGAGATAGCCCACGATGCCGGCGAAAAAGGGCAGCGAGGCCGTCACCCCCATGGTCTTCATGTCCATGTGCCTGTCGTTGACCAGATAGGCCGGCAGCCAGGTCTTAAATCCCCAGCCCGCGATGTTGTAGAAGAAGAACACCACGGTGGACTTCCACACCGCCGGTTCCCGCATGACCTCCCAGATGGTGTAGTCCTTGCCGTTGGCCGGCTTGGGCGCTTGGGCGGCGGATTCCGCCGCGTCCACGGCCGCCGTCTCGGAGCGGGGCGGGGCGTCGGTCACGTAGCGAGCGATGAGGTAGGTCAGGATGATCCCCGGCGGCACCAGGGCGTAGAACGTGCCGCGCCAGCCCCAGTGGGCCATGATGGCCACGGCCAGAAGCGGGGCCAGGGCCGGCCCCAGGGCGTTGGACGACAGGATGACCGCCGTGGCCGTGGCGCGCTTGGCCGGTTCGTACCACAGGGCGATGCTCTTCATGGAGGCGGCCGGGAAGGGCGCTTCGCCCACGCCGAAAAAGACCCGGGAGAGCAGCATGAGGGTCATGTTCGTGGCCGCGCCGGTCAACCCCGTGCAGATGCTCCAGATGGCGATGGCGAAGGACATGGTCTTGCGCGGGCCGAAGCGGTCCACGAACATGCCGCCGGGAATCTGGCAGATGGTGTAGCCGACGAAGAAGGCGCTCATGATGAGGCCCATGGCGGTCTTGGAAAGGTCGAACTCCTTGCCGATGTAGGGGATGCACGTGGACATGACCATGCGGTCGATATAGCAGAAAAGATAGCCGATGAAGATCACACTCAAGATGAACAGTCGTCGATCCGGCTTGAAACGCATATGCTCAACCCTCCTTTGCGCCTTGCCGCCCGGTCCGTGCGGACGGGACAGGCGTGGGTGATGCATCCCTGCATTGCCTGGGACGGGGACGAGATGCCGTCTTGCCTCTTCGCGCCGGCCTTGGGCAAGCGCCGGTCCCGGACGCCCCGGCGGGGGCGCGGGGACCGGCGCGCCCGGCGCGTTACACCTTGAAATCCTCTATCGAGGACGGAACCTGGCCGCTTGGCAGCAGCACCGGCTCCACGATGGCCTCGCTGTGCAGGGCCCAGGGCAGGATGACGGCGGAATGGCCGCCGCGGCCGCCGGCCACCACGATCTCGATGTCCTGCGGCGAGCGGGTCACGGGCATGGGATGGCGGTTGGCGAAGTCGGCCGGCCGCACCGGCACGAGCCCCCGGCCGCGCACCATGGGCACGGGGTGGAAGGCGTAGGCGTGGATGTGCCGGCGGATGGCGTCCTTGGTCCAGCCTTCGCGGGAAAACAGCCAGGCGTGGTCGCGCGTGACCACCACCACCAGGGGGCCGGGCATGTAGGAGTTGTTGGACCCGAGCGTGGTGCAGCTGTCGGTGATGCCGTCGATGAGGTCCCCGGCCGACATGCTCAGGAAGTCGATGATGTCGTGGGGCGGCTCGGCCTTGAGCACGTAGACGGTGGTGGTCTTGTCGTCGAAGCGCTCGGCGTTGATGGTCTTCCACGGGGTCAGGGCCGGGTCCTCGGCGAAGCAGAAGGAGATCTCCGCCTGGGAGGAGATGCAGGCCAGGTCGGAATAGGCCGGCACGGCCCGGCAGGTGTTGACCAGCACGAGGTTGACGGCCCGGCCGATGGTCATGTTGGCGGGAAATCCCGGCCCCAGGCAGCCGGCCTGGCCGTGGATGCCGAGTTCCTTGGCCAGGGGGCCGCTGACCAGGATCATGTTGCCGCCCGGGTGGGACGTGGTCACGGACTGGAGGAAGTTGTAGCGCTTGTCGGCCATGGCCTTAAACGCCGTGACCAGGATGGGCATGTGGGGCGGCTTGCAGCCGGCCATCACCGCGGCCATGGCCACGTCGCGCACGGTGACGTCCTTGCCGCTGGGGCCGATCTCCCGGGCCAGGATCGTGTCCGGCGCAAAGGGGCAGTAGGAGAACATGCGCTCCAGGCGGGCGGTGGTCGGCGGGACGATGGGCAGGCCGTCGCCCAGGTGCAGGTCGTTGAAGAGGTCGGTGACGGCCTCGATGCCGGCGGCCGGTTCGGCGGCCTCCGCCTCGCTGAGCTCCAGGGCCTTTGCCTGGTGGAGCGTGCCGTCCTCGGCCGGGGCCTGCTTGTCCAGGGCGAAGTCCAGGGCGGCGCGCGCCGCCAGCTTTTCCGGGGGCAGGGTGAGGGATTCGAAGATCACGGGCATGACCGCGTCGACCTTCTGGGCGATCTCCTCGACGCTGCTGCCCTGGTAGATGTCGATGGGGCACAGGCACAGCTGGCCGGCCCGGTAGAAGGCCACGCCCCGCACCAGGTCCGAGCCGGGAGGCGAGGTGACGTACACGCTCGGGATGCCGAGCTCCTCCATGGCGATGGTCATGATGGTCGTGGCCGGGCTCGTGCCCACGTCGCCCAGGGCCAGGACCGCGGCCACGGGCTTGACCGCGGCCAGCTTGCCGGCGGCGTAGTCCTTCAGGTCCTGGGTGGATTTCCCGCGCACGGTCTCCCGGAAGTCGATGATGTTGGTGATGCCGGCGGCGGCGAAATTGCTTTTGATGCGCCGGAACACCTCCATGTAGTTGCAAAAGCCGAGCTTGGTGTTGTCGTAGAAGACGACCGGGCCGTTGCGCAGGGCTTCCATGCTCACGCGGGGGGCCAGCTTGAGCAGCGTCCGTTCCTGCCTGCCTCTCGGATCCAGGATGGGATTGCCGAATGCCTTCGCCATGATTTCCTCCCTTCGGGCGCGGAAAGCGCCGTGTTTGGGGTCGGTTGCGGCCGAGGTTCGAGGAATGTGTCCGCACCAATGCTTCAAAGCTATATAGCTATATAGTAATTGACGGTCTACGAGGTCCGGGCCAGGCTGTCAAGGCCCGGGGCGGCGGGCAGGGAATTGTTGCCAGGGGATGGGGCGCGGGATATGACCGGGCGACGCTGGGCCGCCCGGGGACGACGAAGAGCCGGCGCACGCAAGGGCGCGGCGATTTTCACGAAAGGATGGCGAAGCAGGCGAGCGATGGAACGCAAACTCGAGTTCTTTTCAACATTCACCGCCTCCGGGACCGGCGGCACGACCAAGTACGCCCTGTTGCGCAAGGCCGTGCTGACGGCTATCGAAAACGGCTATTGGGCTCCCGGCGAGAAGCTGCCGGCGGAGAACCAGATCGCCCAGGCCACGCGGCTGGCCCTGGGCACGGTGCAGCGGGCCCTGCGCGAGCTGGCCGCGGAAGGGGTCATCCGCCGCGTCCAGGGGCACGGCTCGTTCGTGGCCGAACCGCGAAAGCCCATGCAGGGGCCGTGGCATTGCCGTTTCCTCGACGACGCGGGCACGGGATTTCTGCCGATCTTCCCCCAGGTGCTGTGGCTCGGGCGCATCGCCGAGCGGGGGCCGTGGTCGGGCTTTCTGGAGCAGGCCGGGGACAATGTCCTGCGCATCGACCGCAGGATCAGCATCAACCACGAGTTTTTCGTCTACAGCGTGTTTTACGCCAACGCCGACAGGTTCGGCTCGATGCTGCACCGCCCGGTGCCGGAACTCGAATCCGCCAACTTCAAGATGCTGCTCGTCCAGGACTGCAGCCTTCCGATCACGATCCTGTCCCAGGACATGCGGTTTCTGGAATTCCCGGACAACGTCTGCAAGGCCGTCGAGGTCAAGCGGGAGACCATGGGCCTGTACCTGCGGGCCATGGTCAGCGCCGGGCGCGGCGTGCCCCTGTACTTTCAGGAGTGGTACATTCCGCCCAATGGCCGCACCTTGCGTCTGGTGGAGAACGCGCCCATCGGCCCGGGCGGCTCCAGGGATTTTCCCATCGGCTGACCCGGCGGCGGCAGCGGCCCAGAGGCCGGCCACGCTTCCGGGCAGCCGCCTTCCGGCGCAGCCCGCCTATTCGTGCTGGAGGAACCGGTAGCCCACTCCGGGCTCGGTGCGGATGTAGCGGGGGCGCGAGGGCTCGGGCTCGATCTTGTGGCGCAGCTGATGGACGTAGATGCGCAGGTAGTGTTCCTTGTCCGTGGCGTTGAGGCCCCAGACCGCTTGCAGCAGTTGCCGGTGGGTGACCACCTTGCCGGCGTTTTTTGCCAGATAGGCCAGCAGGTTGAACTCGATGGGCGTCAGGTGGATCTCCTCGCCATTGAGAACCACTTGCCGGTTGGCCAGGTCCACCCGCAACTCCCCGGACACGACCTCCCGGGCCGTGGGGCCGCCTTGCATCGCCGCCAGGCGCAGGGCCACCCGCATGCGTGCGGCCAGTTCGCCGACGCCGAAGGGCTTGGTCAGGTAGTCCACCGCGCCGCCGTCCAGGGCGGCGATCTTGTCTTCCTGGGTCTCCCGGGCCGACAGCACGATGACCGGGGCCTCGGTCAGGCCGCGCAGCCTGGAAAGGACCTCCAGCCCGTCCAGGTCGGGCAGGCCCAGATCGAGCAGGACCAGGGCCAGGCCGGGACTGGCGGCCATGGCCAGCCCCTGCTTTCCCGTGGCCGCCTCCAGGACCTTGTAGCCCTGTTCGGCCAGCACCGTGCGCAGGAAGCGGCGGATGGGCTGTTCGTCGTCCACGACGAGGATTTCCGGGGCGTTGGCGGCCATGCTTTTTCTGACCTTCAACGGACCGGAATTGTCAAGTCCAGCCGCAACCCGCCGCCCGGGGCGTTGGTCGCCGTGATCGCGCCGCCGTGCACCTTGGCGATGAGGCGGCACAGGGCCAGCCCAAGGCCGTAGCCGTCGGCTCCGGTCCCCCGGCGCACCCGGTAGAAGCGCTCGAAAATGCGTTCCAGTTCCTCGGGCGGCAGGCCCTCCCCTTGATCCTCCACGCGAAGGAGCACACGGTCCTTGTCGCGCCTGGCGGAAATGGTCACCGCCGTGCCGGCCGGGGTGTGCTTGGCCGCGTTTTCCAGCAGGTTGACGCACAGCTGCTCCATGAGCACCTCGTCCACGCGCAAAAGCGGCAGGTCGGCCGGCAGGTCGACCCGGACGGAGCGGCCTTCCAGCCTGGGCCCGAGCCTGGACAGGGCCGCGCCCACGATCTCCTCCAGGGGCACGGGCTGGAAGTTGGGCTTGAACTTGCCGGACTCGAGCCTGGCCATGCGCAGGAGGTTGTCCACCAGGCGGCTGAGGCGTTCGGCCTCGCCCCGGATGTTCTCGGCCAGGCCGCGCACCGCCCCGGGCGCGGCGTCGTCGCCCAGCACCATGATGGCTTCCGCCGAACCGGAAATGGCCGCCAGCGGCGTCTGGAAGTCGTGGGTCACCGAGGAGAGCAGGCCGGACTTGAGCTTTTCCGATTCCATGGCCACCAGCGTGGACTGGGTCGCCTCCTCCAGGCGGTCCACTTCCAGGGCCTGGGCGATCTGGGCCAGGAAGGCCTCCAGGAGCCGCTGCCGGTCGGGAAAGGCCAGTTGCGCGCCGGACTCGGGCCGGCCGGCCTCCAGGGCCACCACCCCGACCACGCCGCCGGCGCCTTTGAGCGGCTGGAAAAGCGTCTCCGAGTCGGGCAGGGTCTGCGTGCCGCAGCCGGCCGGCTTGCCGTTGGTCAGCACCCACTGGGCCATGCCGAGCTCCTTGCCGTGCAGGGCCGGCGTTCCCGGGGTCTTGGCCTTGACCAGGAGCGCGGACGATGCGTCCGGCAGGAGGAAGACGACGCCGACCTTGAAGACGTCCTCCAGGTGGCGCTTGGCCACGGCCAGGAGGTTGTCCGTGCCGCGCGTGGCCACGAGCTCCCGGGCCAGCGCCGCCAGGGCCGCGCTCTGCCGGCCGGCGCTGACGGCGGCATCGGCCTGGCGCTTGAGCTTGGCGGCCATGGAGCTCATGACCATGGCCACCAGGAACATGACCAGGAAGGTGATGAGGTGGCGCACGTCGGACACGGCGAAGCTGAAGCGCGGCGGCACGAAAAAGAAGTCGAAGGCCACCACGCTCATGACCGAGGCGAAGACGGCCGCGCCGCGACTCAGCCAGATGGCTGTGGCCATGACGCCGAGCATGTAGACCATGATGAGGTTGGCCAGGTCGAGGACCGGGAAGATGGAGACGCAAAGCCCGGTGCTTAGGGCCAGGACGCCCGTGGCCGCCAGGTAGCCCCGCCAGCGCGGCGCGGGCAGGGGCCTTTTGGCGGCGGGCGCGGGCACGGCCTCGCCGGCGTCGCCCCGGATGACGTGGACGTCGATCTCCTCGGACTCCCGGATCAGCCGGTCCACGGGGCTGCCGAGAACGTAGTCCCGCAGCCGTCGGCGCACGGGCTTGCCCACCACGATCCGGGTGACGTTTTGCTGCCGGGCGAAGGCCACGATCTCCCCGGCCACGTTCTGGCCGGAGATGACGAAGGTTTCCGCGCCGAGCTCCTCGGCCAGGCGCAGATGCCCCAGGGCGCTGTCCCGGGCCTGGGGCGGCAGGTCGGCCTGGATGGACAGGGCCAGCCAGGGGGCGTGCAGTTCCGAGGCCAGGCGCTTGGCCGCCCGCACCAGCCTGGCCGAACTCGGCGACGGGCCCACGCAGACCAGGATGCGCTCCGAAGTGGGCCAGGTGGTCCGGATGGACCGGCCGTGGCGGTAGACCAGGACTTCGGTGTTGGCGCGCTGGGCCGTGGCCCGCAGGGCCAGCTCCCGCAGGGCCATGAGGTTGCCCTGGCGGAAGAAGTTGGTTGAGGCCCAGTCGGCCTGCCGGGGCAGGTAGACCTTGCCCTCCTTGAGGCGCTGGCGCAGGTCGTCGGGGGGCAGATCGACCAGCACCACCGATTCGGCCTGTTCGAGCAGGGTGTCCGGCACGGCCTCGCGCACCTTGACGCCGGTGATCTGCGCCACCACGTCGCGCAGGCTCTCCAGGTGCTGCACGTTGAGCGTGCTCCAGACGTCGATGCCGTTGTCCAGCAGTTCCGCCACGTCCTTCCAGCGCTTGCCATGGCGCGAGCCCGGGGCGTTGGTGTGGGCCAGCTCGTCCACCAGGAGCAGCTGTGGCCGGCGGGCCAGGGCCGCGTCCAGGTCGAACTCGGCCAGGTCGTGGCCGTGGTAGGCGATGGCGCGGCGCGGCAGGATGGCGAGGCCTTCGAGCAGGGCCTCGGTCTCGGCCCGGCCGTGGGTCTCGACCACGCCCACGAGCACGTCCAGGCCCTCGGCCTGCTTGAGGCGGGCCGCCTCGAGCATGGAATAGGTCTTGCCGACGCCCGGGGCCATGCCGAGGAAGATGCGCAGCCGGCCGCCGCGCTTTTTGTCCTCCTCGCGCTGGACGTATTCCAGGAGCCGGTCCGGGTCGGGGCGGCGTTCGGGATCAGCGGCCATGGGGCTGAGCCTCCGGATGCACGGGCAAGGTTGCGGCTCGCGGGAAGCCGTCGCGTTCTTTCATGGGGCAGGCCCCGGAAGATGGCAAGAGGGCGCGCGGGGCGTAGGGCCCGCGCCCGACGCCCCGGCGCGCCCCCGTCTGCGGTCCTACTTCCTTTCCTGTCCGGCCAGGGCGTCGAGGGCCAGGTTCAGGGCAAGGACGTTGACGCGCGACTCGCCGAGGACGCCCAGTTGCCGCCCCGCGACGTGGCGCGCCACCAGGTCGCGCACCACGGCCGGGTCCAGGCCCGTGGCCCGGGCCACCCGGGGAACCTGGTAATAGGCGGCGGCCGGGGAGATGTGCGGGTCGAGCCCGCTGCCCGAAGCCGTGACCAGCTCCACGGGCACGGGGCCGTCGCCGTTGTCCCGCCGCAGGGCGGCGGCGCGTCCGGCCGCGGCGTCGAGGAAGTCGGGGTTGGTCGGCCCGAGGTTGGAGCCCGACGAGGCCGAAGCGTCGTAGGGCTTGGGGGCGGTGGCCGAGGGCCGGCCCTGGAAATGGGCCGCCTCGGCGAAGGGCTGGCCGATGAGCGCCGAGCCGACGACCTGGCCGTTTTTTTCGACGAGGCTGCCGCCGGCCTGGTCCGGGAAGAGGAGCCCGGCCAGGCCGGTCATGACCACGGGGTACGCGCCGCCGGTGAGCAGGGTCAGGACGACGAGCATCAAAAACGCCGGCCGGCATTGTCTCAGTGCTTCGGAAAACATGGCTTTCTCCTTACGAGGCCAGGCCCAGGGCGACCAGGAAGAGGTCGATGGCTTTTATGCCGACAAACGGCACGACGAGGCCGCCGACGCCGTAGACGAGCAGGTTGTCGCGCAGCGCCCTGGCCGCGCCCACGGCCCGGTAGCGCACGCCGCGAAGGGCCAGCGGAATGAGCGCCACGATGATCAGGGCGTTGAAGATGACCGCCGACAGGATGGCCGAGCGCGGCGTGGCCAGGCCCATGACGTTGAGCGCCCCGAGCTGGGGGTAGATGCCGACGAAGGCCGCCGGGATGATGGCGAAGTACTTGGCGATGTCGTTGGCGATGGAGAAGGTGGTCAGCGAGCCGCGCGTCATGAGCAGCTGCTTGCCGATGGCCACCACCTCCAGGAGCTTGGTGGGATTGGAGTCCAGGTCCACCATGTTCCCGGCCTCCTTGGCGGCCTGGGTGCCGGAGTTCATGGCCACGCCCACGTCCGCCTGGGCCAGGGCCGGGGCGTCGTTGGTGCCGTCGCCGGTCATGGCCACGAGCCGCCCCTCGGCCTGGGTCTTGCGGATCAGCGCCAGCTTGTTCTCGGGCGTGGCCTCGGCCAGGAAGTCGTCCACCCCGGCCTCGGCCGCGATGGCCGCCGCGGTCAGCGGATTGTCGCCGGTGACCATGACGGTCTTGATGCCCATGCCGCGAAGCTTGGCGAAGCGCTCGCGGATGCCGCCCTTGACGATGTCCTTGAGCCAGATCGCGCCCAGGATGCGGTCGTTTTCGGCCACGAGCAGAGGCGTGCCCCCGGATTCGGCGATGGCGCGCACCTGCTCGTCCACCTCGGGCGGGACCGCGCCGCCCCGGTCCGTGGCGAAGCGCCTGACCGCGTCGGGCGCGCCCTTGCGGATGGTCCGGCCCGGGAGGTCGACGCCGGAAAGCCGGGTCTGGGCGGTGAAGGGGACGAAGGCCGCGCCCAGGGCGTGCATGTCCCGGCCCCGGATGCCGAAGCGTTCTTTGGCCAGCACCACGATGGAGCGGCCTTCCGGGGTTTCGTCGGCCAGGGAGGCCAGCTGGGCCACGTCGGCCAGGTCCTTCTCGGCCACGCCCGGCAAGGGGAGGAAGTCGTCGGCCTGGCGGTTGCCCAGGGTGATGGTGCCGGTCTTGTCCAGGAGCAGCACGTCCACGTCGCCGGCCGCTTCCACGGCCCGGCCCGAGGTGGCGATGACCCCGGCCTGGATGAGCCGGTCCATGCCGGCGATGCCGATGGCCGAGAGCAGGCCGCCGATGGTGGTCGGGGCCAGGCACACGAACAGCGCCGCCAGCACGGTGATGGTCACGGCCGCGCCCTGGCCGGCCTGCTCCACGGCGAAGACGGAGTAGGGGAGCAGCGTGGCGCACACGACCAGGAAGACCAGGGTCAGGGCGGCCAGCAGGATGCCGAGCGCGATTTCGTTTGGCGTCTTGCGCCGCTTGGCCCCTTCGACCAGGGCGATCATGCGGTCGAGGAAGGTCTCTCCCGCCTCGGCCGCCACGCGCACCACCACCCAGTCGGAAAGCAGGCGCGTGCCGCCGGTGACGGCGCTGCGGTCGCCGCCGGCCTCGCGGATGACCGGAGCCGATTCGCCGGTGATGGCGCTTTCGTCCACCGAAGCCACTCCCTCGAGGATCTCCCCGTCGCACGGGACGAAGTCGCCGGCTTCCACCAGCACGGTCTCGCCTTTTTTGAGGCTCGTGGAGGGCACGATCTGGATGGCGGCCTGGCGGCTGGGCGAAGCGAGCTTTTTCGCCTGGATGTCGCGCCGGGCCTGGCGCAACGCATCGGCTTGCGCCTTGCCGCGCCCCTCGGCCATGGCCTCGGCGAAGTTGGCGAAGAGCACCGTGAACCACAGCCAGACGGCGATGGCCAGAATGAAGGGGGCCGGGGCCTCGCCGCGGCCGGCCAGGGCCTGGACGAACAGCGCCGTGGTCAGCAGCGACCCGGCGTAGACCGTGAACATGACCGGGTTTCGCAACTGGTTTTGGGGCGCGAGCTTGCGGAAGGAATCGGCGATGGCCCGCCGCACCAACGGCGGGTCGAAGAGCGGGCGTTTTTCGTTCTTGCTTTTGCTCATGGCGATGCTCTCTTGAAAGTCGGATCAGCGGCCGATCATGGCCAGGTGTTCGGCGACGGGGCCCAGGGCCAGGGCCGGGATGAAGGTCAGCGCCCCGACCACCAGGACCACGGCCACGAGGAGACCCACGAAAAGGGGCGTGTGGGTGGGCAGGGTGCCGGGCCCCTGGGGCACGATCCGCTTGGCGCCAAGCGACCCGGCGATAGCCAGGACCGGCACGGCCAGCCAGAAGCGGCCCAGGAACATGCAGGCCGCGCCCACCAGGTCGTAGAACGGCGCGTTGGCCGAAAGCCCGGCAAAGGCGCTGCCGTTGTTGTTGGCCATGGAGGAGAAGGCGTAGAGGATCTCGCTGAAGCCGTGGATGCCCGGATTGGCCACGGCCGCCTTGGCGCTCGGCACGAGGACGGCCCAGGCCGTGGCCATGAGGACCAGGAAGGGCGGAATGAGGATCACGAGCGAGGCCATCTTCATCTCGAAGGGCTCGATCTTCTTGCCGAGGTATTCCGGCGTGCGCCCCACCATGAGCCCGGCCACGAACACGGCCACCACGGCGAAGACCAGCATGCCGTAAAGCCCCGACCCGACGCCCCCGAAGACCACCTCGCCGAGCTGCATGAGGAGCATGGGAACCAGGCCGCCAAGCGGCGTGAAGGAGTCGTGCATGGCGTTGACCGAGCCGTTGGAGGCGGCCGTGGTGGCCGTGGCCCACAGGGTCGAGCCGGCGATGCCGAACCGGACCTCCTTGCCCTCCATGTTGCCGCCGGCCTGGGCGCGTGCGCCCTCGGCGGCGGCCTGGTCCGCGCCCAGGCGCGTCAGGGCCGGGTTGCCGGCCTGCTCGGCCACGACGCAGGCCCCCAGCAGCACGACGAAGATGACCGCCATGGCCGCCAGCACGGCCGCGCCCTGGCGTCTGTCCGCGACCATGATCCCGAAGGTGATGCAAAGGGCCGCCGGGAGAAGCAGGATGGACAGCAGTTCCAGGAAGTTGGACAGCGGGGTCGGGTTTTCGAAGGGATGGGCCGAGTTGACGTTGAAAAAGCCGCCGCCGTTGGTGCCGAGCTGCTTGATGGCCACCTGGGAGGCCACCGGCCCCCGGGCGATGGTCTGCTCGGTCATCGTCGCCGGCTCGGTTTGGGCCTTGCCGGCGGCGTCAAGGACCGGCGCGCCCGAAGCGTCCTTGACCGGGCTGTCGTAGTCCGTGGGCTCGAGGAGCGTGGCCGTGGCCGCGCCCTGGAAGGTCTGGGGCACTCCCTGCCAGACCAGGAGCAGGGCCAGGACCACGGACAACGGCAGGAGGACGTAGAGGGTGGAGCGGGTCAGGTCTTTCCAGAAATTGCCGAGGTTTTGGGTCTCGCGCCGGCTGAGCCCCCGGATGAGGGCGGCCAGCACCGCCATGCCGGCGGCCGCCGACAGGAAGTTGTGGGAGGTGAGCCCCAGCATCTGGGTCAGGTAGCTCATGGTGGTTTCGCCGCCGTAGGCCTGCCAGTTGGTGTTGGTGGAAAAGCTCACGGCGGTGTTGAGGGCAAGGTCCGGCGCGACGGCGGCCAAGCCGTCGGGGTTGAGGGGCAGGACCGCCTGGAGGCGCTGCTGGAGATAGAGCAGGAGAATGGAAAAGCCCGTGAAGGCCATCAGGGAGGCCACGTAGGCCTTCCAGTCCATCTCCCGGTCCGCGTCGAGGCCGCAAAGGCGGTAGAGGCAACGCTCCACCGGGCCGAGCAGGCGGTCCAGGCCGCAGGGGCGGCCGGCGTAGACCCTGGCCATGTAGGCCCCCAGGGGCCAGGCCAGGCCCAGAAGGACGGCCAGGTAAAGGGCGATCTGCAAAAGCGCGTTTCCGGTCATTCGAACATCTCCGGTTTGAGCAGGGCCAGGATGAGGTAGACGAAAAGGACCGCGGCCAGGACGGCGCTGACGATGCCCATGGCTAGACCCTCCGCAGCCGGTCGAAATACCCGGCCAGGGCGATGGTGACCGCCACGGCGGCCAGGATCGAACCCAGAAAGACGATGTCGTCGAACATGAGGAAGCCTCCGTTTGTTTGGCCCGACCCTACCGCGACCGGCGTAAAAAAGGCGTTAAAATGCGTCGCAGAGGCATAAGAATTTCGTTAATGCCTCGGCGGCGTTCGCCGCCGGCGGGACGCAGCGCCAGGATTCCCTTGACAAGCCACGGGAAAGGGGACTTAAACGAACGTTCAGTAATTCCCGTGAGGCGCCATGGCTGCCCCGAATATGCGAGAGAAAATCCTGACCGCCGCCGCGCGGCTTTTCGCCGACAACGGCTACAGCGCCGTTTCCATGCGCCGCATCGCCACGGCAGTCGGGGTGACGCAGGCAAATTTATATTATTATTTCAGGGATAAAGAGGAGCTCATCCGGTCCGTGCTGGAGTACGCCTTCACCGGCAAGAATCAGACCTTCGTCGCCGAGGCCGGCGACGCCGCTCTGGAGGAGCGCCTGGAGCAGGCCATCGCCTGCTTCCTGACCCTGCTGTTCGAGGACGCCGTGCTGGCGAAGCTCTTCTTCCGGGAGCTCATGACGGACGACGGGGACCGCCTGAAGTTCCTGACGGAGAACATTTTCCAGGACTCCTTCGACACCCTGGTCAAGATCCTCGGCGAGTACCTGGACACGGCGGATCCACTGCAGGCGGCCATCTTCCTCACGAGCACGCTCATCGGCTACCGGCAGTTCGCCAGGATCATCCCCCACCTGCACGGGGCGAAGCCGGAATACGTCGAACCCGCGGCCATCGCCCGGCATTTCATGGACGAGATCCGCAAGCTCTCCAAGGAAAACGCCGTTTCAGGCTAGGGCGGCGGGTCCGCCGCATGGACTGTTATTTTGGAAGTTTTGTTAATATAGCAATCAAATACGGCATGCGTTCCTCGAAAGGACGGTCGCCGGCAGCAGCCGGGGCGTCGGGCATCGGGCGAGAGGGAAGGCATGCCGCGGATACCGTTTCACACGCATCGCCGCCGGAGGTCTTCTATGCCGCGCCAGGGTCGCATCGCTTCACGCGGATCGTTGTTGGGGGTTTTTCTTCTGCTTTCGCTCCTCGCCGGCTGCGGCCGCGACAACCAGACCGCCGGGCCGCAGAGGGGCACGCCGGAAGTGTCCTTCGTGACGATGCGGCCCCGCGAAGTGGCGCTTTCCACGGAGTTGTCCGGCCGCACCTCGGCCTTCCGGGTGGCCGAGATACGCCCGCGCGTCAACGGCCTCATCGAAAAGCGCCTGTTTACCGAGGGCTCCAACGTGGCCGAAGGCCAGGTACTCTATCAGATCGACCCCGCCCCCTTCCAGGCGGAGCTGGACAACGCCCAGGCCGCCCTCACCGAGGCCAAGGCCAAGCTTCCGACGACCCGGCTGCGGGCCGAGCGCTACCAGTGGCTCGTCTCGCGCAGCGCGCTCAGCCAACAGGACTACGACGACGCCGCCTCCAACCTCGACCAGGTCAAGGCCAACATCGTCTCCCTGGAGGCCCGGGTGGAGACGGCCCGCATCAACCTGGGCTACACCAAGGTCGTCGCGCCCATTCCGGGCCGCATCGGCAAGTCCAGCGTGACCGACGGGGCCATCGTCACGGCCTACCAGTCCACCGCCCTGGCCACCATCCAGCAGCTCGACCCCATCTACGTGGACGTGCCCCAATCCACCGCGGACATGCTGCGCATGAAGGCCCGCTTCAAGGAAGGCCTGCTCAACCCCCAGGAAAAGGGGCAGGACAAGGTCCGGCTCATCCTGGAGGACGGCAATCCCTACCCCCTGGAAGGCACGTTTCAGTTCAGCGACGTCACCGTGGACCCCACCACCGGTTCGGTCATCCTGCGCCTGATCTTTCCCAACCCGGAAGGCGAGATCCTGCCGGGCATGTTCGTCAAGGCCGTGCTGCGGGAGGGCGTCAACCCCAAGGCCCTCCTCGTCCCCCAGCAGGGGGTGTCCCGGGACACCAAGGGCAACCCCTTCGCGCTCATCGTGGACGCCGAAAACAAGGTCGTCCTGCGGCCCCTGAACCTGGACCGGGCCATCGGCGGCGACTGGCTGGTCGCCTCCGGCCTGGCCCCGGGCGACCGGGTCATCGTCGAGGGCCAGCAGATGCTGCGGCCCGGGACCGTGGTCAAGGCCACGTCCCTTGACCAGGCCGGGCAGGAGTCCGCCCCGCAGGGCAGCGCCGCAGCCGGGTCGCCCAAACAGGGCGCGGAGGGCAAGTAATGCTCTCGAAATTCTTTCTGGACCGGCCCGTCTTCGCCTGGGTCATCGCCATCATCCTGCTGTCCCTGGGGGGGCTTGCCATCTACGGCATGCCCATCGCCCAGTATCCGCCCATCGCGCCGCCCTCCATCGCCATCACCGCCTACTACCCGGGCGCGTCGGCCGAGACGGTGGAGAACACCGTGACCCAGATCATCGAGCAGAAGATGACCGGGCTCGACGGCATGCTGTACTTGAGCGGCTCCAGCTCCTCCTCGGGCGAGGCCCGGCTGGAGATGACCTTCACGCCCGGCACCGATCCGGACATCGCCTGGTCCAAGGTGCAAAACAAGCTCCAGCTGGCCATGGCCAGCCTGCCCGACGAGGTGCAGCGCTCGGGCGTCAAGGTCAGCAAGTCCACCCGCAACTACTTGATCGTCGTGGGCCTGATCTCCGAAGACGGCAGCATGCGCGGCGAGGACCTGCGCGACTACGCCCAGTCCACCCTGGAGAAGGTTCTGTCCCGGGTGCCGGGCGTGGGCGAGGTGGAGAACTTCGGCACCCAGTACGCCCTGCGCGTCTGGCTCGACCCGGACAAGCTCAACAGCTTCAACCTGACCATGGACGACGTGGTCTCGGCCCTTGGGTCCTACAACGTCGAGGTCTCGGCCGGACAGTTCGGCGGCGCGCCGGCCGAGCCCGGCCAGCGGCTCAATTCCCCCATCGTGGTGCAGCACCTCCTGCAGACCCCGGAGCAGTTCGCCGCCATCCCCCTTCGCATCAACCAGGACGGCTCCGTGGTCCGCATCAAGGACGTGGGGCGCACCGAGCTCGGCTCCGAGCGTTCCGACATCGTGGGCTTCCACAACGGCCGGCCCTCGGCGGCCATGGCCATCCGCCAGGCCTCCGGGGCCAACGCCCTGGCCACGGCCGCGGCCATCAAGGACAAGATGGAGGAAATGAGCCGCTATTTCCCCCACGGCATGAAGGTGGTCTATCCGTACGACACCACGCCCTTCACCAAGGTGGCCATCCACGAGGTGGTCAAGACGCTGTTCGAGGCGGTGGCGCTCGTCTTCCTCATCATGTTCCTGTTCATGGGCAACATCCGGGCCACGCTCATCCCGACCATCGCTGTGCCCGTGGTGCTCATGGGCACGTTCGCGGTCCTTTTCTTCTGCGGCTACTCCATCAACATGCTGACCATGTTCGCCATGGTGCTGGCCATCGGCCTGCTGGTGGACGACGCCATCGTGGTGGTGGAAAACGTCGAGCGCATCATGTCCGAGGAGGGGCTTTCGCCCCGGGAGGCCACGGCCAAGTCCATGGACGAGATCACGAGCGCGCTGATCGGCATCGGCCTCGTGCTCTCGGCCGTGTTCGGGCCCATGGCCTTCTTCCAGGGCTCGACGGGCGTGCTCTACCGCCAGTTCTCCATCACCCTTATCGCGGCCATGCTGCTGTCCGTGCTGGTCGCCCTCATCCTGACCCCGGTCCTTTGCGCCACGTTTTTGAAGCCCGTGCCCAAGGGGCACGAGCCCTCGGAAAACGTGGTCTTCTTCCTGCGCCCCTTCTTCCGCGGCTTCGACCGGGTCTTCTTCGGGGTGCGCGCCGCCTACGTGCGCCTGGTGGGCCACTCCTTCGCCAAATCCACGCGCTACATCCTTTTGTACTGCGCCATCGTGGCCGTGGTCGCCTACCTGTTCCACGGCATGGCCACCTCCTACATCCCGGACGAGGACCAGGGCATCCTCATGGTCCAGGCCACGCTGCCCCCGGGCTCCAGCACCCTGGAGCAGACCCGGGCCGTGATGATCAAGGTCCGGGACTATTTTCTGGAGCGGGAAAAGGACGCCGTGGAATCCGTCATGGACATCTCCGGCGTCAGCTTCGGCGGCCAGGGCCAGAACATGGCCCTGAGCTTCGTCAAGCTCAAGGACTGGGACCTGCGGCCGGGGGAAAACCTCAAGGTCAAGGCCATCGCCGCCCGGGCCATGGCGGAGTTCTCCAAGATCAAGGAGGCGCAGGTCTTCGCCTTCCCGCCGCCGCCGGTGGTGGAGCTCGGCATGGCCACGGGCTTCGACTTCGAGCTACAGGATCGCGGCGGGCTCGGGCACGACAAGCTCATGGCCGCCCGCAACCAGCTCCTCGGCATGGCCCGCCAGGACCCGCGCCTGGTCCGGGTGCGGCCAAACGGCATGGAGGACGTGCCGGAATACTACGTGGACGTGGATTGGGACAAGGCCGGGGCGCTCGGCGTGCCCATCGCCTCCATCCACTCGACCATCGCCGCCGCCTTCGGCAGCAGCTACGTCAACAACTTCATCCAGGGCGGCCGGGTCAAGCAGGTCTACGTGCAGGCCGACGCGCCCTTCCGCATGCTGCCCAAGGACCTCATCCGGCTCTACGTGCGCAACACCGCCGGCAAGATGGTGCCGGTTTCCGCCTTCGCCACCGGGCGCTGGTCCGTAGGCTCGCCCAAGCTCGAGCGCTACAACGGCTTCCCGTCCATCGACATCTGGGGCGAGCCCGCCCCCGGGCACAGCACCGGCGAGGCCATGGCCCTCATGGAGGAATTCGCCGCCAAGCTGCCCCAGGGCGTCGGCTTCGACTGGACCGGGCTGTCCTACCAGGAACGCATGGCCACGGCCCAGGGCCCCATCCTCTACGCCTTCTCGATCTTCGTGATCTTTTTGTGCGTGGCGGCGCTCTACGAGAGCTGGACCATCCCCATCGTCAACATGCTCATGTTGCCGCTCGGCGTGCTCGGGGCCATCGTGGCCACGTCCATGCGGGGGTTTCCCAACGACGTCTATTTCCAGATCGGCTTTCTCACCACCCTGGGCCTGTCCACGAAAAACGCCATCCTCATCATCCAGTTCATCCAGGAGCGCATGGGGCACGGCGAAGGGCTCGTCGAGGCGACGCTCGGGGCGGTCAAGACGCGGTTTCGGCCGGTGCTGATGACCTCGCTGGCCTTTTTCTTCGGCGTGCTGCCTCTGGCCATCGCCACCGGGGCCGGGGCCGGGGCCATGAACGCCATCGGCACGGCCGTGTGCGGCGGCATGATCTCCGCCACCTTCATCGACCTGATCTTCATCCCGCTGTTCTTCGTCGTCGTCTCCAACCTGTTCCAGGGCCGGCGGCGCATTGGGCACACCCCCTGACCATGGGTGCGCCGTCGTCGCGGACCGTTTCGAGACTTCGAGGGGCCGGGAGCATGTATCCCGGCCCTTTTTCGTGGGGTGCGCGCCGGCGGCGGGCCTGGGGGCAGGGCGATCGTCCTGCCACGCGACGCTTCAGCTGCCGCCGGCTTCGCTCAGGGCGCGCCAGAGGGTGGTGGGGCTGATGTCGAGCTCCCGGGCCGCCGCCTCCTTGTCGCCGCCGTGTTGGGCCACGGCCTGGCGGATGAGCGCGACCCTGGCCTGGCGCAGGTTGTCCTTGAGGCTCTTGCCCGGTCGCCCCCCGGTGTCGCCGGTCCGGTCCCAGGGCATTTCGCTGACCCCCTCCCGGAACACCTCCTCGAACAGCGCCTCGTCCGGGGCGAGGCCTTCCAGCTGGATCAGGTAGCTCTCCATCATGGCCGCCAGTTCCCGGACGTTGCCGGGCCAGGTGTGGCCGCGCAGGGCGGCGGTCATGGCCGGGGTGATCACCGTGGAGGGTTTGCCGTGGCGGCGCAGCAGCATGTCCAGCAGGTCCGGGATGTCCTCCAGGCGATCGCGCAGGGGAGGCACGGCGATCTTCAGGGTGGAGAGCCTATAGTAGAGGTCCAGCCGGAAGCGGCCGGCCTCCACCAGCTCGATGAGGGAGCGGTGGGAGGCGCAGACCACGCGTACGTCCACGGTGCGGATGCGGCTCGCGCCCACGCGCATGACCTCGCGCGTCTCCAGCACGCGCAAAAGCCGCAGCTGCACCTCGTGGCGGATCTCGCCCACCTCGTCGAGAAAGATGGTGCCGCCGTCGCTCATCTCGAAAAGGCCGGCCTTGCCGCCCCGTTTGGCCCCGGTGAAGGCCCCGTCCTCGTAGCCGAACAGCTCGCTCTCGATGAGGTTTTCCGGCAGGGCGGCGCAGTTGACGGCCACGAAGGCCTTGTTGCGGCGGTCGCTTTCGGCGTGCAGGGCGTGGGCCACCAGTTCCTTGCCCGAGCCGGTCTCGCCGCAGATGCGCACCGTGGCCCCGGTGGGGGCGAAGCGGCGTATCTTGCGCTTGAGGTCGCGTATGGCCGGGCCGCGGCCCCGGATGTCGTCCAGGCCGGTGCGGGTCGTCAGGCCCTTGGCCGCCAGTTCCTCGCTGATCTTGCGGTTGATGCTCTGCAGGGAAGGGACGTCCCGGAAAAGGGCCAGGGCCCCGGGCACCCCGGAATGGACGATCAGGGGGATGGCCGTGACCACCAGGTGCTGGTCGGCCAGCTCCACGATCTTGTCGTGGCTGGCGGTCTTTTCCGACAGGGCCCGGCGCAGTTGGAGGGCGTCGTAGAAGGAGCGCAGCTGCGGCGCGCCGGCTCCGGGGCCGAGTCGCAGCAGCCGGGCGGCGCGCTTGTTGGAGTAGATGAGGTTTTCCTTGTCGTCGATGCAGACCACGCCTTCCTGCAGATGCCGGAGGATGCCGAGCAGGTCGCCGTGGCGGGCGGCCTCGATGCGCTTTTGCCGGGCCGTGGCCTGGGCCTGCTCCAGGGCCAGGCGGATGCTGTGGGGGTTGGGGTGGATGACGAATCCCGTGCCGCCGCAGTTTTCCATGCACTTCTTGCTGACGCCGCCGCCGACCAGCACCCGCACGCCCTGGTCGTAGGCGGCGCGCACCTTGTGGAAGAGCTCGGCCCAGTTGGCGTAGACGATGTGGTGGATGGAGATGCCGAGCAGCTCCTCGATGACGGCGATGTCGTGGCTTTCGCCGAGGTAGGCGGCCAGGGCGATGGTGCGGGAGACCCGGGCCGCCTCGCGCAGGGTCTTGATGACGTCCATGTCCGTGCGGTCGATGGGCACGGCGTTGTGCCCGAGGGCCCGCACGATGCTGCGGCCGGTGCCGCCGTGGCACAGCACGACCTCGTAGCCCTTGGCCAGGCATTCCTGGGCCAGGGGGATGGCGGATTCGGAGGTGGCGACGTGGTAGTGGATCTCGTAGTCCAGGGAATCGGCCACGCGGCGGACGCAGTCGGCGACTTCCTGGGAGTGGGCGACGAGGGCGAAGGCGAAACGGCGGTCTTGCAGCATGGAGGCTCTTTTCGTTTGTGCAAAATAAAAATTCAAAATTGAAATATCAGGCCGGGTTCAGGGCTGTCAATTATCATAACATAGCATAATAAAAAAAGTTTTCAAAAGCGCTTTTTGGCACAAGTCGTGCTAATGTCTGCCTGTCGGAGCCGAGGACGGCCGCCGCGACGCCAGCTGTCGCGCCAGGCCGCCCCGGCCAACGGCCGGCGTCACGCCGCCCCGGGAAGGCGCCCCCGGCGCGGCCACGCTCCCCAGGGAGCGGCCGGCGACAAACACGTGGAGGAAGTCTCATGCAATCGCTCAGACGTGCGGCGATTCCCATCGCCATCGGGCTCGTCCTATGGTTCCTGCCCGTGCCCCAGGGCCTCACCCAGCAGGCCTGGCACATCTTCGCGCTCATGGTGGCCATCATCGTCGGCTTCATCGTGGCCCCGCTGCCCATCGGCGCCGTGGCCTTCCTCGGCCTGACCGTCACCATGCTCACCGGTACCCTCAAGGTGGGCGAGGCCCTGGGCGGCTTCGCCTCGGGGTCCATCTGGCTCATCGCCGCGGCCTTCTTCTTCTCGCGCGGCTTCATCAAGACCGGGCTTGGCCGGCGCATCGCCTACCTCATCCTGCGGGCCATCGGCGACAGCCCCCTCAAGGTCGCCTACGCCTTCACCCTGAGCGGCCTGGTGGTGGCCCCGGCCACGCCGTCCTCCACCGCCCGGGCCGGCGGCGTCATCTACCCGATCCTGCGCAGCGTCATCTCGGTCCTCGGGTCCGAGCCCGGGCCCACGGCGCGCCGGTGCGGGGCCTTCCTCATCATGAGCTACTACCAGGTCGACGGCGTGCTTTCGGCCCTGTTCATGACCGCCATGACCGGCAACCCCCTGGCCACCGAGCTGGCCATGAAGACCGCCGGCATCAACATCTCCTGGGGCATGTGGACCCTTGCCGCCCTGGTCCCGGGCATCATCGGCATGATCACCGTGCCGTACTTCGTCTACAAGATCTATCCGCCGGAAATGAAGCATTCCCCGGAGGTCAAGGCCCTGGCCCGGGACGAGCTGATCAAGATGGGCCCCATCTCCCGGCCCGAACTCATCCTGCTCGGGGTCTTCATCCTGGCCCTGCTCCTGTGGTGCTCCGGCCCGGTGACCAAGATGGACCCCACGGTCGTCGGCTGCATCGCCGTGTCCATCATGCTCATCGGCAAGGTCCTGGACTGGAAGGACGTGCTCAATGAAAACGGCGCCTGGGACACCGTGGTCTGGATGGGCGTGCTCGTCGGCCTGGCCGGCCAGCTCTCCTCCAAGGGCTTCATCCCCTGGTTCGCCAAGACCGTGGCCGCCTCCATGGCCGGCCTGGGCTGGCCCGTGGCCTTGGGCCTTTTGCTCGTGCTCTACATCTATTCCCAGTACGGCTTCGCCAGCATGACCGCCCACGTGGCCGCCATGTACGCGGCCTTCCTGGCCGTGGCCGTGAGCCTCGGCGCGCCGGGCTACCTGTCGGCCCTGCTTTTGGCCTACGGCGGCTGCCTGTGCTACTCGCTCACCCACTACAGCGCCGGCCCCGGCCCCATCCTCTACGGGGCGGGCTTCGTCGATCTGCCCACCTGGTGGCGCATCGGCTTTCTCACCTCGATCCTGCACATCGTGACCTGGGCCGGAACCGGACCCTTCTGGTGGAAGTTCCTCGGCCTCTGGTAGCCGTTCGCATCCACTTCGCCTTCGAAAAGGAAATCCCATGCAAGCCACATATACGCCTTTGGAAGCCAAGACGCTTTTCGCCTCGGAAAAGGAATTCGCCGTTCTGGACGTCCGCGAACAGGAGGAGTTCTCCCGGTCCCATATCCTGCTGGCCAGCTGCGCCCCCCTCAGCCGGCTCGAATTCATGGTCGAGACCCTGGTCCCCTGCAGGACCGTGCCCGTGGTCCTGGTGGACAGCGGGGCCGAGACGGGCCCCTCCCGGGCGGCGCGCGCCCGCGACGTCCTTTCCGCCATGGGCTACGCCGGCGCGGCCGTCCTGGAGGGCGGCATGGAGGCCTGGAAAAAGGCCGGCTACGTCGATTTCACCGGCGTCGGAGCCCTCAGCAAGGGCTTCGGCGAATATGTGGAGGAGAAGCTCCACACTCCCCGCCTCGAGCCCCGGGAGATCAAGGCCCTCATGGACTCCGGCCGGGAGGTCGCGGTCATCGACGTGCGCCCCCGGGAGGAATACAACGCCATGAATATCCCGACCGGGCTCAACGCCCCGGGATGCGAGGTGACCTACCGCCTGGCCGACCTGGTCCCCGACCCCGAGACCCAGATCATCGTCAACTGCGCCGGCCGCACCCGCAGCATCATCGGCACCCAGACCCTGCTCAACGCCGGCATCCCCAACCCGGTGGCGGCCCTCAAGGGCGGCACCATGAACTGGCGGCTGGCCGGGCTCGACCTGGAATACGGCTCCAAGCGGCGCACCGCCCCGCCCTCGGCCGAGGCCCTGGACGCCGCCCGCCGGCGCGCCGCGGCCGTGGCCGCCAAGTACGGCGTCTCCCGGGTCGACGCCGCAACGGTCAGGGCCTGGCGGGCCGAGGCCGGCCGGCGCAGCCTGTACCTGTGCGACGTGCGCCAGCCCGAGGAATACCTGGCCGGCCACCTGCCCGGTTCGCGCAACACTCCGGGCGGGCAGCTCGTGCAGGCCACGGACGAGTACGCCGCCGTGCGCAACGCCCGGTTCGTGCTCATCGACGACACCGAGGTGCGCGCCGTCATGACCGCCCACTGGCTCGTTCAGATGGGCCTGCCCGAGGTCCACGTGCTGCGCGGCGGGCTCGGTGGCTCGGGTTTCGGCGCGGCCGGGCTCGAATACGGCCCCACGCCGCCGCCGGCCTTCGAGCCGCCCCTTGTGCCCATGATCGCCCCCCTGGAATTGAAAAAGCCCCTCGATTCGCCCACGCCGCCCCTGGTCCTGGACATCGGCGTCAGCCGCGACCACCGCAAGGGCCATGTGCCCGGCGCGGTCTGGGTGACGCGCGGCTATCTGGAGCGCGCCCGCGAGGCCCATCCCGCAGCCACGGACATCGTCGTGGCCTCGGGCAGCGAGGCGCAGGCCCGTTGCGCCGCGGCCGAGGCCGCCGTGCTGTGGCCCGGAGCCCGGGTGCGCTGCCTGGCCGGCGGCACGCCGGCCTGGATCGCGGCCGAGCTGCCCGTGGAGACGGACATGCCCGCGCCGCTGTGCGCCGAGGACGACGTCTGGTACAAGCCCTACACCGACGTCAACGCCCGCCCCGAGGCCATGAAGGGATATTTCGACTGGGAATTCGGTCTGGTCGAGCGTATCCTCAAAGACGGCAGCGTCCGCTTCAAACTGGTGTCCTAGGCGCGGCGAAAGCCCGCCTGCGGAAAGGGCCGGGGCGCGATCCCCCTCCCGAGCCCCGGCCTCTTTCCAAGAACCAACCCTCCGGTCCTTCCGCGCCGTTTCCGGCCTCGGTCCGTTCACTGCCAACGAACCCGACTGGGAAAACCCCGCCCAAGGCCCGCTCCTGGAGCTTTTCGAAAAGGAGTTTGTCGTGCACGTCAAAAAACTGCATCATTCCTTGTACTTCTGGGTCATCTTCGGCATCGTCGCCGGCATCGTCCTGGGGCTCGTTCCGGCCACCAAGGGCTTCGCCGAAAGCATGCAGCCCTTCGGCGTGGCGTTCATCCGCATGGTGAAGATGATCATCGCGCCCATCATCTTCTGCACCGTGGTCACGGGCATCGCCAAGATGGGCGACATGGGCAAGGTGGGGCGCGTGGGCATCAAGTGCATGCTCTATTTCTGGACC
>NZ_JARKOZ010000181.1 GCF_029978005.1 Solidesulfovibrio sp. | reverse complement strand
GCGCCCCCCCCCGCCCCCCCGCGGGGGGGCCACCCCCCCCCCGGACCCCCTGGAAGGGGGGAAAGGGTGGGGAGGAGGATGCGAATGCCTCTGTATGATTTCGAGTGTCGGGTGTGCGGGCGGGTGTTCGAGGCCATGGCGGCCATGGACGCGGCCGAGGGCGTGTGCGCCTGCGGCGGGACGGCGAAACGGCTCGTTTCCGTGGGCCGGGGCTTTCGCGCCGACGCCGACTGGCTGGAATCCGTCACGGACGTGGTGGAGAAGGATTCGCCCAAGCCCCATGTCCGCGCCTTCCTGGCCGAGCCCAGCCGGGCCAACTATTGCCGCTGGATGGCCGGCGAGGGCCTGCGTCCCCTCGAATCCGGCGAAGCCCGGCGCGCCCCCTCGCCCCGGGACGGCATCGCCCGGGAGGTGCTGGCCCGCTTCGCCGCCCGCCTGGGCGCGCCCGCCTGACCGTCGCCCTCACGGCCCGCCGCCGTCGGCCGGGCCTTGAGCATACCAACCGTCAACCCGAGACAAAGGGGAGGTCATGGAAGCCACTTGCGTCGCGCCGCCCGAAACGGCCCTGTCCGTCGATCCCGGCCTGTCCGCCGTGGAACCGTTTTTCGTGGAGCTCGAAAAGCGCCTGGACGCGTTGCTCGAATCCCGCCTCGACGCACTGGAGGCCAGGCGTCGCGAGGATGAGCGCCAGGCGCTCCTGGACCGCTTCGCGGCCGGGCATCCGGATTTCCGGACCCTGGCCGCCGACGGCTCCCTGGAAGCGCAGAAACGGGCCAACGGCCTGCTCGACGACGTGGGCGCGTATTTCGCCCACCACCTGGAAGCCGAGCGCCGCTCCCGGGACGACGCCCTGGACGCGGCCCGCCAGGAAGCTGCCACGGCGGCCGAGGCCCGCGCCCTGGAACGCCTGCGCGCCAAGGGCCTGGCCCGCACCCTGAGCGTCGCCCCGGCCGGAGCCGGACGGGGACAGGGCGTCGATCCCGATCTGGCCGCGCCCGAGAAGTTCGGCGGCGTCCACGCCGTGCTGGCCGCCCGCCTGGCCGCCCGCCGCCGCTGCGCCGGCGACTAACCCCAAGGAGGAGTCCGCATGTCCCTTTCGACGACCGAGATCGAGTCCATCACCAGCGACTATTTCGCCGCCGCCGGCGGCAAGGCCGTGGACATCTACTTCCGCAACTCCTTCCTGCTGGATCTGCTCATGAACCGTCAGGCCGGGCTCTTCGAGCGCCCCGGCGGCGGCGAGAAGATCCGCGTGCCGCTCAACTACTCCGACGCCGAGGGCGGCTTCTTCACCCGTGCGGACACCCTGTCGAGCGACGACCGGGTCACGGTCAACGCCGCCGCTTTCCATTGGAAGCACGCCTACGGCAACGCCACGGTCTACCTGACCGACGAGGTGGCCGCCGCCGGGGACTACGCCGCCGTGCAGTTCGTCACCCAGAAGATCGAGACCGCCCAGCGCACCTGCGCCAGTTGGCTGGCCTCCACCCTCTATTCCGCCGCCGGCGACGAGGCCCCGACGCTCACGGGCCTGCGCGCCCTGACCAGCCCCGACGCCGACAAGCCCTACGGCGGCATCGCCGAGAACGACCTCGTGGCCGCCGACGGGACCAAGCCCTGGCAGGGCGTGACCGTCTCCGACGCCGCGACCGTGAGCCTCGAGGCCCTCCAGGAGCTGCGCAGCGCCGCCAAGGTCTCCGACGGCCGCGACGGCAAGCCCAACGTCGCCGTGACCACCGAGTCCCTCTACAACAAGGTCTCGCGCATCCTCGAAGTGCAACAGCGCTTCGTCACCGACGACGGCGTGGCCAGCGCCGGGTTCACCCACCTGGTCTACGAAGGCATGGTCGTGGCCGCCGACGATTACTGCCCGGCCGGGCACCTCTTCGCCCTCAACACCAACTACCTGGGCTTCGCCGTGCACCAGAACGGCTTCTTCGCCCGCCAGCCCTGGATCGACCTGGCCGGCCCGGCCGGGCGCTCCATGAAGATCCTCTGGCACGGCAACCTCATCTGCTCCAACCGCCGCGCCCACGCCTGCCGCGCCAACCTGTCCTGATCCCGCCGCAACCCCGACCTCCGGAGGAACCCATGGCCCAGCCCATGAAACTGAGTTTCACCCAGGATGTGTCCGAAACCTCGCCGGCCAAGCGCGAAACCCTCGGGGCGCTTCGCATCACCGCCGACGGACGCAAGTTCCGCTACGCCAAGGCCGGTTCGGCCGCCCTGACGGCCGGAGCCCTCGGCCTGGCCCCGGCCGCCGTGGCCGCCCATCAGAACCTGGCCGCCACTCCGGCCGCCGTGGGCGACCGGGTGCTGTCCCTGACCGTCGGCCAGGCGGCCGTGGCCGAAAACGCCTATGAGGACGGCTACCTGCAGGTGGCCGACGCCGACGGCAAGGGCCGGCAGTGCCGCATCCTCTCCAACACGGCCTGCGCCGCCGACGGCACGGTGGTGCTGACCCTGGCCGAGCCCCTTCGCGCCGCCCTGACCGCCGATTCCAAGCTGTCGCTCGTGCCCTCGCCCTGGGCCGGGGTCGCGGCCTCGGCCACGGAGGAGAATCTGCCGGCCGGCGTTTCCCCCTGCGACGTGCCGGCCGGGCACTACTTCTTCGCCCAGACCGGCGGGGTGGCCTGCTGCCTGGCCTCGGGCACGGCCCCGGTCGGCAGCATGCTCGTGCCCGGGGCCGCGGCCGGGAGCCTGGCCGCCATGAACGCCACCCTGGACACCGACCAGCCCGTGGCCGGCGTGGCCTTCGCCGCCGCCTTCACCAGCGGCCATTGCCAGCCCTGCTTCCTGACCCTGGATTAACTGCGTCAATCGACAGCGAGGAGGTCTCTCATGGCCGAGGCTCGACTCTACCTGCCCCGGGCGGCGGCCGAAGGGAGGCGCGTCGCCTGTCCCGACGCCCTGGGCGCGCTCGTGGCCGAGGTGGCGGAGATCGTGGGCGATCCGGCGGTGGGCGAGCAGGAGATCGTGCGCGCCCTGGGGCGGGGACTTCTGGCCGCCGCCGCCGCCGCGCGCCTGCCGGACCTGGCCGCCGAGGCCCGGCTTCCCTTCGGACCGGGGCAGGAGCAAGCCGCGCTGCCGGCGGACCTCCAGCACGGACCCGTGGACGCCTTCCTCCTCCCCGGGCGCGGCCGGATCAGGATGCTGTCCAATCCGGCCGCGTTGCGGCGGGCGGCGCGTCTCCCGGGGCGCGGTCCGGCGCGCCTGGCCGCCGCCGGAGGCGGACGGCTGCACGTGTGGCCCGTGCCCCGGGCGGCCGTGGAGGTCGCCGTAAGCTACTTCCGCTTGCCGGACCCGTTGGCCGGCTGGGCGGACAAGCCGGCCTGCCTGCCGCCCCACCTGGCCGGGAGGCTGCTCGTCTCCTTCGCCTGCCGGGAGGTGTTCGAACGCTTGGAAGAAGGCGCGGACGGCAGGAAGTCCCAGACCACGGCCTACGGCGCGCGCTGGCAGGCCGCCCTGGACGAGCTCGTCGGACTTTGCGGCCCGGCCACGCTCCAGGACGCGCCCGTGGACGTACCGCTTTGCACCGGGGAGGACTGGTCGTGAGCCGGGAGTGCCGCCTGACGCGCTGTCTGGGCCTTGGCGCTTCGGCCTCGCCGCTGGGCCTGGCCTGCGATCCGGCCAAGGGGACCTATGCCCTGGCCGAGGCGGTCAACGTGGATGTGGTGGACGGCCGGTTGCGGCGGCGTCCGGGCTTCGCGCGGCTGGGGGAGGGGGGCTACGCGTCCCTTTTCTCCCACGACGGCCGCCTCTACGGCGCACGGGACGGCGCGATCCTCGAGATCCCGGCCCAGGGCGAGCCGCGCGTCCTGCGCGGGGGCCTCACCCCGGGAGCGGACGTGGCCTTTCTCGGCGTCGGCCGGGACGTCTGCTTCGCCAACGGCTTCGAAACGGGCCGCATCCGCGACGGCGCAGCCGGTCCCTGGGACGGGGGGGCCTATCCCGGCCCCGACCGCCACGGGCGCTACGTCGCCCCGCCGGCGGGGCATCTGCTCGCCTTCTTCGCCGGGCGCGTCTGGATCGCCGACGGGGGGCTCGTGCGCTTTACCGAAGGGGCGGGGCTCCACGATTGGGTCGATTCCCTGGCCGGCTACCTGCCGCCGGCCACGGGGCGGGTGCGCCTGCTGCGGGCCGTGGCCGGGGGGCTTTACATCGGCGACGACGCCGGCGTGACCTTCGCCGCCGGGACCGACCCCGCCGCCATGACCTTCGCGCGGGCAAGCCCCGTGCCGCCGCTGCCCGGCAGCGACGTGACCCTGGCCGCCGGCCGCCACGACGCCGTGGCCGGGCGGGAGCTCTCCGGCGACGCCGCCCTCTGGGCCGGCCGCGACGGCCTGTACCTGGGCCTGCCCGCGGGCCGGGTCTCGCGCCTCGCCGCCGCTTCCGTCCCGGCCGTGCCGGCCCGGGCCGTGGCCGGGCGCAACCGCTACCTGCTCTTCCTGCATGCCTAGGCAGTCCCGCCGCAACCTCAAGCCACAAGGAGCGCCAGCATGGCTCTGCGTCTTTCCACCGGTCTTCGCAACAAGCTGCTCGGCAGCGAAGGGTTCAAGACCATCATGCGAAATGGCATGATCCGCATCTTCCCCGGCGTGCAGCCGTCCGGCGCCGACGACGCCGAGGGCGCGACCCCGCTTCTGGAGATCACGCTTTCCTCCGGGGGCTTCAGCCCCGGCACCTCCACCAACGGCCTCAACTTCGCCGACCCGGCCAGCGGCGCCTGCGCCAAGTCCTCTTCCGAGGTCTGGTCCGGCGTGGCGACGACGACCGGCACCGCCGGCTGGTTCCGGTTCTACGCCAACGACCGAACCACCGGCGCGGACACGGCCAACGCCCGATTCGACGGCTCGGTCTCCACCTCCGGCGCGCAGCTCAACATGAGCAGCACCGCCATCACCGCCGGGGCCACCACCACCATCGACAGCTTCACCGTGACCATGCCGGCTTCCTAGCGCGGAAACGTCCGGTTGCGGCGCGGAGCCGGGGCGGGACGTCCCGGCTCCGTCGGGAAAAACGCCAAAAGGCGCGAATTCGGGGGAAAGGCCATGTCCGAGATCTATCCGCAAACCATGCACTGCCGCTTCGAGGGGTTTCCGGCCCGGGTGCGGGCGGTATGCGGCCGGGCTTTTTCCGAGGCCAGGGCCACGCCCTATTCCTTCGGCAGCCGGGTGACTCTGTCGCAAACACCGTTAAGCGGCGTCCTGCAGGGAACCCTCGTGCCCGGCGCGGTCCTGCCCGCCCTGGAGACCATCTACTCCGACACCGGAGACGACGAGGCCTTCGACCTCAAGGTGTCCCATTACGGCTACGGCCGGTTCTATCTGCCGACGGCCGAGGCCGGCCGCTACGCCCTGGCCGTGATCAAGGGCGTGCGGGTCGAGGCCCTGGGCATCCGGCGGTCGTTCGAGACCGTGGATGTCTGGGACACCCTGGTCGCGGCCGACGCCGACCTGGAGGCGGCGACCCGCGCCGTCCTCGTCCAGGACGCCGACGCCTGGGACCGCACGAGCGTGACCTGGTTCGTGGGCGACATGCCTTCCGGGGGCCTCGTGGTCACGGGTCGGATGCAGCTTGGCGGTGTGGCCGCCCTGGCGATCTAAGGAGCCATCATGCGCACCCTTGCCATCTACAGCGAGACGCAGGGCGGGATCGCCGCCGTCGTGCCCGATCCCTACGATCCCCGGTTCTATCGCGACCTGCTGCTCTCCCGCGGTTTCGACGACGTGCCGGGCTGCGTCGGGGCCGACGCCGACCGCATCTGTCGCACCAGGGCTCAGGTCTTCTATTCCACCCTGGGCTTGGCCATGGCCGACGAGGTGCAGAACTTCATGATCGGCAACGGCGACCTCTACAACGGCTGCTGGGCGCCGAACCCGAAAAACGCCGTGCCGGAATACGTGGGTCTGCGTTTCGACGCGCCGGTGCTGGTCACCGGGTTCCAGTTCTCGTCCACGGCCTCCATTTCCGATTCCTGCCCCATGAAGGCCGCGCCCTGCGGCCATCCCACGAGCTTTGCCCTGGAAGGCTCCAACGACGAGGCGCAGTGGACGACGCTGCTTTCCATGACGCGCTACGGCGGCATGCGCGTGACCTTCACCAGCCCCTACGCCGACGAGGACTGCTCCTGGTGGGACGACGGCGTCTACCTTTCGGATCGCATGGACATCGCCGATCCCCGGTACTTTCTGGCCTACCGCATGGTCGTCTCGGCGTTTCGGCCCGACATCCACGGCAACTACAACGTAGCGGAACTCGTGTTTTACGGGGCGTTCTAGCCCGCACGGCTTTCGCGGCAAAGGCACAGGTGACGTCCATGGCAAAGCGAACCGAGGCCGATCGGCGCGACGTGCCGCCCCTGGTCAGGCCCGAGACCCTGGCCGTAGCGGCCGCGTTCGGGGACGGGGAGGGCGCGGCCGCCCGCGACCGGGCCAATCCCTTCGCCGGCACGCGCTGCGTCTGCGTCGAGCACGGCCAGGCGCGCGGGGTGATCGTCGGGAGGTCCCATGCCCGCCCTTGAGGACTACCTCTATTCGGTCGAGGCGCTGGCCGAGGAGGCGCTCACTGGCCAAGCGCTTTGCGCCCTGCGCGTCGAGGCTTCGGGCGGCGGCACCTGCGGCGTGAGCGCGCCGGGCGAAGGCCTGCCGCTGCCCGTGCCGGTCGTCGCCGCACAGGGGGACTGGCTTCCCCTGGGCGCGTGCGCCCTGCCCGTGCCGGGCGCGGCCGGGGTGACCCCGGGTTGGCGCTATAACCAGGGTGCGGTCGGATTCCTCCTGCCCACCGCCTCTGGCCAGGCCGGTCCGGCCATCCTGGTGGCCCTGGCCGCCACGCCGCTTTTCGCCCTGGCCGCCACGGGCGCGAAAGGGGCGGCGAACTTGCCCGGCGCGGTCGTCGCGGCGGCAAGCGAAAACGCACGCCATGGCGACGCCGACCTGACCCTGGGGCGGCTGGTCGCCCGGGCCTTTGCCTGCGCCCTGGACAGCCCGGTCGCCAACGCCCCGGGATCGGCGGCGGTGACGGCCCTGCTCGGCCGGGGAGATCCGGAACTGGCCGATGCGGCCGCGCTCCTGGCCGGCGGCGCCACGGGCCACGACGCCACGGCCGCGGCGCTTCTGGCCGGCGTGGCCGGGGCCGTGCGCTACGCGGACGAGGCCGACGGCGAGGACGTCTGGAACTGCGCCCTGGCCACCTACTTTTCGGGCAGCGGCGACTGCGAGGACGGGGCGATCCTGCTCCACGCCCTGCTGCTGGCCGCCGGACTGCCCGCCGACCGCCTGGTCACGGCCTTTGGCCGGGTCGGCCTGGACAGGGCCGGCCATGCCTGGGTGGCCTATAGGCGCGAAAGCGACGGGCTGTGGACGGTCCTCGACTGGACCCTGGGCGCGGGCCAGGGGGCGGTCGCCGGCCTGCCGGTCCTCGGCGAGGCGGCCTATTACGCCCTGGTCGATTACGCCCTGACCGCCGACGCCTTTTTCATCGTACGCCAGCGGGCGGCGGACTTCTTCGCCCGGGCCCTGGCCGAGTCCGTGGTTTTGCCGGCCCTGGACCTTGCCGGCGAGGCCGCGTCCGGGGGGCGCGGCGCGGCGGCCGTCGCCTCGGGATTCGTCCGCTGCGCCGCCGCCTGCGGCGCTCGGGCGGAGTGCCGGGCCGTTTCGCTCGCGGCCTCGGGCAGCGCCGGATCGGCCTGGGCCGGGGCGAACCTTGGGGCCGTGGCCGTCAGGGGCTTGGCCGGCGCGTTGGCTTGGCCGGAGCTTTCCCCGGCCCAGGCGCTGGCCGTGGCCGGCGGCGGGGGAGGGGGCGCGGCGCGCCTGCCGTCCGCGCGCGCGGCGGCCAAGGCCCGACAGCTTTCGGCCGCTTTCGGCCGGGCGCGCCTGTCCCGTCTGCGGGAGAGGGGAAGCGGCCTGGCCGGGAGCCTGGGGCTTGGCGGTTGTCGCCTCCCAGCCCCGGCCGCGCGGCTGCGCGCCCTGGCCGGGCCGCTGGCTGCGGGCGAGGCCGCGCCGCCCCTGCCGGGCTGCCTGGCCCTGGGCGGGCCGTTGCCCTGGGCCGAGGCCGATTTCTTCGTCGTCCCGCTCGGGGCGATGGCCCAGGGCAGCGCCCCGGGCCAGGAACTCGACGCCGCCATTTTCGACCACGCCGCCGGGGAGGAATGGGCATGACGAACATGGGCTTTTCCCTGGAACTGGAAAGCGGCGCGCTGACCGGCCATGCCGGCCTGCCTTCCCTGGCCGCCTGCGTCCACGACGGCGCGATCCTGCTCGCCGACGCGGACGGCCTGTACCGCGTGGGCGGCGACGACGACGCCGGCGCGGCCATCGTCGCCCGCCTGGCTCTGCCGGCCACGGACTGCGGCCTGCCCGGCCTCAAGCGCCTGACGGCCGTGGTCGTGGAGGGCGTGGTCGGGGGCGAACTCGCCGTGGCGGCCCAAAGCGGGGCCGGCGACGTCCTGTGCGGCCGGCTCGGCCCGGTGGGGGAGGGGGAGCTTCCGGGGCGCGGCGCGGCCCGGCTCGGCCGGGGCCATGCCGACGCCTGGCGGGTGGCCCTGGAAAGCGAGGACGGCGCGGCCCTGGACATCGGGGCCGTGGCCCTCGTGGTCACGCCCCTTGACCGGAGGCTGCCGTGAACGCGGATTTCCGGCCGACGCCCAGGCTGCGCTTCGTGGGCGGCCCGGACGAGGGCGACAGGCTCATGGCCCTGCGCGGCCTGGCCTTTCGGGAGCTCGAGGCCATGCGCCGGGAGAACCGCCTCGATCTGCCGGTCTATTCCCGGACGCTGCGCCTGGACGGCGGCGAGACCGTCGCGTGCCGCCGCATCGGCGACCTCGACGAGGTGGAGATCGCGGCCCCGGCCCGGCGGCGGACCGCGTCGCGCCCGCGTCCGCTGCCCGTGGCGCGCCCACGTCAGGCGGGCTCCTTTTTCGCCATCCCGGACTGCCTGGCCCGCTACGAGGGCTACGACGGCCTGGAAAACGCCGTTCCCGACGGGGATCTCGCCGGCTGGAGCCTGGGGCTCGGCAACGACGTCGTGGTCGTCTCCCCGGCCGAGGCCGGTCTGCCCGAGCCCGAGGGCCTGCCGCAAGCCGGCCTGGAGCGGCGGCGCGGCGTGTTCGTGCTGCCGGGCGGCGCGGCCTCGGGACTGCTCTACGGGCGCGACCACATTCCCGACGACGCGCCCTTTTCCGTGAGCTGCCTGGTGCGGCTGCGCGAAACCCTGGCCTACGACTACACCTACGACGACCGGGACGTCGCCAACCCCTTTCGCGTCTACCTGCTGCGAAGCGCGGACGGCTCGGACTACGTCTGGGATTGCCCGGGCTCCATTTCGCCGCTGCTGGGGTTTTGCTCGCCGCACCTGCACCCGGACTGGTCGGCCGAGGTCACCTATCCCTGGGCTCCCTGGAACGCGGACTACGCCGCCAATACGGAAAGGCTGCTCGGCGTGAAACGGGTGGAGACGGCCTGCGACGGTGCGCCGCGGCTGGTCGGCGAGGCCTGCCGCGACGCGCGCGGGGTGGACTATCCCCACCCCTTCGGCTTCGTCCTCGGCATGCAGGCGGCCGGCCTGTTCGTCTACAACGGCGACCGGCTCCTCGGCGCGCGTCTGTCCAACTTCGAGAGCCAGTTCGGCTACGCCCCGGCCATGAGCGACCGCCTGGCGCTCGGCGTGTGGCACCACGTGGTCCTGACCCATGCCGCAAGCGGGCTGGTGCGGCTTTACGTTGCCGCCGCCGACGCGGCCGAGGCCGTGCTTTACGAGGGCGACCAGCCCCTTTGCGCTTTGGACGCGGCCTGCGCCTACCAGGCCAGCGGGGTCAACGCCTGGACCCTGCGAAACGGCGCGACCGGCACGGCCATCGGGGCCTACCGCATGAACCCGGTCATGGACGTCTGCCTGCCGCGCTTTTTCCATTACGCCCTGTCCCCGGCCCAGGCCTATCTGCTGCAACTCGAGGCCCTGACGGGGCTTTTCGTGGCCGATGACCACGAGGCGGCCCAGGCCGCCGCCCTGGGGCTCACCCCCATCACCATCCCCAAGGAGGCGTCATGAGCGATTCCACCGGCGCGGCCGGCATCGTCCGCAACAAGTTCGACACGGCGCAAAACTACGCCAGCGACGCCTGGTACTCGGCCATCGCCTTTCTGGATCGCCTGGGCGGCGTGGCCAAGCTGACCTATCCTGCCGTGGACCTGCCGGAGCTGCCCGGCGCGCCGGAATACCCCGGCGTGCCCGACGTGCCGGTCCTTGCCGGCGTGTCGCTGGGCGACGTGGCCGCGCCGGCCGCGCCCGGGCTTGCCGCCGTGGCTCTGGACGGGCTGTCGGTGCCGGAATTTTCCGTCGCGCCGCCCGAGCTGATCCTGCCCGGGGAGCCGGACCTGGTCTGGCCCGAGGTCCCGGGCGACGCGCCCTCCCTGCCGGACGTCGAAACCCCGGCCGACCCGGCCATCGTCCTGCCCGATCCGCCGGTCTTCGACCCAGTGGCCATACCCGAGCTGCCCGGCCCCATCACCCCGACCTTCGAGGGCGAGCGGCCGCCTCTGCCCGAGCTCGTCGCCCCGGGCAACCTCTTCGTCCTGCCGCGCGAGGCGGCCTACGATTCCTCCCTGCGCCAGGCCCTGTCCGCGCGCCTGGAAGGCGAGGTGCGCGCCGGCGGGGCGGGCTTCGGCCCGGAACTGGAGCAGGGGCTGTGGGAGCGGGCGAAAAACCGCCTGGAGGACGAACTGGCGACGCGGCTCAAGGAGCTTTCCGACGGCTTCGCCGCCCGGGGCACGGCTGCCCTGTCCGGCCCCCTGGCCGACGCCCTGCGCCGGGCCTATGCCGAGCATGCCGAGAAGGCCGCTGCCGGCAACCTGGACATCCTGGTCCGCCAAGCCGACATGGCGGCGCAAAACGGCCGGGCCGCCGTCGCCGACGCCCTGGCCCTGGAAGCGCAGGGCATCGAGCTTTTCAACCAGGCGGCCTCGCGTGCCTTCGAGGGGGCCAGGGCCCTGGCCCAGTACGGCTACGAGGCGCTTCACGCCAAGGTGGCCGTGCACAACGCCCAACTCGCCCGCTATCAGGCCGACGCGGCCGTGTTCGAGGCCCGCATCCGGGCGGCCCTGGCCGACCTGGAGGCCTACAAGGCCCGGCTCGACGGGGCGCGGCTCTCCGGCGAGGCCCAAAAGCGCGCCGCCGACCTGTACCTGGCCGAGCTTTCCGGCGCGACCACCCTCGTCGCTCTCTACAAGGCCCGCATGGAGGGCGCGGCGGCCAAGGCCGCCCTCAGTCGCGACCGCATCAGCGCCTACGAGGCACAGGTGCAGGCCTACGTGGCCACGGTCAACGCCAATACCGCCCGCTACAACGCCCAGGCCGCGGCCATGGCCGGCCAGGAGGCCAAGGCCCGGGTCTACGCCGAACAGGTGCGCGCCTACGGCGAGCGGGTGGCCGCGGCCAAGGCCGTGGCCGAGACGCGGCTGGCCGTCTCCGGCGAGGAGAACCGGGTGAAGCTCGAGGCCTACAAGGCCGACGTGGCCCGCTACGAGGCCGAGCTGGCCGGGGCCAGGGCCGCGGCCGAGGTGCTGCAAAAGGACAAGGAGCTGTCCCTTCGCGCCTACGAGGCCGGGCTCGCCGCCCGGCGCGACCAGGCCGAGCTGCGCTCCAAGGACCATGCCGCCCAGGTGGACGCCTACCTCAAGGCGGCCGAGGTCTCCATCAAGGAGGCCGACATGCTCCTCCAGAACTCCCTGGGCGAGCTGCGCCTGGAGGCGGAGAAGATCCGCTCCGGTGCCCAGGTCTCGTCCCAGATGGCGGCCAGCGCCCTCAGCTCCGTCAACGCCTCGGCCCAGATCGGCTACAGCGAGTCCATCGGCCAGCGCACCAACACCACGACGACCGAATCCACCCAGCGCTCCGTCAGCGAAACCACCTCCAAGTCCAACGGATTCCGGGAAAGCTACAACCACAATTACAACTACAAAGTCTAACCCCACCCCGATATCGCAGGAGGTTCCATGGCCAACCGCATCTACGCATCCTTCAAGCAGGGCCTTGGCCAGGGGCTTTTCGCCCTGGACGGCGACACCCTCAAATGCGCCCTGCTCACGAGCGCCTACGTCCCGGACGCCGGGCACGCCGTGTTCACCGACGTGGCCCCGGCCGAGGCCTCGGGCGCGGGTTACGCGGCCGGCGGCGCGGCCCTTTCCGGGGTGACCTGGGGCGTGTCCGGCGATGCGGCCGTGCTGGACGCGGCCGATCCCTCCTGGCCCGGAGCCACGCTGACGGCCCGCTACGCCGTGGTCTACGCCGCCAAGACGGCCGGAGGCAGGACGAATCCCCTGCTGTGCCTGCTCGATTTCGGCCAGGACATGGGCGTGACCGGCGGGACGTTCTCGGTGGTCTTCGACGCGGCCGGCGTCCTGGTCCTGGAGTAGCCGTGGCCACGCCATGGGTGGATGCGGCCGTGGCCTGGACCGACGGGGCGTCGGGGTTCGCGGCCGATGCTGTGGCCGCGCCCGTGGCGGTCTGCCGGGTCGGGCTTGCCGCCGGCGAGGCGACGGGGATGGCCGGGGTCGGCTGCGCGGCGGCCGTGGCCGTGGCCGGGACCCTGCCTGTGGCCGTGGCGGTCATGGCCCGCGCCCCTTGTTCCCGGGCGGCGTGCGTCGCGACCGCGCAGGGGCGGGGGATGCCCCGGGCGGTCGCGACGGTGCCCCATGCCCTGGCGCGGGGGGAGGCTTTCCCGACCCATGCCGTCGGTTTGGTCGCGGCCCGGCCGGCCCCGGCCGGGCTGACCCTGGCCGCACCCGAGTGTCTGGCCGGCACGGGCGTCCGGGAGGTGGCCCGGTTGTCCTCGCCCATTGCGACGCGTCTGGCGCTGCGCAGCCCCATTCGCCCGGCCGTTGCCCTTTCGTCGTTCGTCGAGATCGAACAAACCTGAGGGGGAGCCATGCAGAGCGTTTACCAAGGCGACACCGGGGTCGAGCTCCTGGTGGACTGCGGCCGGGACATCGCCGGCGCGTCGGCCCCGGCCCTGCTCGTGCGCGTGCCTTCGGGCGCGGTGCGCGCCTTTGCCGGGAGCCTGGTCGAGGCCGACGGCGTCACGCGCCATATCCGCTACGTCACCCGGGCCGGCGACCTGGCCGAGGCCGGCGTCTACCGCGTCCAGGCCTCGCTGACGCTTGGCGGCTGGTCCGGAGTCGGCCGCACGGCGATGTTTGCGGTGCGCGCCCGGTTCTCCTGACGGCTCCGGCCGCGAAACGGTATCTTTTTCCTGACAGTCACGACCCTTATGGAACCCTCGGAGGGAGCCTCATGAATGCCAGTTTCCTCGGCACGAACGCTTTCGCCGTCGGCGGCGACAGGACGGACGCCCTGCAACCCGGGGTGCGTGTCCTGGCCGACTGCGGCGCGGACGGCGCGCGCTACGCCACGGTGTCCGCCGCCTCTTTTGACGCCGGCGCGGACCGGACCACGGCGACCCTGGCCATGGACGCGGACGGGCTCACGGCCAATCTCGCCGCCGTGCTCCACGGCAACGACGTTCCGGCCTCGCTGCCCAACCACGGCCACGCCGGCCCGGCCGACGGCGGCGCGGTGGCCCACGGCGCGCTTTCCGGCGTCGGGACCCACAGCCATGCCGCCATCGACGCCTTCATGGCCGGCAAGGGCGTGGCCTTTGGCCTGGCCACGTTGGACGCGAACACGCTGGTGGTCCAGAACCCGGCCAACGCCACGGCGACGCCCGGCGGGACCAGGATCGTCGTTTCCGATCCGTCCGGCACGGTCGATTCCTGGGTCTCCGACGCGACGACGAGCGTCAAAGGCAAGGTGCAGCTTGCCACGGCGACGGAAACCGTCGCCGGCTCCCTCGCCGCCAAGGCCGTCACTCCGGCCGGATTGGCCGCATCGGCCAAGGGGCTTCTCTCGGCCAATACGACCATATACGTGGCCACGACGGGCAGCGACGCGACAGGCGACGGCTCGTCGTCCGCGCCGTTCGCGTCCATCGCGCAAGCGCTGGCCAGCATCAAAAACAAATTGATCGCCTCGGGCGTGACGATGACGATACAAGTGGCGGACGGGACGTACTCGGTTTCGAGCACGATAAATATTGACCACCCGGACGCAGATAAAATCCAGATTCGGGGCAACACGGCGGCCGAAACGAAGGTAGCTCTGTCGGCTATAGACGCAACGGCCAGGACCATAACCGTCGCCGGAAATTACTTCTCCAACGCCGACGCCCCGAAGAACATCGCGGTTGGCGATGTCATCGGCTTGACCGGTTCCAGCACGAGCGAGCTCAATGGGGCATATGTCGTTTCGGGCGTTAGTTATGACGGGGCGAATACGATAATCACGTGCTCGTCAGAAACGTTCACATCGAGCGCTGTTGGTGGTGGAAATATAATAATAAAACCATCAAATAGAGTTGTACTGAATGTGTCTGGCGGCGTGAATGGGTTCACCGTAAATAGATGTGTTAAGAATATAACTGGTATTACATTAAGAAGCGGTGGAGGCTCGAGCTTTGGCGTCTATTTTCCTGTTATGGCTTACGGGAATGTTTCCTCCGTGATTTTTTATAATTGGTATGCCGGCATAGACGCCATGCAATCGGCGTGTGTTATTTTTGACACGATAGCTGTCAAGTCATGTAAGTATGGAGTGTATTCACAGTATAGATCGACAGTCCTTAGGGCGTATGGGACTGTATGCATATTCGATAGTTGCTCATACGCTTCTATTATGGCAAATAACGCCTCTTTTGTGCTGTATGACCCATCAAATACCATTTTTAGATCAAGCGCCAGCATCTCTCCGGCTGTTGGACAAATTGGAAACAACAATTCAATGGTAGCCCAAGGGTAGGTGGTGGCATGAAAATATGTATAAATGGATTATGCCGTATCGTCTCAACCCACTCAGACTCCCAAGACCTCGCCGGCTTGTATCCCGGCTGCCTCATCCTCACCGTCCCGGACGGCACGCCCGTGGAGATCGGGCAGGAGTGGGAGGTCGATCTGGGCGCTGCCCGGGCTTCCGCCTGCGCGGCCATCGACGCCATGGCCGAAACGTTGCGCCAGACGGTGCTCACGCCCGGGGCCGGCCAGATCGCCGCCTACCAGGCCAAGGAGGCGCAGGCCACGGCATTGCTCCAGGACTCCACGCCCACGCAAGGGGAGTATCCCGACATCTTCAACGAGATCGGCGTCACGGCGGACAGCGCGGCCGAGGTGGCGGCGGCGGTGCTGGCCGCCGCCGAGAAGTGGCGGGAGTTCGGCCGCAAGGTCGAACGCGCCCGGCTGGCCGGCAAGAGGGCGGTGGCGGGAGCTGCCGATGCCGCCGGCATCGTGGCGGCGCGCGACGGCCTGGCCTGGCCGCGGGCGTGACGGCCGCCGGCGCGGGAAGTCCCGGCGCGTCGCCTTGAAAAAGCGCTCCGCTTGGCCTAGGAAAAGGGAGAAGGGCCGGTTCTCGAAAGAAGTGCAGGCGGCCCGGGAGGGCTATGGACAAGCCGCGCGTCATGTTCGTGGACGACGACCAGGAGATCCTGGCCTCGTATGCGCGCGCCTTCCGCAAACGCTACGACGTGGAGGTCGCGGCCGGACCCCGGGTCGGCCTGGACATGCTGGAGGCGGGGCTGGACGTGGCCGTGGTCGTCTCGGACCTGCGCATGCCGGGCATGGACGGCGTGGAGTTCCTCGGCCGGGTCAGGGAACTGCGTCCGGACGCCGTGCGCATCATCCTCACGGGATTCGCCGACATCGCCGTGGCCATGGCCGCGGTCAACAAGAGCAAGGTCTTCAGCTTCCTGACGAAGCCCTGCCCCGAGGAGGACCTGGAGGAGGCGCTGTCCGCCGGGTTGCGCCAGTACCAGTTGCAGGCGGCCGAAAAGGAGCTCCTGCGCGGCACGGTGCGCGGCACCATCAAGCTCCTGACCAACCTGCTCGAAATGGTGAGCCCCGAGGCCTTCGGCAAATGCTCGCGAGTCAAGCGCCTGGCCCTGGATGTCGGAGCCTATCTCGGCGTGGAGGACATCTGGCGGCTGGAGCTCGCCGCCATGCTCTCCCAGATCGGCTGCGCCGGCATGCCGGCCGACATCCTGCGCCGCGCCTACCGGGGCGAACCCCTGCCCGGGGACAAGGCCTACGAGTTCGCCATGCATCCCAGGGTCGCGGCGGACCTCGTCGCCAACATCCCCAGGCTTCGGGAAGTGGCCGAGATCATCGCCTACCAGGAGAAGCGCTACGACGGCGGCGGCCTGCCCCCGGATCCCCTCAAGGGGGAGCGCATTCCCATCGGCGCGCGCATCCTCAAGGTCGCGCTCGATTTCGACACCCTGGAAGCCATGTACCGCCACAAGCGCCAGTCGGAAAACGCCGTGGCCGAAAGCCTCGAGCGCATGCGCGGCCGGGACGGCTGGTACGACCCCGACGTGCTCGGCGCCCTGGAATCCCTGGCCACCATGCCCGACGGCTACGAGCCCCGGCTGGTCTCCGGGGAAGACCTCGTGGCCGGCATGCTTCTCGACCAGGACGTGTCGGACCTCAAGGGGGAACTGGTCTTCAGCCGGGGGCTCGAACTCAACACCCTCTCCATCCGCCGGCTGCACGACCTCGGGACCCTGTCCGGGAAGAAGGCCCGCTGGCGGGTGCTGGTGCCGCCGGCCGACAAGCTGGCCTTCGCCAAGATACTGGACGGATGACGCGACCTCCCTGGGCGCTTGCCGCCGGACTGGCGCGGATCGCCGGCAGGGACGCCGGGAAACTTTAATCAGGCGCGGATCATGGATATTTCTCCCGTCCACGGGCACGATGCCGCCAAAGCGAGCGGCGAACCTTTCAAGGGGGTTTTTTCCACCCAGAGCCTGGGCGTCATCGGGTTCGGCACGACCAAGCGCAAGGTCAAGCAGAACGTCTTCGTGTTCGCCGAGGAGCAGGCAGACGGGCGCTTCATCCTGCGCAACCTCAACAAGCATTTCATCCCCTCGGGCAAGGCCAGGCTCGTGACCAAGGACGAACTGCTCGGGAGCTACCTGCCGGAGCCGGACCTGTACCTCAACAAGGTCGTCCCCATGATGCGCCAGGTCCGGGAGACCGTGGACGTGGCCGACGGGCATCGCAGCCAGGGCGAGCACATGTCCGCCGAGTTCGAGTACAAAAACGCCCTGCGCGTGGACGAGGAGCACATCCGCGCCACCTTCGGCCTGGGTCTGACCTACCTCGATCGGGGAGAGCTCGACAACGCCAACCTGGTATGCCGGCGCATCATCACCCTGGAGGCGGCCTTCGGCGAGGAGCACAAACACCTTTTCAACGAATTCGGCATCAAGATGCGCAAGCACGGGATGTACTCCCAGGCCCTGCGCTACTATTTCAAGGCCTACCGCCTGACGAGGAACGACGAACACTTGCTCTACAACATCGCCAGGACGTATTACGAGAAGGACAAGCCCAGGCTGGCCAGGAAGTTCCTGGACATGGCCCTGGGCCTCAATCCCGATTTCGCCGAGGCGTCCGGGCTTATGCGCGTCATAGAGAAGAAGCTGGAACAGGCGGACCCCGACGTGTCCCTGCGCAGCCGCCTGGTACGATGACAAGCCGGCCCGTCCGGTCCGACAAGGGGTGGGAGGATGAGCTTTCTTGGGCGATTTCTGGTGGAACAGGGGGCCGTCACCGAAGAGCAGCTCGAGGACGGCCTGCGTTTCCAGCGTGAGCACAACCGACGCATCGGCGAGGTGGCCATGGACAGGGGGGTGCTCACGCCCGAGCAGGTCATGGCCGTGCGCGAAAAACAACGCCACGACCCGGGGCTTTTCGGCGACATCGCCGTGCGCCAGCGCAGGCTGTCCCGCCGCGAGCTCGACGAACTGCTCTTCCTGCAGAAGGTCCAGCATACCTACCTCGGCGAAGCGCTGCTCCTGCGCGGGCACATCACCCGCGAACAGTACCAGGCGCTCATGGACCGCCATTACGCCATGCGTGAACAGGGCCGCGTGAATCTGCGCTACATCCAGGATTTTTTCGCCGACAACAAGGTGGCCGAGGCGCTTTTCGCCGCCACGGCCAGGGCGGTGAGGCGCTTCGCCGACCTGCCCCTGGAACCGGCGGCCATCGGCGTCCCCGGCGCCTGGCGCGACTACCCGGAAAACGCGGTCCTGTCCGGCCGCGTGCCCGACGGACACCTCCTCGAGGCCGGCCTCGGGTTTTCTCCCCCCCTGGCCGAACGCCTGGCCCGGGGACTCGAGGTCCTGCCCGAGGAGAACGAGCCGGCCGACGTCTTCGACACGGTGCTGCGCTACGGCGACGACATGCTGCGCGACGCCTCCCTGCGCCTGACCGACGCCCGGGTCGACAGGGACCGCCCCTTTGCGCGCCCCGACGCGGACTGCCTGTTCCTGCGCGGGCTGGTTCCGGCCGGCGAGGCCTTTCTGGCCGTGTGGCTGGAGGAAGGATCACGGTGAGCCGCGCCCGTTCCCGCAAGACGCCGTCCGCTGCGGCGGCTGGTGCCCTGGCGCCCTATTTTCACGCCTTTTTCGAAGCGGTGGACGTCGGCGCCTGCTTCCTGGACGCTTCGGGCCGCCTGCTGGCGGTCAACGAGGCCATGCGCCGGCTGCTCGTGCCCAGGGAATTCGCGGTCGGCGAGCCCTGCGACGCCTTGGCGGCCGACGTGGACGGATTGTGCGGGCGTTGTCCGGCCCAGGAGGTCCTGGCTTCCGGAGAACGAACGTCCCAGGTGGTGGCGGTGCCCGCGCCCGATGGCGGGGAACGCCAGCTCGAGGTGGTGTGCCATCCGCTGCGCGACGCCTCGGGCGCGATCATCGGCCTGGCCGAGACCGTGCGCGACGTGACCCGGCGTCAGGCCGTCGAGCGCGAGATGGCCATGGTCGCCCGGGACATCGAGATGCTCCTCGGCTCCATCCGTTCCATCCTCGTGAGCCTGGACGGCGAGGACCGCATCAGGCGGTTCAACGCCAGCGCCGAAGCCGTGTTCGGGCTTGCCGCCGCGGACGTGACCGGCCGCGATTTCTTCGACGTCGGCATCGACTGGGAAGAGGATTGCGTGCGGGAGGCCATGGCCGAGAGTCGGCGAACGCTGCGGCCCGTGCGCGTGGACGAGGTGCGCTGCTTCATCCCCGGCGGCGACGAGCGACTGCTCGGCCTGACCGTCAATCCCGTGCCCGTGCCCCAGGGCCCCCCCGGCGTGCTGCTCCTCGGCCAGGACCTCTCGGAGATCAAGGCCCGGGAGCTCAAGGCCCTGCACGAGCGGCGCATGCAGGCCATGGGGCAGCTGGCCTCGGGAATCGCCCACGAGATCAACACTCCCATCCAGTACGTGAGCTACAACGCGGGCTTTCTCGACGAGGCCTTCGGCGAGATGCTGACCCTTGCCGCCGCCTACGGAAAACTCGCCGACGCGGCTGCCGCCGTGGCCGGGGAGGGAGACGCCCGCGCCGCCCTGGCCGCCTCGCTTGGCCGGGTGCGGGAGCTGGAGGCGGAGACCGACCTCCCCTATCTGCGCCAGGAAGTGCCCACGGCCATCGCCAACACCCGCAAAGGCATCCGGCAGGTGACCGAAATCGTCGGAGCCATGCGGCAGATGTCCCACCCTGGCACGGGCGAGGCGCTGTTCTTCGACATCAACGCCCAGATCCGCGACATCGTCACCATCACCAGGAACGCCTGGAAACACGTGGCCGAGGTGGAATTTGACCTCGCCCCCGACCTGCCTTTGGTGTACGGTCAGCCGCATGAGGTGTCGCAGGTGCTGCTCAACGTGGTCCTCAACGCCGCCCAGGCCCTGGAGGAACAGGCGCAACGGGAGCCGTGGCGACGCGGCCGCATCGCCATTGCTTCATCGCTCGTCGCGGGAAGCGTGACGGTGACCGTGGCCGACAACGGACCGGGCGTCGATCCGGCCCACGCCGGGCGCATCTTCGATCCGTTCTTCACCACCAAGCCGGCGGGAAAGGGCACGGGCCAGGGGTTGGCCATCAGCCACGCCATCATGGCCCGCCACGGCGGGACCATCGAGTGCGGCAGCCGGCCGGGCGAGGGTGCGCGTTTCTTCATCCGCTTCCCCACCGAGGGAGGCGCGCAAAAGGCTTGATACGTCGTATTGTTGGACAGAGGTTGCGGACGCATGGGCGTAAAGCACAAAATACTGTTTGTGGATGACGACGCGGAACTGGTGGCGGCGTTTCGCCGCAAGCTGCGGCGCAAGTACGCCGTGGACACGGCCGTCGGCCCCTTGCGGGCCCTGGAGGCGGTGACCGAGGGCGGCCCCTACGCGGTGGTCGTGAGCGATCTGCGCATGCCGGGCCTCGACGGGCTGGAATTCTTCGGCCGGCTGCGCCAGGTCTGCCCGGACACCGCGCGCGTGATGCTCACCGGCTACGCCGACCTGGCCACGGCCACGGAGGCCGTCAACGTGGGCCAGGTTTTCCGGTTCCTGTCCAAACCCTGCCCTGAGGAGGTCCTGGACGAGGCCCTGGCCGCCGGTGTGGCCCACTACCAGCAGGCCACGGCCGAACGGGATTTCCTCAAGGGGGCGCTTCGCGGCATCATCAAGCTCCTCACGGACCTGCTCGCCCTGCAAAACGCCGAAGCCATGGGCCGCGCCGCCCGGGTCCGCAAGCTGGTGACGGACATGGCCCGCTGCCTGGAAGCCCCGGACGTGTGGCGCATCGAGCTTGCGGTCACCCTGTCCCAGCTCGGGGCCGTGGTCATGCCCGAGTCCATGTTCGTCGCCCTGCGGGCCGAGGGGGCCCTCTCCGGGGACAGGGCGGCGCTTTTCGCCCGGCATCCCGGCATCGGCGCGGACCTGCTCGCCAACATTCCGAAACTGCACGAGGTGGCGGACATCATCCGCCATCAGGAGCGGGCCTTCGCCGGCGACGGCGACGGGCCGCGCGGCGCGGCCATCCCCCTGGGCGCGCGTCTGCTCAAGGCGGCGCTGGATTACGATCGGCTGCTCACCTCGGGCGTCGGCCGCGACGAGGCCCTGGCCGCCATGGCCGGCCGCGACGGGGTCTACGACCCCAAGGCGCTGGAGCTGCTCGGCATGCTGGCCGGCTCGCGCGAGGGCTATCTGCGGGCCGAGGCCACGCTTTCGACCTTGACGACGGGCATGATCCTGGAACAGGACATTTGCCTTGGCACGGGCGAGAAGGCGGCCGTGGCCGGGCAGGTGGTGGATGCGGGGCTGGTGGAGCGCCTGCGCGGTCTTGGCGTGTGCTGCCCCGAGCCGCTCAAGGTGTTGGCCCCCACGAACGAGGAACCCGGGCTCGGTTTCGTCGATCCCGAACTGCTGGCGCTGTTGCGCCGGGTGCGCGGCGCGGCGGGCGGCGCGTAACGAGAGCGTTGGCGGAATAATGTCCAATATCGCGAAGATCAAGGCCGAGCAGACGGCCAAGAAATACGAGCGCATCGTGCTCGACTATTTCGGCGATGGGGGGATGGCCGCGGCGGCCACGGACGACGAGAGCTTCTCCCGTCTGGTGAAGTTCACCCTGGGCGGGCTGCGGCTGGACGCCAAGGCCGTTTTTCGGGAAACCGCCGGCTACGACGAGCTGGTGGCCTTCGCCAACAAGGCCGTGGGGCGCATGACCGCGCCGCTGCTCCTTTTCGTCGAGCGTCGCCTGCACAAGGCCGCCTGCATCAAGCCCGTCAAGGTGCTCAAGACCTTCTACGGCGACCGGGTGCGCGTCATCGTCATCGGCACCGAGATGTCCCGGGACGAGCTCATCCTCAATCACGAGATCGGGGCCGACAGCTGCATCACCAAGCCCATTTCGGCCAATGCCCTCATTGAAAAGATCGCTTTCGCCGTCAAGCCCAACAACCAGCTCGGCGTGCTTCTGGACCGGGCGGCGGAGCTCATCGCCTCCGGCGACCTGGACCAGGCCGAACGGATCGCGGCCAAGGCCTTCGAAATCAAGCCCGACAGCCTCAAATGCCACCTGCTCATGGGCGACGCATCGCTCAAGCGCGGCGACTACGAGGCGGCGGAAAAGCACTACGTGGCCGCGGCCAGGGCCGAGAAGCTCTACATCGAGCCGCTCAAAAAGCTCGTGGAGCTGTGCCGCGAGTCCGGGGACAGCGACAAGCGCCTGGCCTACCTGAGCCGCCTGGACACGCTCTCGCCGCTCAACTTCGAGCGCAAGGTGGAGATCGGCGGCCTGCACCTGGCCAAGGGCGACACGGACAAGGCCAAGGACTATTTCGAGGAGGCCCGTCGCGTGGTCACGCGGGTGGCCTCGGACATGGTCAGCGATTCGCTCATGCAGATCGCCCGGGCCATCGGCGAAAAGGACCAGGACATGGCCCTGCGCTTCGTCACCGAGGCCATCGAGGCCAAGGGCTCGTCGCTCGGCCAGGCCGACCTGTGGATGTTCAACGACCGGGGCATTCTCCTGCGCCGCCAGGGCCTGTGGCAGCAGGCCGTGGACAACTATCGCAAAGCCCTGGAAATCGCCCCGGGCGACGCCGGCCTTTTCTACAACATCGGCGTGGCCTACGCCGAAGGCCGGCAGTACGACACCGCCGTGGACCATTTCGAGAAAGCCCTGGCCGCGGACCCCAATTTGGCCCGCCAGGCTCCGTCCGTCGGCTACAACATCGCCACCGCCTACCATCGCTGCCGCAACCTGGCCGAGGCTCGGAAGTTCCTGCGGATCTCCCTGGAGATCGATCCCGGCTACGAAGCGGCCCGGCGCATGCTGGAACACCTGGCCGAGTGACGCCTTTGCCCCATGTTCGTGTGCCCGCCCGTGCGCCGCGTCGTCGCGGCCTGCCTGATCCTGGCCGTCCTGGCCGTCGCCGCGCCGCTTGCCGCCGCCCCGCCCGCGACCGAAGGCGTTTTCGACGCCTGCGGCGGGCTGGCCGTGGAGCCCGGTCCGGGCGAACCGTGGCCGGGGGGGAAGGCCGTGCGGCCGGGGACGGAGCTCTCGCCGGCGGACAAGGGCCTGGGCTGTCGGTTCGTGCCGCCGGGCAAGCCCGGCGCGGGGCCGGCGATCTTCGAGGCGCGCCTGACGCGGCCGTCCCTGGCCGGCGGCGCGCCGGCCGTGGACCGTTGGCACGTGCCGACCCGGCCCGGCGAGCCGGCCGGCGTGACCTACGCCTTTTTCCCGCCCGGCGCGGCCGCGCCCGGGGAATGGCTCCTGGAGCTCTACGACGGCGACGCCCTCGTCGCCTCCCGGACGTTCGTCATGCCGGACGCCTCGGCTTCCCGGCCGGCCGTGCCCGCCGCCGCCCCGGTCGCCGCTCCTGTCGAGTCCGGCCCGTTGCCGGCCCCGGAACTGATGGTCGTGGCCGAGGCCGCCTCCCCGACCGTGAGCGATGCCCCGGCCGGCGAAGCGAAGCCCGCCGTCCCTGCATCGGCGGCCGCTGTGCCTGTCGCCCCCGACGCGCCGGTTTCTCCGGCCGTCCCGCCTGTCGCTGCCGCGCCTGCCTCCGCTGTCCCCGTCGTAACCGCCGCCCCGTCTGCCGCCGTCGTCCCGTCGACCGTCCCGGCCACGCCGGCCGCTTCGCCCGCGCCTGCGGCCAAAGCCGCCGTCTCCCCGCCCAAGGCCCCGGGCGGCGTCCCGGCCAAACCCGCCGCCCCGGCCCTGCCGGAACCGGCGGCCAAGGGAAAGGCCAGGGAAGGGAACAAGGGGTTCGTGGCGCTCCAGACCGGGCTTTTCGCCGATCCGCGAAACGCCGAGGGGCAGGCGGCAAGGCTGCGCGCCAGGGGAATCCCGGCCTGTCTGGCCGAGGAAGGCAAGGGAAAGACGCTGCGCTATCGCGTGCTGGCCGGACGCTTCGGCGATCGTCGGGCGGCCGCGGCCTCCGTGCCCGAGGTGCGCGCGGCCATCGGCGCGTCGCCGCTGGTCTTCGAGGTCGCGCCGGGCCTGGCCGCCGGCCTGCGCTGCCGCTGAGGGCGGGCTGCCGGCACGCTTGTTTGCCTGAATTTCCGGGAGGTCGACAAGGCCGCGCCCAAGCGCGCAGGTCAGCGCAACTGGCTGTCCTTGTTGCCCCGACGGTTGTAGGGGCTGGACACGGCCTGGTCCTTTTCGCGTTCCCGCTGGCAGGTCACGCACAGGCGCACGCCGGGCAGGGCCTTGCGCCGCGCCGTGGGTATCTCCTCCCCGCACTCTTCGCACACGGACAGGCTTTCGCCCGTCGGCAACAGGCTTCGCGCCCGGGCCACCTCGTCCTCGATGGAATGGGCGATCTGCTCCTGCACCGCGCCGTCGCCGGCCCAGCCGTTGGCCATGGGGCTCCCTCCTTGCCCATGCGCCGCGCGCATCGGGCGGGTTCCCGCAAGAGGTAACGAGGGGTTTTCGCCTGTCAAGCCGCCGCAACGCCCGGCGGTCGAGATTTACTTGTGGAAGCGGGCCAGCAGCTTGTTGAGCTCGTAGAGCAGGGTGGTCAGGCGCACCAGATAGCTTTCGTAGAGCTGTTGCACGTCCACGGACGCGGACAGCTCCATCTCCTGGTTGCGGGCGGTCAGGAAGTAGACCATGTTGTTGAGGAAGGTGATGATGTTCTTGCAGCGGTTGTAGAGGTAGGTGTTGAGTTCCTGGTCCTCGTAGTTGCCGTGC
>NZ_JARKOZ010000179.1 GCF_029978005.1 Solidesulfovibrio sp. | reverse complement strand
GGTGCGCGTGGGATAGCCGAGGATGCGCGTGGCCGCGCCGGCCATGACCGCCTTGACGACGAGCAGCAGGGCCGTGGCGGCAAGGATCTGCCAGACGTGTTCCAGCGCAGAGCCGACATTTAAAAGCATGCCGATGGAGATGAAGAAAAGCGAGGTGAAGACGTCCTTGAACGGCAGAACCACCTCGTGCAGGTGCTCGCGGTAGTCCGAGCCGGAAAGGAGCAGTCCGGCCAGGAACGCGCCGAGCGAGAGCGACAGGCCGATGGAGGCGGTGAGCAGGCTGACGGCCAGGCAGATGCCGAGGGCCGTCAGCAGGAAGAGCTCGCGGCTGCGCGTGCGCACGATGGCGAGCAGCAGGCGCGGCATGAGTTTGCGCGAGAGCACCACGAGCAAAACGAGTACGAGCGCGCCCTTGCCCACGGTGAAGATGATGGAGTTGGTGAAGCCGAAGGTGCGGCCGGCCAGCAGCGGCACGGCGAGCGTCATGGGCACGGCGAGCAGATCCTGGAAGATGAGGATGCCGAGGCTCACCCGGCCGTGGGGGGCTTCCATCTCGGCGCGTTCCTGAAGCGTGGTCAGCACGATGGCCGTGCTCGACAGGGCGGCGAGCATGCCGAGCAGGACGCTGGAGCCGCCGGAAAAATGCAGCGCGAAAAGCGGCAGCGTGAAGAAAAAAGCCCAGGTGAGAAGCATCTGCGCCGTGCCGCCATAGAAAACCGGTCGCTTGAGGCGCGACAGGTCGGACAGGGACAGCTCCAGGCCGATGGTGAAAAGGAGCAGGATGACGCCGATTTCCGAGAGGATCTCGACGTCGTGGGCCGAACGCACGAGGCCCAGGCCATAGGGGCCGCAGACCACGCCCGTGAGCAGCAAGCCCACCAGGGCCGGAATCTTCAGGCGGTGGCAGACCAGGATGACGCCGACGGCCAGTCCGAAGATGATCGTGACGTCGGGAAGAAGCGGTATATCCATGCGCCCATCATGACAAAATTGGAAGGTTTTGAAAAGGGCGGGCCCTGGCCCGGCGTGTGCCGTCATCCGGGAGCCGCGTCGGCATTGTCGCGGGGAAAAGGGCGATCGCGCGATTTCCCGAGGGCCGACGGCGGCGGGGTCGGAACCCGCGCGAGGGCTACGGCTTGATGTCGGCCCGGGCGGATTCCATGCAGTGGCGCAGCACCTCCAGGGAGGAGAGCACGGCCTCGCGCCGGTCCGGCTCGACCCGGTCGAGCATGGCCTGGAAAAGGGCCACCATGAAGGTACGGATGTCCTCGCGCATGCGCTTGCCGGCCGGGGTCAGGGAAAGCAGCGTCACCCGGGCGTCGGCCGGGTCGGGATGCTTTTCGATGAGTCCCTGACGCAACAGGCCCGTGGTCACGGCCGTCACCCGGCTCTTGGTGACGCCGAGCCGGCGGCCCAGTTCGCCCGGAGCCAGGTAGCGACTTTCGCCCAGGGCCAGCACGGCCCGAAGCGCCGCCGGCGGCAGGCCGAAGCGTTCGCTTTGCAGGGCGATGCGGGCCTGGCAGCAGGAGAACAGGTTCTCCACGGAGTCCTGGAGGCGGGTGGCCTGGCGTTTGAAGGTATCGGCCTCGGGGTCCGGCAGCGCGGCATCCATGAGGAAATGTTACGGGAGGGAGCCGGGGGCTGTCAATGCGGCCGGGGCCACGGCGGCGGGTTGCCCGGCGATGTTCCTTGCTGTAAGAACATTACATGCAAAATAGGTTCACATTTTCGTACCGGAAAGCGTCCCGCGACGCCGCCCAGAAGCGCGGCCCCGTCGGCGTCGCCGGGAGGCCGCGCCGTGAATCATGAAATCTCCCTCATCCTGACCCTGACCGGCGGCCTGCTGGCGGCGCTGGCCCTGGGCCTGGCCGCCCAACGGCTGCGCCTGTCGCCCATCGTCGGCTACCTGCTGGCCGGATTCGTCATCGGTCCCTTCACCCCGGGTTTCGTGGCCGACGGCGAGATCGCCAACCAGTTCGCGGAAATCGGCGTGATCCTGCTCATGTTCGGCGTGGGGCTCCATTTTCACCTGAAGGACCTCATGGCCGTGCGCGGCGTGGCCGTTCCCGGGGCCATCGCCCAGATCGCGGCCTCGGCCGCCCTGGGGGCCTGGGCCTCCCACGCCCTGGGCTGGAGCTGGTCGGCGGGCATCGTCTTCGGCACGGCCATTTCCGTGGCCAGCACCGTGGTGCTGACCCGGGTGCTGGCCGACAACCGGGCCCTGCACACGCCCACCGGCCACATCGCGGTGGGTTGGCTCATCGTGGAGGACCTGTTCACCATCCTGGCGCTCATCCTTCTGCCGGTCTTCTACGGCCCGTCCGGGGTGGGCGGACCGGGGCTCGGCCTGACGCTCGGGCTGGCCATGCTCAAGCTGGCGGGACTCGTGGCCGTGACGGCCGTGGCCGGGCGGTGGCTATTGCCGCGCTTTTTCGGCCACGTGGCCCGCACGGGCTCGCGGGAGCTCTTCACGTTGGCCGTTTTGGCCGTGGCCCTGGGGCTGGCCGTGGGCGCGGCCGTGGTCTTCGGCGCGTCCATGGCCCTTGGCGCGTTCCTGGCCGGCATGATCGTGGGCCAGTCGGAGTTCGGGGCCAGGGCGGCCTCGGACGCCCTGCCCATGCGCGACGCCTTCGCCGTGCTTTTTTTCGTGTCCGTGGGCATGCTGCTCGATCCCACGAGCGTGGTCTCCGGCTGGCGGCTGGAACTGGCCACGCTCGCCATCGTGCTGCTCGGCAAGCCTCTGGCCGCCCTGGCCGTGGTGCTGATCCTGCGACGGCCGCTCGCCGTGGCTCTGGCCGTGGCCGCGGCCCTGTCGCAGATCGGCGAATTCTCCTTCATCCTGGCCTCCATGGCCGTCGGCCTCGGCGTGCTGCCCAAGGAGGCCTTCAACGCCCTGGTGGTGGCCTCGGTGGTCTCCATCGTCATCAACCCTTGGCTCTACAAGGGCGTGGCTCCCCTGGTCGGCTGGCTGCGACGACTGGGCTGGGCTCGGAAGGCGTCGGGCGAGGCCGGGGAGGCGATCGCCGTCGACGCCTCTGCCCACCGGGCCGTGGTCGTGGGCTACGGACCGGTGGGGCGCACGTTGTGCCGCATCCTGCGCGACAACGGCATCGAGCCGGTGGTGGTGGAGATGAACATCGAGACCGTGCAGGAGCTGCGCGCCGCCGGGCTGCCGGCCGTGCACGGCGACGCCGTCAGCCGGGAGATATTGCTGCATGCGGGCATCGAGGAGGCCGAGAGCCTGCTCGTCACGGCCTCGGGGCTGGACGCACGGTCCATCGCGGCCGCCGCCTTGGAGTTGGCCCCGTCCATACGGGTCATCAGCCGGGCCGGTTATCTTCGCGAGGCCGACGCCCTGCGCAAGGCCGGGGTCGCGGCCGTCTTTTCCTGTGAGGGCGAGGTGGCCCTGTCCATGACGACTTGGCTGATGCACGCCCTGGGGGCCACGGACGAGCAGATCGACCGGGAACGCGAGCGCGTGCGCCGGGAACTGTTCGAGAGGCCGGCCGGCGCGGCGGCCTAGGCTCCTTTTTTCCCCCCGGCGCAGCCCCTGCCGGCGGCCCGGCGCTTGGACTCGATGCGCCAGGCCACGGCGGCCAGCACAATGGCCAGGGCGAGCACCCCGGCCAGCCAGCGGAACACCCCGGCCACGCCGGCGGCCAGGGCCTCGGGCGCGGCGTTGGCGAAATCCGCCCGGGCTCCCGTGTGCCCAGAGGCCAGCACCAGCGAACTGAAGATCGCGCCGACCAGCGGCAAGCCCGTGGACTGGCCGAACACCCGGGCGTAGTTGGCCAGGCCCGAACCCACGCCCAGGCGGTGGGGCGGCATCTCGCCCATGATGGTGGAGTTGTTGGGGGCCTGGAAGATGCCGATGCCAAGGCCCACGGGCAGCGTGCGCAGCAGGTAGCCCCACCAGGGCGTATGCGCGGAAAGCGTCCCCAGGGCCAGGCAGCCCGTCCACAAGACCACCAGCCCCAGCATGCAGATGCCCCGCGAGCCGTAGCGGTCGGCCAGGGAGCCGGAGACCGGCGCGGTCAGGGCCATGGAGGCCGGCAGGATCATCATGAGCAGGCCCATCTCGGTCACGGACCGGCCCTGGGCCGACTGGAAGAAGAACGGCATGATGAATCCGCTCGACCCGGTGACGAAGACCAGCACGGCCATGCAAAGGGGCAGCGTGACCAGCGGATTGGCGAAAAGCGACAGGTCGAGCATGGGCTGGGGGCTGCGCCGCTCGATGGCCACGAAGGCGGCCAGTCCGGCCAGGGACAGGCCGAGCAGCCACAGTCCCTCGGGATCGGCGAAGCCGCCGCGCTGGATGCAGGTCATGCCCAGGCAGTAGGCCCCGAGCGTCAGACTCGCCGCCGTCGCGCCCGGCAGGTCGAAGCGTTCGCCCGACCGTACGGGCGGCAGGGCGGGCATGCGGCTGACGACGCTGCACAGCGCGGCCAATCCCACCGGCACGTTGAGCAGGAAAAGCGACCGCCAGCCGAAAAGCCCGATGAGAATGCCGCCGAGCGGAGGCCCGATCATGAGCCCCATGGCCACCGTCGCGCCGATGAATCCCAGCGCCCGGCCGCGCCCCGAAGGCGGCGCGATCTGCGTGACGATGGCCATGCCGAGCGCCTGCGTCATGGCCGCGCCCACGCCCTGGAAGGCCCGGAAGGCGATGAGCCAGGAGACGGAAGGAGCCAGGCCGCAGCACAGGGAGGCGATGAGGAACATGACCAGGCCGGCCAGGAAGATGCGTTTCTTGTCGCGCATGTCGCCAAGGCGCGACACCAGGAGCAGAAGACTCGCAATGACGAGCACGTAGCTCAGGATGACCCACTGGATGGCGGCGAAGTCGGTGTGCAGGGCTTCGACCAGGGTGGGCAGGGCCACGTTGACGATGCTCATGTCCAGGGTGGCCATGAAGACCATGAGGTTGACCCCGAGCATGGCCACGGCCGGGGACGTGGTCCGCACTTCCGATGCGGAGCCGGGGAAAGACTGCTTCATAGGGAACGTTCGTCCTTGGCGGTGCGGTCCGGTCCCCATACGCCATCGGACGGCGGGGGGGAAGGGGCGTCAGGGCCGGTCGGGAAGCCGGCGATGGTCCAGGTCGCCGTGGGTCACGGCGGCGAAGAGCCACTGGGTGACGGCGGCGAGCGACGCCGCGTCGGCGCGGCGGAAGAGGGCATGGCGGGAAAGCGCCGCCTCCATGGCCGCCGGCAGGCCGCCGCCCTCGGGCAGGCCCAGGTAGGCGGCGAAAGCCGCCAGCTTCTGGCCGACGAGGTTCACCCCCCGGTCGATGAGCAGGGCCAGGGGAATGTCGCAGGAAAGCTGCCATTCCAGGTCGATGTAGCGGATGTCGCCGGTTTTGGGGTGGCGCAGGACGTTGCCCGGATGGGCGTCGAGGAGCTTGCCCGGCAGCCAGCGGTCGCCTTCGAGCCCCGCGTAAGCCTCCCGGCCCAGGCGTTCGCGGCAGAAGGCGGAAAAGCTCCGGGCGGACTCCGGCGTGCCCGGCCGGGACCGCGCCGCCGCCTGATCCATCCAGGCCGCAAGCAGCCGGGCGGCCAGCGCCATGTCCCCGTCCTCCACGGCGTTGACGATCCCTTCGAGAAAGCTCTCGTAGCCGCGATGATAGGCCTCCTTGGCCTTGACGTGCTGGCGGCCGGAGACGAAGGCCGCCGGCGGCAGGCCGTGGAGATTGGTCCGCGTAACTTCCACGCCGCCGGGGACGGCGATGAAGCGCGTCATGGTCTGGAAAAGCGGCGGGCAGGAGTCGGCGTTGACGGCCACGGCCAGGGTGGCCTCGTTGGCGGCCAGAAGCGGCGCGTCGTCGGTGGCCGCCGCCAGGACGAGAAAGGAGTTCATGAGGTGGCCGGCCGCGCCGCCGGCCAGGGCCGAGCGCAGCAGCGCCCGCTCGTTGAAGGCCGGCACGGCCTTGCCGCCGGGATCGGGCGTGGGCAGCTCGAGCAGGGGCAGGACGTTGAACCCGGGAGTCGCCAGCGCCCGTTCGGACACGACGCTGTCGGGCGTCTTGTAGTCCGGCGAGGGGAAGTGCCAGCGCTGGGCCGGAAAGCCGGCCCGGGCCAGCAGGGCGGAAAGGGCCGGCCGGTCGAAGGTGCGCGCCCCGCCCGGGCCGGGATAGCCGTTTACGCCGTGGTAGGGGCGGCCGGTGTGGTCCTCGGGCAGGCCGGCCAGGTACTTGTGCCCCATGCGGTTCTCGATGGCCAGGATCAGGCCGCCGCCGGGCTTGAGGTAGCGCCGGGCCTCGGCCAGCAGGCGCTCGTGGGGGCGCGGGCCGTCCACGAAGGCGGCGGCGTATTCGAGCACGCCGATCAGGGTGACGAGGTCGAAGCGGCCCTCATAGGGCAGGCCCACGGCGTTGGCGGCCACGATTTCGAGGTTTTGCGCCCGGCGGCAGCGGGCGGCGATGACGGCGGCGCGCTCGGGCGAACCCTCCACCGCGGTCACGGCATGGGGCAGGGAGGCGAGGTGGGCGGTCAGCGCGCCGCAGCCGGCCCCGAGCTCCAGGATGCGGCCGCCCGGACCGCAGTCGATCCAGGAGAGCAGCGTCTTGCGGCGCGGGGTCAGATGGTAGCGGATGGCCCAGGACGCGTCGCGGGGATACAGCTCGTACTCGTCCACGGCGTGTTCGCTGAAAAAACGCAGCAAATACGCCTCCGCACCATCCCGATACCCGATGGTCCCCTGCCCCACGCGCACGTCCATAGGATGCCTCCGGCGGCCAGGAGGGGCGTCGCCCCTCCTGGACCTCCCCACCGGGGGGAATGATCCCCCCCGGTCCCCCCCGAATGGGCTATGCCGCCCGCGCGGGAGCGCAACCCCCTTTGAAAATTTTTTGGGGGTGGGTGGGGGTGTGGGGGAGGGGACCCCCTTTTTCCAAAAAGGGGGTCCCCTCCCCCACTCTTCACTTCTTCCTCTTCTCCGCCTCCGCCGCCAGCCAGGCGGCGAGGCGGTCGCAGCCGGCTTCGATGTCGGCTTCCTCGCCGCCGCAGGACAGGCGCAGGCTTTTTTCGCCGCCCGGGCCGAAGCTGTCGCCCGGGATGGTGATGACCTGGGCTTCGCGGATGAGCCGCGTGGCCACTTCCATGGGGGACAGCGGCAGGTCGTAGCGGGCCATGGCGTAGAAGGCCCCGGCCGAGCGGTTGAAGGAGACGGCGGGGCCCATGGCGGAAAGGCGCTTGGCCAGGAGGTTTCGCCTGGCGGCCAGGGCCGAGACGAAGCCATGGTAGATGCCTTGGGGGCCGGTCAGCGAGGCCAGGGCGGCGATTTGCGCCGGGGTGGGGGCGCAGATGGCGGTGCAGTCGTGGACCTTGAGCATCTGCGCCATGATGGGCTCCGGGGCGAAGGCGAAGCCGACCCGCCAGCCGGTCAGGGCGTAGCGCTTGGAAAAGCTGCCCACGGCCACCAGTCGCGGCCGCAGCTCCGGCAGGCCGGCCAGGGAGAAGGCCGGCGCGTCGTAGGACAGCGCGTCGTAGGTGTCGTCGCAGATGAGGCACAGGTCGTGACGCAGGGCGATCTCGGCCACGGCCAGGAGGTCTTTCTCGGCGAAGACCGCGCCTGTGGGGTTGTGGGGGGAATTTATGATGATGGCCCGGGTGCGCGGCGTGACGGCGGCGGCCACGGCGTCGGGGTCGAGGCTCCAGTCGGCGCGCCTCAGGGGCGCGAAGACCGGCACGCCCTCGGCGAGCAGCACCTGCTCCACGTGGGAGGGGTAGAAGGGCTCGGGCACGATGACTTCGTCGCCGCGTTCGCACAGGCACAGGACGGCGCACAAAAGCGCCTCCATGCCGCCCACGGTGATGGCGATCTCGGTTTCCGGATTGGCGGACAGGCCCTTTTCGGAGGCCAGGCGCTCGGCCACGGCCCAGCGCAGCTCGGGCATGCCGGGCTGGAGCGAGTACTTGCCCGCGGCCGGCGAATCGCGAAGGGCCCGGCACACGGCCTCGACCACGTGGGCCGGCGTGCCAAAGGAGGGCACGCCCTGGCCGAGGGAGACGCAGTCGCTCACGCCGGCGGCCAGCATGGGCATGAGTTTGGTGGCCGAGATCTTGATGTTTCGGGCGCGGGTGGAAAAGGGGGGGGCGTCGGAGACGGCCATGGGGAAAGTCCTTTTGCGGCGGCTACTGCTTGCCGAAGACCATTTTGGGCTGGGCCGGGGCCGCCTTGCCGCCGGCGGAGAGGGCCTTCTCGAATTCGGCCACGGAATAGCCCGGGATGACCGCGTCGCCGATGACGACCAGGGGCACGCCGCGCTGGCCGAACTTCTGGTAGCGCATGTTGGCGACCGGGTCTTTCTCGATGTCGAAGGCGGTGTAGGCGATGCCCTTGGAGTCGAAATAGGCCTTGGTCTTGGTGCAATACGGGCACCAGCTGGTGACGAAGATTTCCACCTTGGGCGGCCCGGCCAGGGCGGGAGCCTGCGGGGCGAGCAGCGCGGCCAGGAGGGCCAGGGTCACAACGAGGGCGGTCGGGAAAAATTTGGCGGGCATTTGGGGTCCGGGGTTGGGTGTTGCGTTTGCCGTGGTGGTAGCGGCGGCCGCGAACGGCGTCAAGCGGGGCCGCCTTGCCAGGGCCTGTCCGTGGATGCTAGGAGCCGCCCCATGCCGGGCTTCAAGACGCACATCGCCGGCGCGGCGGCGGTCACCGCCGGGGCGCTTGGCGGCACGTACTGGCTCGGCGTCTACCGCCCGAGCTTCGAAACCATGGTCTGCCTGGGGCTTTTCTCCATCCTGGGCGGACTGTTTCCCGACGTGGACACCGACTCCAAGGGCCGGCGCTTTTTCTACGGCGCGGCCCTGGTGGTGGACGGCGTGCTGATCTTTCGGGAGCAATACCGTTACGCGGCCGTGCTCGGGTTCTGCGCCCTGCTGCCGGCCATCGGCTCCCACCGGGGTTGGACCCATTCCTGGTGGGCGGCTCTGCTCATCCCCTGCTCCGTGCTGCTCGCGCCCATGCTGCTGCTCGGCCTGCCCTGGAAGCCCTTTTTCCCCTACTACCTGGCCACGGTGCTGGGCTACTTCTCCCATCTGCTGCTGGACCGCAAATTTTAGCGCCTTCAGTGCCTTTGGGCCAGGAGAACCCTGGCCCTGTCCGCGGCCTCGCCCATGAAGTCCCCCACGGCGGCGTCGATGCGCGCCATGGTTTCGGGCGGCACGGTCATGTCGCACATGATGTGGCGGGTGACGCCCTCGCACGCGTCGGCCAGGGGGCAGGCGCGCACCGTCCGGGCCAGGGCCGCGTCCCGGGCCATGCGCCAGGAGAATTCCTCGGGCTCCATGAGCACGGCGTCCAGACGCCCCTTGGGCGGCTGACCGAAGCATCGTCGTTGATCGCCACGATCAATCGGTCCCCTTGAGCCCGGGCCTGTTCAAGGTAGGTCACATGCCCAGCGTGAAGGATGTCGAAGCAGCCATTGGTGAACACGATCTTCTCGTTGTGCGCCCGGGCATCATCGATGGCCAGCAACAGCTGATCGAGACTCAGAACACCGCGCTCGGAACCTTCCTCGCGCTGGATCGCCCGACGCAGCTCCGGTGCACTGATGGCCGCCGTCCC
>NZ_JARKOZ010000173.1 GCF_029978005.1 Solidesulfovibrio sp. | reverse complement strand
AAGATTACCCGGAGCCGCGATTGAGGGCTCCCGATGATGTGATAGTCCGCATCCGGGCTTCGGCCATCTGCGGCTCCGACGTGCATGGCATGGACGGCTCCACGGGCAGACGAATACCCCCGATCGTCATGGGCCACGAGGCGGCGGGAGAAATCGTGGAAACCGGCTCGGCAGTGCGGCTCTTCAAGGCGGGCGACAGGGTCACCTTCGATTCCACCGAATACTGCGGCACTTGTTTTCACTGTCGAAGGGGGGAGGTGAACCTCTGCGACAACCGGATGGTCCTGGGCGTTTCCTGCGCCGACTACCGCAGGGACGGAAGCTTCGCCGAATATCTGGCGGTGCCGGAGCGCATACTCTACGCCATGCCCGCGGCCCTCGACTTCGCCGCGGCCTCTCTGGCCGAACCCACCGCGGTGGCCGCCCACGCGGCGGCCATCACGCCCATGGCCATGGGTGATTCCACGGCGGTGATAGGCTCGGGCCTTATCGGCCTCCTCCTCATCCAAATCCTGCGGGCCCATTCCCCCGGGCTCGTCCTAGCCCTGGATACCGATCCCGAGCGCAGGGCCGCGGCCCTGGCCGCCGGCGCCAGCGTAGCACTGGACCCCGCCGATTCTGCCAGCCATGGAAGGATTCTCGAACTCACCGAAGGTCGGGGAGTGGATAGGAGCTTTGAGGCGGTGGGCTCATCAGCCCCCATCGCCACCGCCATAGCCGCCACCCGTAAGGGAGGCTCGGTGACCCTCATCGGGAACCTGAGCCCCAGGGTGGAGCTGCCCCTGCAGTCGGTGGTCACCCGGCAGATCAGCCTCTTCGGTTCCTGCGCCATGGCCGGGGAGTACCCTCTGGTCCTGAGGCTTCTGGCATCCGGCAAGATCAGGAGCGATTCGATCATCAGCGCCAAGGCACCCCTATCCGAGGGAGCCGAATGGTTCGCCCGGCTCTACGCCCGGGAAAAGGGCCTGCTCAAGGTGGTCCTGGAACCTTAAAGAGGTATCGTCATGGAAAAAACGCGCTTCGGTCTCTACGGCTACGGCAAGGTGGCCCAGCTCCACGCCAGGGCCCTGGCAACATGCGAAAACGCCCAGCTCGTGTCTGTCTGCGGAAGAGATATAAGGAAGGCCTCGGCCTTCGCCGTACAATGGGGTATTCAGGCCCGGGATTCCGCCCAGGAGATGGCCGACAGGGACAAAGCCGAAGCGGTTATCGTCACGACGCCCCATCCCCTGCACGCCCAGAGTTCCCTGGAATGTCTGCGCACGGGGCTCCATGTCCTGGTGGAAAAACCCATGGCCCTCAGGGTGGCCGACTGCGACGCCATGATCGCCGCCGCCCTCGCGGAGCGCCGCAGCCTCGGAGTCATAAGCCAACGCCGCTGGTACCCCTCGACCCGGCGGATAAAAACCGCCATCGACCAAGGACTGATAGGCAGCCCCCTCCTCGGGCAGGTGACCATCCTCGGCTGGCGCGACGAAGCCTACTACCGCTCCGACCCCTGGCGCGGCTCCTGGACCGGCGAGGGCGGCGGCGTCATCGTCAACCAGGCTCCCCACCAGTTGGACCTCCTGGCCTGGTTCATGGGTTCGGTGTCGGCGGTCCAAGGCTCCTGGATCAACGCCAACCATCCCTATATCGAGGTGGACGACTCGGCGGTGGCCACGGTGCGCTTCGCCAACGGGGGCCTCGGTTCTATTTTCGTCTCCAACTCGCAAAAACCGGGCATCCATGCCAAAGTGGCTGTGCACGGCAGCTCGGGCGCTTCGCTGGGGGTGCAGACCGACGGAGGGGCCATGTTCATCGCCGGCATGAGCGGCGTATTGGAGCCGCCCTACATCGATCTGTGGACCATCCCCGGGCAGGAAGACATGCCGGCGACCTGGAAGATCGAGGATGCCCAGTACTTTTCCCGTATCGATCCCACCTGGCATTTTTTCCAGCTCCAGGTCGAAGACTTCGCGGCGGCGATCCGCGAAGGGCGCAGGCCCGCAGTCTCCGGGGAGGAGGGTCGGGAAGCGGTGAAGATCATCGAAGGCATTTATCGTTCCCAGAAAACCGAAGCCCTGGTCAGGTACTAGAGCCCCTTCGAAAGTCGTCCCGGAGGCGAGGCTCCATTTCTCTAATTCGGATACTCCGGAAGTCCCTTCTCCGAATCCACATCCTCGGTAATCCCAGGAGGAACGATCTCGTCGGGCTCGTTTGCCTTCTTGTTTTTTTCGGCCAGCAGGGCCGCCTCGGCGATCCGCTCGGACTTCTTGTTGATTTCGTGGATTGTCTTGAATACGTACTCCCTATCCTGGCCTTCGAAATCCAGGCGAGGCATGAGACGGGAGAAAAAGCCCTGGACGAAATGCTCCATCCGGGAGACCTGGTCGATGTAGTTGGATTCGTGGTTGAGCATCATCACCGTACAGGGAAGCGGCCGGTTGTAACTGCCTATCACCCTGAAACCGAGTTTTTCGTACATGCGGATAAGCTTTGTCTCGTCGCTGAACACATCCAAGAAAATCGTGTCCACATCCCTGCCGCGGATATAGAGGTAGGCGAGCACCATGAGACTGAAGGGAACGATGGATCCCCGCTCTTCCCGGATTATCGCGAGACGATCGATCTCGGCGTAGGGTTTTCCGTCCAGATACGGAGAAATATCGAAATTTTTCTGAATCGGGATCTTACCTTCCAGGGCGCTCAAATGAAGCGTGGTGGTTCCCACAGGCTGCATGCCTTTATAGGCGAGAACATGGAAAGCGTTTTCGTCCTCGCTCCTGCGGATGGTCTCCTCGAGATAGCCTTTTTCCCCCACGAGGATTTTACGCTGAAGGTAGAACGAATCCTCGATCTGCCGCGGGTCCTTGGCGTGCAAAAAGCGTATCTTGTTCCTTTCCATATTGGCCGCCGGCAGGATGATGCGAAAGGTCGTTCCCTTTTTCTCCTTGGAGTCTATGAGAATTCTCCCGCCCAGCTTGGAGATGATGTGATGGGCGATTGAAAGGCCCAACCCCGTGCCGGCGCCCGGATCCTTGGTGGTGAAGAAGGGGTTGAACACCTTATCGAGGTTTTCCTTCTGTATGCCCAGTCCCGTATCCTGAACGGTGATTATCACATCGGCTTCCTCCTGCTTCACCCCCAGGCTCAGGGTTCCGTCGCCGTTCATCGCCTGGACGGCGTTTACGATGAGGTTCAGGAATACCTGCTGAAGCTCGGTGGAATTGGCCTGCACTTCGCTGGATTGGTCGTAATCCTTTTTCACCAACACCGATCCGAAATCGATGCCGCGCATCGCGAGCTTGAGGGAGTTTTCGAGGATGGTGACGGGCTTCACGAAATCGGTTTGGCTCTTGGTTTTTCTTGAGTACACCATGAGGTCGCGTATGACTTCCGCGGCGTTCTGCGCGTATCTGATGATATCCTGCGCGTATTCGCGCAACCTGGAATCCTCGGGCGTCTCGGGGAGCATGAGGTCGGCGGTGCCTAAAATCGCCCCCAGGGGGTTGTTGATCTCGTGCGCGATGCCCGAGGACAGCTCGCCGATGGCGGCCAGCTTCTGGGAATGGAGCAGGCGCAGGTCCATCTCGCGCAGGTCCCGCTCGCGGCTGCGGATGCGCCGGGCCAGCATCAGGGCCGAGCCGATGCAGATGGCCCCGGCCACCAGGGCCAAGGCCACGTCGATCTCCGGCGGGGTGAACAGCGTCGCCAGCACGGCCGCGCCGGCCAGCCCCGGGGCCAGCACGGTATGGGGCCAAAGCGGCGGGAAGACGAACCCGTCAGGCCTGGCGGCTTCTGGCTTCGTTGAGCTGTTTGCGTTCATGAGCCTTCTTGGCTTTTTCGAGCAGTTCCCCGAAGTCCACGGGCTTGAGCACGTAGTCGTAGGCCCCGAGCGACATGCCCTGCATGCCGGCCTCCACCGAAGCGTGGCCGGTGAGGATGATGACCTCGACCAGGGGGTGGCGTTTCTTGATCTCCCGCAGCACGGCCAGGCCGTCCATGCCCGGCATGCGCATGTCCAAGATGACGACGTCGAAGGGCTCCGCGTCGAGCCTGGCCAGGGCCTCGGGTCCGCTGGCGGCGGCCGTGACCGGGATCTGGCGGTAAGTGAACCGCTTGACCAGGGTCTCGATGAAGTCGGCCTCGTCGTCCACGGCCAGTACGCGCAGTCCCATCCGTCCCTCCCGCGGGCAAGGTGTTCGTCCCCGTCTTGCGCCGCTGTGGCGGCGTCGCTTGCAGCAAGGCCCTCGGGAAGGGAACGCCTTTCCCGCAGGGCCGCCCTTCTCCCCCGGCCTAAGGGGCGATCGGCAGCGTGATGTGGAAGGTGGTTCCCTTGCCTTCCTCGCTCGTCACATGAATATGGCCGCCGAGCTTCTCGACGATGCTGTAGCTGATGGTGAGCCCGAGCCCCGTGCCCTCGCCCACCTTCTTGGTGGTGAAGAAGGGGTCGAAGATCTTTTCCTGGGCTTCCTTGGTCATGCCCTTGCCCGTGTCGGAGATGGCGATGTCCACCTCCCCGGTGTCGGGCAGGTGGCAGGTGGCCACGGTGATGGTCCCGTTCTTGTCGATGGCGTCGATGGCGTTGTCCATGATGTTGAGAAAGACCTGCTGGAGCTGGGAGGCGTCGGATTCGATGCGGGGCAGGTCCTTCTGGTAGTCGCTTATGAAGGTGATGCCCCGGAAGCTGGCCTCATTTTCCAGGAACGACCGGGTCTGGTCGAGGAGCAGGTTGACGTCGAGGTCCTCCTGGGTGGGCTCCATGCGCCGGGCGAAGCCCAGCAGCCGATGGGTGACGTCCTTGGCCCGGCGTACGTGGAACTCGATCTTGGACACGGCGTCCTCGAATTCCTGGAAGTTGGGGCTGGCCTTGATGTCCTCTTCGCTTAAAAGGTCGCGCATCCAGCCGGCCTTTTCCATGATGATGGCCAGGGGATTGTTGACCTCGTGGGCCACGCCGGCGGCGAGCTTGCCAAGGGCCGCCATCTTGCTCGACTGGGTGAGCGAGGCGTCGAGCGCCGCCTTCTCGCGTTCGGCCCGCACCAGCGCCTTGACCGTGCCGCCCGCCACCCAGACCGCGCCGCCGACGATCAAGAGCGTTCCGCCGGCCAAAAGCAATATGAGCAGCCAGCGGGCCCGCATGATGGGCAGCATCTCTTCCCGGGGGTCGTCCTTGACCACCAGCAGCCAGTCTTTGTGGTTGAGCCAGGTCATGGCGTACAGCGACGTCTGGCCCTCGATGGCGAGGCTCTCGACCCGGGTGCCGGAAAAGCGGGGCACGTTGGGGAAGTCCAGGGTGTCGAACATGGCGTGGCCGAACCGCGGCTTGGTCTGGAGCACGTGGTCCGAGGCCAGGATGAAGGCGTCGCCGGTCTTGCCGAGATGGATGCTGCGCACCAGGGAGTCGAAGATGTCCGAGTCGATGGCCGCGCGCAGCACCCAGGTCTTGTCCCCCTCGCGCCGGCTGACGGCGATGTTGAAGTGGGGGTACTTGCGAAAGCCGAGGAACACGTCGCTGACGTGGATGCCCCGGGCCATGACCTTGTGGAACCATTCCTCGCGGCTGTAGTCGATGCCCTTGAGCTGGTAGGGGCCGACGTAGGCCGTGCAGATGCCGTTCTGGTCGATGACCTGGAGGTCCAGGAAGGACTTGCTGTGCATCTGCAGCACGCCGAAGATGTGCTCCAGGTAGGCTTCCTTGGACAGGTCCTGGTAGGATTCGGTCAGGGCCAGGTTGGAGAGTTGGGCCACCCTTTCGGACAGGTAGAGGTCGATGGTGACCTTCTTGTTCTCGACCAGGTTGCTCAGGCTCTCGTAGACCTTGTCGAGGTAGGTCTCGTAGAAGCGGTTGTAGAGACCAAGGCCCAGGCTGAAAAGCGGAATGAAGGAGAAGGCCAGGGTGATGGCGATGAGCTTGAGGCGCAGTTTGCTCAGTTCGTCCTGGATCATGCGTTTGCCTCGGTGGTTGCGGCCGGCTTGGGGCAACATAGCCCGAACCGGCGGCGATGCCTAGCGTGACGGCCCGGTAAGCGGACCTGATGCGGCATACTTTTTCCCTTCGAAATCACGTCCGTAATCCCTCTGCGACGCGACACGGGGCAGGCTCGGCCAGGGGCACGGTCACGGTCACGCGGCTGCCCCTGCCGGGCTCGCCGGCGATGCGGATGCTGCCGCCGTGGTGCTCCACCACGGCCCTGGACGCGGCCAGGCCGATGCCGAGTCCGGGCATCTTGCCGGTCAGGCTGTCGCCGAGCTGCAGGAACTTCTCGAACACCGCCTCGCGCATCTCCGAAGGAATGCCGCGGCCGGTGTCCTCCACGACGATCACGGCCATGTCGCCCTCGCGGCGGGCCCGGCAGGCCACATGGCCGGCGTCGGTGAACTTGACGGCGTTGGAAAACAGATGGCGCAGCACGTAGACCATGCGTTCCCGGTCGCAGCGCAGGGGCGGCAGGTCGGCGGGGACGTCGCGCAGGAAACGCAGCCCCTTGCTCGACATGACGCCGAGATACGGCTCTACGGCCCGGCTGATCACCTCGTCCGCGGCCACGGGCCCCATGGCCAGAGCGGCCTCGCCGGACTCCAGGGCGGCCAGTTCCAGCACGTTGTCGATGAGCCCGGTGAGCCGGCGGCCCTCGTCGAGCATGATGTCGAGGTTGTCGTGGAGCCGGGCGCACTCGGCCGCCAGGTCCGGCCGCGAGGCCGCAGCCTCGGCCAGGGGGCCCCGCTCCAGGCGTTTTTTGAGGACCTGGGCGAAACCGACCATGGAGGTCAGGGGGGTCTTGAGCTCGTGGGAGACGAGACTCAGGAAATTGGACTTCACACGGCTGAGGTCCTCGGCGCGCTGTCGGGCCTTGCGCGCCCGGCGGGCCTCCTCGGCGGCCTCGCGCTCCTTGCGGGCCAGGTCGAGGATGGTGGCCACGAGGTGCTTCTCCATGCGGCCGATGTCCTCGGCCAGGTCGCGGAACTCTCCCGAGAACGCGGCCGGGTCGAGGTCGCTCTGCTCGCCCCGGGCCACTCGGCGGGCGTGCCGTCCCAGGCGCGACAGGGGCGCGGCCACGGAGCGGAACACCCCCAGGGCGACAAGGGCCACGGCCGCCACGACCGCCGCCTGGATGGTCGTGGCGGCGATGGAGGCGCTGCGGGCGATGGAGCGGCGCTCGGTTTCGTAGTGGCGGCGAAGGGCCTCGGTCACGGGCTCCAGGGCCCGGGCCGCGGCCACGAAGGCGGCGCTCGGCGACCCGGCTTCCTCCACCCGGGCGGCATAGGCGGCAAGCGCTTCCCGGTATTCGCCGACGACTATGGTCGCGTCCTCGCCGTCCTGGGCCCGGGCCAGTTCGGCCAGTTGGCCGGCGTCGGCCTCCAGCCGGGCCAGGGCCTCGGGCACGCCCGAGGCCAGCCAGCGTTTCTCCTGGGCCCGCAGTCGGCCCAGGGCGGCGGTCACCGCGGCCGGGCCGTCCTCGAACCGGTCCAGGGACTGGGAGCGCTCCAGGAACAGGGCGGCCGGCGCGTCGAGGCCCGGGGACTCGGGGCCGCCGGTCATGGCCGTGAAGGCGTCGCCGTATTCGCCGAGCAGTTGCAGGGCGGCGTTTCTTTCGGCTTCGTTGTCCGGGTCGAGGTCGCCGATGTCGGCCAGGGAGGCGGCGGCGGCCTGCTGATGGCGGCGCACGGCGGCCAGGGAGGCGGCGTCGTGGCGCAGGAAGTAGTTCTTTTCCTGGCGGCGCATGGACAGCACTTCGAAGGTCGCGGCCACGGCCAGGCGCTCGAGCCGCAGCACGCGTTCGATGCTCCGCGATTCGAGCCGGTCCACGGCGAAGACGAGGCAGAATCCGGCAAGGATGCAGCCGAAAAGGGCAAGCAGCTTGTGCTTGACGCTCATGGCTTCGAACATTCCCCGGATTGTCGGCACGACCGTCTCCCTGCCCCGAGGGCCGATGGCGGTTGGCATCGCCTGCGACAGCCGACCGGCGGCGCGAGGCAAGGTCAGATTAGCCCATCCCCGGCCCGCGCGCCAGCAGATTGTTACACCTTTCACATGTGCGGCCGCGACAAAGGCGGGAGCCCCGGGGCGGCCGCGGCCGCCCCGGAACTTGTCTGGGAAGGGAGGGAAAAAAGGCGGGAGGTTACTCGACGTCCTTGAGGAATTCGCCGTAACCGTCGCGCGCCATGTCCTTTTGAGGCACGAAGCGCAGGGCGGCCGAGTTCATGCAGTAGCGAAGCCCCGTGGGTTTGGGGCCGTCGGGGAAGACATGGCCCAGATGCGAGTCGCCGTGGCGGCTTCGCACCTCGGTGCGCACGCTGAAGAGGCTCTTGTCCTCGCGCGTGACGATGTTGTCCGGGACGAGGGGCCGCGTGAAGCTCGGCCAGCCCGTGCCGGAATCGTACTTGTCGCGCGAACTGAAAAGCGGCTCTCCGGACACCGCGTCCACGTAGATGCCGGGTTCCTTGTTGTTCCAGTAGGCGTTCTTGTACGGCGGCTCGGTGCCCTCCTTCTGGGTGACGTCGTAGGCCAGGGGCGAGAGCTTCGCCCGCAGGGCCGCGTCGTCGGGCTTGCGGAAGTCCTGCCAGCCGGCGGCGGGCGGGGAGGCCGGGCCGTCCTGGCCCCAGGCCTTCTCCAGGAACTGGTCGCGGCCGGAGAAGCGGCGGTAGGTTTCGTACTGGAGCTTGTGGGTCTTGTAGTAGTCCTGGTGGTAGTTCTCGGCGTCGGTGAAGGTCTTGAAGGGCAGCACGGCCACGGCCAGGGGCTTGGCGAAGCGGCCCGAGGCGGCCAGGGCGGCCAGGGCCTCCTCGGCCTCCTTTTTCTGTTGGTCGTCGTGGTAGAACACCGCCGGCCGGTACTGCCTGCCGCGGTCGGCGAACTGGCCGCCGGCGTCGGTGGGGTCGATGTGGCGCAGGAATGCGTCGAGGATCTGGCGATAGTTGATGCGTTGCGGATCGTAGAAGACCTGGACCGCCTCGTAATGGCCGGTGCGGCCCGAAGACACCTGCTCGTAGTCGGGATGGGGCTCGTCGCCGCCGGTATAGCCGGAAACGACGTCCAGCACCCCGGGCAGCTTCTCCAGATCCGACTCCACGCACCAGAAGCAGCCGCCGGCCAGGGTGGCGATCTGAGCGGTCGGGGCGTGGGAAGTGGTCATGGCTTTCTCCGCTTGGGGTTCCGGTTGCGCCGCCAGGGCGGTCGCGGCCGCCGCCAGGCAGGCCGCGAAGATCGCGAGTATGCGCGTCAGTCGTCCGAGTGACTTCATTGTTTGGTTCATGGCGACCTCCCTTGGGGGGGCCGAAAAAGACGGCCGCCTCCCAGGAGTCGTCCCGTACCGCATCAAGAACCGCGCCAGCAGCGGTGTATTTTAATATATTGATATGGTGAAAGAATTTTGAATCTCCTCGCCCTGGGAGCGAGAAATTCCTGAAAAAGAGGAGTTGTTGGGCAGGAAAGGATACGGGAGATGCAGGAAAAGAGAACGCGCCTGCGGACCGGAGGCGATGCGGCGAGGTTCGCGGCAAACAAGGACGGCCGGTCAGGGCAGAGGTCGAACCTGCCGTCTCTCCTGCCGCCGTGCCCGGCACATGCGGGCGGGCCGGCCGCCCCGGCTCCACGGACGGGCTAGGCGGAGAGGCCCAGGCCGTGCTTGCGCAACAGCCCGTACAGGCGCGATTGGCTCAGGCCCGAGAGGTCCATGGCCGCGCGCACCTCCCCGCCGGCCGCGGCCACGAGGGCGGCCAGGTATTCGCGTTCCACCCGGTCGTGGGCGTCGCGCTTGTAGGCGTTCCAGTCCGGCAGGGCGGGGGGCGGCCCGGCGGACGCGGCGGGCAGGCCCGGCGACGGCGCGGCGGCCTTGCCGCGACCCCGTTCCACCCGGGAGCGCACGAAGCGCACCCGCAGGTCCCGGGGCAGGTGGGAAGGCAGCAGTTCCGACTCCAGGGGCGCGGCCGCGGCCAGGGCCTCCAGCACGTGGGCCAGCTCGCGGATGTTGCCCGGCCAGTCGTACTGGCGAAAGAGCTCCAGCAGCTCCGGGGCGAGCGTCTTGAGCGGCAACCGTCCGGCCCGGCAGATGCGGGTGAGGTGGTGCTCGGCCAGCTCCGGGATCTCCTCGGGAATCTCGCGCAGGGGCGGCAGGGCGATGGTCACGGCGCGGATGCGGTAGTACAGGTCCTCGCGGAAGGTCCCGGCCGCGACCATCGCCGCCATGTCCCGGTTGCTGGCGCACACCAGCCGGAAATCCACGGGAATCTCGCGGTTGTCGCCAAGCGGCCGGTAGGTGCGGCTTTCGAGCAGGCGCAAAAATCCCTTTTGCATCTCCAGGGACAGCTCGCTGACCTCGTCCAGAAAGAGCGTGCCGCCGTGGGCCCGGGCCAGCAGCCCCGGCTTGTCGGCCGCCGCTCCGGTGAAGGCCCCCTTGCGGTGGCCGAAAAGCTCGCTGGCCAGGAGGGATTCGGTGAGCCCGGCGCAGTCCACTACCACGCATTCGGCCGCTGACCGGGCGCTGTTTTCATGGATGGCCCGGGCGAAAAGCTCCTTGCCCGTGCCGGTCTCGCCGAAAAGCAGCACGTTGGCCAGGCTCCTGGCCGCGCGGCCCATCTGTCGCAGGGCCCGCTCCATGGTCGGCCCCGAGCCGATGATGCCCCCGCGGCGCACGGGCAGGGAGTCCTGCTTCATCTCCCGGAAGCGCAAGGCCCGCAGGCAGGCCAGGCGCAGGGCCTCCTGGCTGGCCGTCTTCTCGATGTAGTCCCAGGCGCCGCTTAAGATGGCCAGTTCCGCGCCGTCCGGGTCGCCGGCCCCGGTGACGATGACCACTTCCGGCTCGCCGGGCAGGGCCTTGAGCCTGGGCAGCAGGTCGAGGCCCGAGCCGTCGGGCAGGCGCACGTCCAGGAAGATGAGGTCGAAGTCCGCCTCGCCGGCGCGGCGGGCGGCTTCGGCCAGGTCGGCGGCCCCGGCCACGGCGTGGCCCTCGGCGGCGAGCAGCCGGGAGAGGAATTCCCGGAAGAAGCCGTCGTCGTCGATGACCAGGATGCGCGCCATGGACCGCCCGCCGCGTCAGGAGTGCCGATCGGCCAGGTAGGGGTGGGAGCGCACGGCGGCCAGGACCATGGCCAGCTCCCGGTCGGCCCGGGCGTGGCTGACCCGGCAGGATTCCACGGTGCCCGAGCCGCAGGCCTCCTGCACGGTCTTCATGGCCGCGTGCAGGCGCGTGGCCCGGATGGGCCCGGCCATGCCGGCCAGATCGTGGGCCAGGGGCGCGGCCGCGGCCACGTCGCCCCGGTTCACGGCCCGGGTCAGGGCCAGCCGCTTGGGCTCGGCCAGCTCCAGGAAGAGCGCCAGCATCTCCGTGGCGAATTCCCGCTCGCTGTCGCGGGTGAAGGCCGTCAGGTCGAATCCCGGGACGTCCGTGGCCTCGGGAGCGCCGCTGTCCCCGGCCTCGGCCAGGGCGCGGGCCAGCGCCGCCTCGATGTCCGAGCCGCTGACGGGCTTGGAGAGGTGGTCGTCCATGCCGGCCTCCAGGCAGCGGGCACGGTCGTCGCGCGAGGCGAAAGCCGTCAGGGCCACGATGGGGATGCGGGTGTCGTTGGCCGCGCCGGCCCGTCCCTCCCGGATGGCCCGGGTCAGGCTCAGGCCGTCCATGTCCGGCAACTGCACGTCCATGAACACGAGGTCGAAGGTCTCGCTGGCGAAAAGCTCGAGTGCCTGGCCGCCGTCCACGGCGGCCACGGGCTTGTGGCCCATCCTGCGCAGGGCGTGCAGCAGGTAGAGCCTGTTGATCTCGTTGTCGTCGACGACCAGGACGGACAGGGAAGGCATGCCCCTGCCCGAACCGCATGCATTCATGCAAACACCCGTATCCTCGCGCCCGACCGGCGGCCCGGCCAAGCGGCTTCAAGTCCTGACGATCGGGTTTCCCTAGCACAGAGCTCGCCGCCCTCATAGTGGAGCGGCGGCGGGTCTTTTTTTATCTATGAAAAATGGATTGCGAAGTCCAGCCGTCGCCGACACGGCGAAAAAGGAGGACACGGCATGGTTCGTGCTTTATATTTGCCGCGACGGCGCAGGCCGCCGTCGCCAAGGAGCCTCGATGGACCATGACGCCTTGAAGCCGTATTTCGCGGCGTTGCGCGAGCGGACCCGGCCGGACGGGGCCTGCGCCCTGACCCCGGACGGGGAGCCTCGCCCCGACGCCACGGCCTGGGCGGCCATGGCCCTTCACGCCGCCGGGCTGGCCCCCGAGGCCGTGGCCGCCGCCCGGGCCGCCCTGGCCCGGCTCCAAGCCGCCGACGGCCGGGTGCCGCTGCTTCCCGGCCGGCCCGAAGCGGCTTGGCCCACGGTCCTGGCCATGGCCGCCTGGCTGCCCGATCCGGCCTACGACGGCCGGGTGCGGGCCGGGGCCGCCTGGCTTTTGGGGCATCCCGGCGCGACCTGGAAAAAAGACCCCAACGGCATCTTCGGCCACGACCCGAGCATCAAGGGCTGGAACTGGATCGAGGGCACCCATTCCTGGGTGGAGCCCACGTCCCAGGCCGTGCTCGTGCTCGCGGCCCTGCCCGAGCCGCCGGCCGGCCTCGGCCCGGCCCTGGACGAGGCGGCGCGGCTGCTCCTGGACCGCCAGTTGCCGGACGGCGGCTGGAACTACGGCAACACCCGGGTGTTCCAAAACATGCTCCTGCCCATCCCCGAATGCACCGGCCACGCCCTGGCCGCCCTGGCCGGCCGGGCCGGGCGGGAGGCGGTGACGCGGAGCCTGGCCTACCTGTCCGGCCCGGACTGCGCCGCCGCCACGCCCCTTTGCGCCACCTGGCGGGCCTTCGGCCTGGGGGCCTGGGACGCGGCCGGGCCGGACATCCTGGAAAATCTGGCCGTGGCCCTTGGCAGGCAGCAGCGCTACGGACCCTACGACACGCCGCTTCTGGCCCAGCTCCTGGCCGCCGCCGCCAGCCGCGGCCGGTTCGCGGACATCGTGCGAAGGAGCGCCCATGGCTGAGCGATCCCACGCCGGCGGCGGCATGACCCGCCGGCAGACCCTGCGGCTTCTCGGCGCGGCCGCCCTGGCGGCGGCCGTCGGCACGGGCTGTCGCGAGACGGCGGGCCCGGGCCCCAAGTCTTCGGTCTTCGTGGCCAAGGCTTCCGGCTACGACGCGGACCTCGGCGACATCCTGCGCCGGGGGCTTGCGGAACTGGGGGTCAGCCGCGAGGAGCTGGCCGGCAAACGGGTGCTGCTCAAGCCCAACCTGGTCGAGCCCCATGCCGGGGCCGGCCACATCAACACCCACCCGCTGGTGGTGCGGGCGGCGGCCGAGGCCTTTCTGGCCGGGGGGGCGGCCTCGGTGCTGGTGGCCGAGGGGGCCGGGCATCGGCGCGACGCCCTGCTCGTGCTCGAGGAATCCGGGCTCGGCGAGGTGCTGGCTTCCGAAGGCCTGGCCTTTACCGACCTCAACAGCGGCCCGGTCCACCTGGCCCGCAACCTCGGCGGGGTGAGCAAGCTCGGCGATTTGTGGCTCCCCGAGGCCCTGGCCAAAGTCGACCTGGTGGTGTCCGTGGCCAAGATGAAGACTCACCACTGGGCCGGGGCCACCCTGTCCATGAAGAACCTCTTCGGCGTCATGCCCGGCGCGGTCTACGGCTGGCCCAAAAACGTCCTGCACTTCGCCGGCATCGAGCCGTCGATCCTGGACATCGCGGCCACGGTGCGCCCGGGCTTCGCCATCGTGGACGGCATCGTGGGCATGGAGGGCGACGGCCCCATCATGGGGGATCCCGTGGCTGCCGGCGTGCTGGTCATGGGGCGCTCCTGCCTGGCCGTGGACGCCTCCTGCTGCCGGGTCATGGGCATCGATCCGTCGCGGTTGGGCTATCTGCGCGGGGCGGACGGCCGCCTTGGGACCATCGACGCGGCGCGCATCGAGCAGCGCGGCGAGGCGCTGGCCGCCGTGCGCCGGGATTTCGTCCTGCTCGATTATGTGCCGGCCCAGCACGGCATCCGCCTCGCCTCCTGACGCGGGCCCGCGCGCGCCCTTGCAACGCCCGGGCAGTATGGTAGCCTGCGGCGATGCGTGGCTTTTCCTTTCTTTCCCGCCTGGGGCGCGCCGTCCTTGCGGCGGCGCTTCTCACGGCCTGCCTGTGCGCCGCCCCGTGGGCGTGTTCCTCCGGGAGCGGGCTGCGGCTCCTCGACGTCCACGACGGCACGCGGCTGTCCCTGCGCCAGGCGGCCCAGGAACTGGCCCGGTGCCAGGCGGTGGTGGTGGGCGAAAACCATGCCGACCCGGCCCATCACCGTCTGCAAGCCGCCCTGATCCGGGCCATGGTCGCGGCCGGGGCCAGGACGGCGGTGGGACTGGAGATGTTTCCGGCCTCGGCCCAGCCGCTCCTGGACGGCTACATCGCCGGCAACGTGGACGAGGCGGCCGTGGAGAAGGCGTTTTCCGCCTACTGGGGCCACGCCTGGGAGCTGTACCGGGAAGTGTTCGCGGCCTGCCGGGAGGCGGGCGTGCCGCTGGTCGGGCTCAACGTGCCCCGGGAGATCCCGCGCAAGGTGGCACGCGAAGGCTTCGAGGCCCTGACCCCCGAGGAGCGGGGGACGGTGCCCATGACCTCCTGCCGGGTGGATCGGGAATACGAGGCGTTTTTGCGGCGCGTGGCCGGGGAGCACGGCGGGGAACTCGACTTCCGGCGCTTCTGCGAGGCCCAGCTCGTCTGGGACACGGCCATGGCCGTGGCCGCCGGGGACTATCTCGCCGCCAATCCCGGCCGCACGCTGGTCATCCTGTGCGGCGCGACCCACGCCTGGAAGCCGGCCCTGCCGCACCAACTGCGCCAGATTGCCCCCGGGATCGTGCAGCGGGTGATCCTGCCCGAGACGCCCGGCCGCCTGGACCCGGCCACGGCCGGTCCCGGCGATTGCGACTACCTGGCCCTTGGCCTGTGACAGACGCCGCGACGGCGCGTCCCCCCGGCCCTACCAGGCCAGGGGATCGGTCAGACCCGAGAAGAGCCGGTAGAGCGCCCATTCGTCCACGGCCAGGCCGCCGTCGTACACGCATGTTCCGACCTGCCCCGTGCCCGTATCGCTGACCGCCAGCCTGCCCCCCAGTCCGCGCAAAAAGCGGAAGCGGGGTTGGGCAGGCCCACGAGCTGGGCCTCGGCCGCCGGGCAAGTCAAGGCGAGCAGGCCGCAAAGCGCGGCCAGAAGCAGGGCGTGCCGCATGGCGTCTCTCCTTGTCCCGTCCGGTTCGGGACCTCCGCTCGCTCAGGATTCTTGTCCGGCGGCCGGCGTCCCCTCCTGCCTGGGGAAGACGGCGAGCCTGGGGCTGCCGGGCACGGGCTGGCCCTTGCAATAGGCCTCCACTCGGTGGGGGCGGCCGTCCTGGAACTGCGGCGGCGTCATCCAGACGAAGCCGGAATGGCCGTCCCCGAAGCCGGCCGCGCACACGTCCGGGCGGAACTGGTCGGCGGCAAGGACGTAGTCGTGCCCGTCCACCACCAGCTTGACCTCCTGGCGGACATGGGCGGCGTTGGAGTCCCGGACCCAGCCGAGGACGCGGTCGGGCTGGGGCGGATCGAGATGGCCGATGACGCCGCCCGGGGCCTCCAGCACGAAGCGCATGCCGTGCAG
>NZ_JARKOZ010000154.1 GCF_029978005.1 Solidesulfovibrio sp. | reverse complement strand
TTTTTATAAACGCTTGAGTCATCTTTCCCCGCGCGACCGACCGGCGGGTGGCGCGGCGGGAAGACGGCTTGGGCACGTCCCGGAGCCGAAGACGCATGGCCCTTACCAAACCCTGTCCCCATTGCGGCCAGCCCGTGGTCCACTACCGCAATCCCGTGCCCACGGTGGACGCGCTCATCCACATCCCGGGCCGCGGCGTGGTCTTCGTCAAACGCCTCAACGAACCCCATGGCTGGGCTCTGCCCGGCGGATTCGTGGATTACGGCGAATCCGCCGAGAAGGCGGCCGTGCGCGAGGCCAAGGAGGAAACGGGGCTCACCGTGGAGCTGACCGGGCTTCTGGGCGTGTACTCCGACCCCGCCCGCGACCCCAGGCAGCACACCATGAGCGTGGTCTACATCGCCCAGGCCCTGGACCCCGACGAACTGGCCGCCGGCGACGACGCCAAGGATGTCGGGGTGTTTCCCGTGGGCCGCTGGCCCAGTCCCCTGTGCTTCGATCATGAACGCATCGTGAACGATTATGCCATGTTGCTGAACAAGTTCAAGGTGTGATGCTATATTATCAGTTCGCTTATTAAATACTCAGGCGGCGCAAGGCAAGCCATGCTTTGCCCCGGATGCGCGGGGACGCCGCGCGCCGACACGGGAATCGGGCGATTTGCCGCTCGTGAACGCAACCGGTCAGGCCGAGGAGCGCGATGAAGTTTCATCACAAGGTCCTCTTTATCGCTTCGGAGATGTACCCGTTTTCCAAGACCGGCGGTCTTGGCGACGTCATGGGCGCGCTGCCCAAGGAACTCAAGCGCCAGGGCGTCAACGTGGCCCTGATCGCGCCGTACTACGGCCGGCTCAACACCGGCGACCACCAGTTGCGGCTCATCTACTCCAAGTGCCGCGTCGGCTATCCCTGGGCCCCCATCACGGCCGACATCTACACCGCCACCTGCGACGACGTGCCGGTGTATTTCGTGCAGCGCGGCGAGTACTTCGACCGCCGCTTCTACTACAACACCCACGACGGCGACTATTTCGACAACTGCGAGCGCTTCATCTTCTTCTGCCGGGCCACCATGGCCTGGGCCAGCCGCCTGGACGGCGCACCGGCCATCGTCCACGCTCACGACTGGCAGGCCGCCCTGGTGCCGGCCTACCTGCGCTTCCTGCGGCCCGAAGCGCCGTTCTGGCGCAACACCAAGACCGTCATGACCATCCACAATCTGGCCTTCCAGGGTCGGTTCGCCTCGCGGCTCTTCTGGGATTCCGGGTTGCCGCGCGAGGCCTGGAACATGGACGGGGCCGAGTTCTGGGGCGACTTCAACCTGCTCAAGGCCGGCATCGCCTACTCCGATATCATCACCACGGTCAGCCCCACCTACGCCCTGGAGATTCTCTATCCCCAGTTCGGCTGTGGCCTGGAAGGCATCCTGTCCAAGCGCTCGTCGCAACTGCGCGGCATTTTAAACGGCGCGGACTACACGGTCTGGGACCCCATCAACGACCGCTATCTGCCAAGCGCCTACAGCCCCGACGACCTGTCCGGAAAGGACCTCTGCCGCCGCAACCTCGTGGCCGAGCTCGGCCTGGACCGGCGGTTTTTCAAGCGGCCCATCCTGGGGTTCATCGGCCGCATCCGCGACCAGAAGGGCGTGGATCTGCTCATCGACATCATGGCCAGGCTCATGGAGCAGGACGTGGCCGTGGTGGTCCTCGGCGAGGGCAGCCTCGACTACGAGGCCGTGCTGCTGGACATGATGGAGAACTATCCCGGGAAGCTCGTGGTGCGTATCGGCTACACCGAGGACCTGGCCCACCGCATCCAGGCCGGATCCGACATCTTCCTCATGCCCTCGCGCTACGAGCCCTGCGGTCTGACCCAGATGTACGCCCTGCGTTTCGGCACGCCCCCTGTGGCCACGGCCGTGGGCGGGCTGCGCGACACCATCGTGCCCTGGCCCGATCCCGAGGCCACGGGATTCACCTTCCGCGAGCCCGACCCGGAGCTCTTCTATCGGGCCATCCTCGACGCCCTGGAGATGTGGAATCAGCCCGAGGCCTGGCGCGGCATGGTCAAGCGGGCCATGCGCGCGGACTATTCCTGGGAGAAGGCGGCCAAGAACTACATCAGCCTGTATCGGGAACTCGGCGCGGACATTTAAGCCCAGGGCCGGCGCCCCGCCTCGTTGGCGGCGTCCGCCTCCCCTGCGTGCGACCGTCGCCGAACCGGTCCGCGATCGTCGCCGCGCCGCCGTAAGAGGCGGCTTTCCCGGCGACAGCAAAGGAGTCCGTCATGTCAGCGACCGTCAAGCCCAAGACGCCGTGCCTTCCCGTGGCCATCGGCGAACTCGACATCTACCTCTTCGGCCAGGGCAAGCACTGGGACCTCTACCGCGTGCTCGGGGCGCACCCCCACGACGGGGAAAAAGGCCCAGGCTACCGTTTCGCCGTATGGGCCCCCAACGCCCGGTCCGTGTCCGTGGTCGGCGACTTCAACGACTGGACCCCGGGCCTGCATGCGCTTTATCCCGTGGCCGCCTCGGGCGTGTGGGCCGGCTACATCCCGGGCTTTGTCCACGGCGAGCTCTACAAGTTTTCCGTGGTGCAAAAAAACGGCGCGACGGTGGAGAAGACCGACCCCTTCGCCCTTTACGCCGAGATGCGGCCGGGTGTGGCCGCCCGGGCCTGGAGCCTCGACGACTACGTCTGGAACGACGCCGCCTGGATGTCGGCGCGTCAGGACAACGGCCTGCTGCTGGCCGACGCCGTATCCATCTACGAGGTCCACGCCGGCTCCTGGCGCTGGAAGACCAAGGACTACGGCTCGTTTTTCTCCTACCGCGACATGGCCGAGCACCTCGTGCCCTACGTGCGCGACCTGGGATTTACCCACATCGAGTTCATGCCCCTGGCCGAGCATCCCCTGGACGAGTCCTGGGGCTACCAGACCGGCCACTACTTCGCCCCGACCTCACGCTTCGGCACGCCCGAGGACCTGCGCGCGCTCGTCGATGCCTGCCACCAGGCCGGCATCGGCGTCATCCTCGACTGGGTGCCCGGGCACTTCCCCAAGGACTCCTGGTGCCTGGGCCGCTTCGACGGCACCGGGCTCTACGAGCACGAGGACCCGCGCCAGGGCGAGCACCCGGACTGGGGCACCTACGTCTTCAACTACGGCCGCCACGAGGTGCGCAACTTCCTCTTCGCCAACGCCCTCTACTGGTTCAAGGAATTCCATATCGACGGGATCCGCATCGACGCCGTAGCCAGCATGCTCTACCTCGACTACTCGCGTAAGGAAGGGGAGTGGATTCCCAACAAGTACGGCGGCAAGGAGAACATCGACGCCATCGAGTTCCTGCGCGACCTCAACGTCGTGGTCCACGATCACTTCCCCGGAGCGGCCATGATCGCCGAGGAATCCACCTCCTGGGCCGGCGTCTCCCGCCCGGTCTACACCGGCGGCCTCGGCTTCTCCTTCAAGTGGAACATGGGCTGGATGAACGACACCCTGGACTACTTCGCCAAGGACCCGGTGTTCCGGTCCTACCACCAGAACCAACTCACTTTTTCCATGCTCTACGCCTTCCACGAGAACTTCATCCTGCCCCTGTCCCACGACGAGGTCACCCACGGCAAAGGCGCGCTCATCTCCAAGATGCCGGGCGACCAGTGGCAGCAGATGGCCAACCTGCGCCTGTTTCTGTCCTACATGTGGGCCCACCCCGGCAAAAAGCTCATCTTCATGGGCTGCGAATTCGGCCAGTGGAAGGAATGGAACTCCCACGAGCCCCTCGATTGGGTGCTTACGGAATTCCCCGCCCACCAGGGAGCCATGGCCCTCACCCGCGCCCTCAACGCCCTGCAAAAGGCCTGGCCGGCCATGCACGCCCGGGACAACGACTGGACCGGCTTCGAATGGGTGGACCTCTCGGACTACGCCTCCTCGGTCATCACCTTCCTGCGCAAGGCCCCGGACGGCTCGCAGATCCTCTGGGCCTTCAACTTCACCCCCGTGGCTCGCGAGGACTATACCGTGGGCTGCCGCGTGCCCGGATTCTGGAAGGAAATCTTCAATTCCGACTCGGCTTACTTCGGCGGCACCGACGCCGGCAACGACGGCGGCGTCATGGCCAAACCCGCCAGCATCGGCGGCTGGCCGCACTACCTGTCCCTGACCCTGCCGCCGCTGGCCGCCGTGGCGTTCACGCCGGAGCAGAGGTAGGGGGAGGGGAGGGAAGAGCCGGAAGGAGGCGTCGCCTCCTCCCGGACCCTCCTCCACTGGGGGGAGTGACTCCCCCCAGGCCCCCCCGTCGGCGTGGTCGGGCGGGAAGGGCTGCGGTCACCGGAAAGCCGGTCGTCTGGCGGACCGAAGATGGGGCCGGAATTTTCCCTGCCGCTGCCGCCGCTTCGCGGCAGGCTCGGCAGGAAAAATTCCGGCCCCAGGCCGTCGCCCCTTCGGGGCGAAGTTCTTGGATTTTTTGCTTTGGAAGCCTCTGAAAGGCAAGAATGGTTCCTTTCTTTAACAACAGATTCCTTTCAGCTTGCCGGCTTCCCAGGATTTCCCTACCTTTTCCCGAAATTCGTCCAGGTCATCCTTTTCCGCTGCTCTCCGGAAGCCGCAGGGTCGGGTCGGGCCTTGGGCGCGGCGGGCG
>NZ_JARKOZ010000138.1 GCF_029978005.1 Solidesulfovibrio sp. | reverse complement strand
CGCAGTCCCAGGTCGAGCAGCGGTTTTTGTCCCAGGGCGTACATGATGGGCGCGTAGCCCGGTTCGGCCGAGGCGTGGCTGATGAAGGCGTAGTCGGCCACGTTGGGGGCGATGGCCCGGGCGGCCACGTAGGCGGCGGTGGAGATGAAACCGTCCACGGCGATGGGGAGCTTTTGCGCCGCCGCGCCGAGGACGAGGCCGGCCAGGCAGGCGATTTCCAGGCCGCCCAGGGAGGCCAGGATGTCCACGGGATCGCCCGAGGCCACGGTCGCGGCGTGCAGGCGCAGGGCCTTGGCCACGACGGCCGCCTTGCGGGCCACGCCCGAGGCGTCGAGTCCCGTGCCCGGGCCGGTGATGGTTTCCGGGTCGAGGTGCAGGTAGGCGCAGAAAAGGGCCGTGGAGGGCGTGGTGTTGGCGATGCCCATGTCGCCGGTGCCAAGGGCCAGGATGCCTTCGTTTGCGGCTTCGGCGGCCAGGGACGCGCCGAGCAGCAGGGCTTTTTCGCAGGTTTCGCGGCTCATGGCCGGGGCTTCGGCCAGGTTGGCCGTGCCCGAGGCCACGCGCGCGCCGGCGAAGCGGGGATGGCTGGGGAAGGGATCGCCCAGGCAGCCGGCGTCGACCACGCGCAGGTCGACGCCGGCGGTGTCGGCAAGCACGTTGATGCCCGCGCCGCCGGCCAGGAAGTTGGCCACCATCTGGCGGGTGACTTCCTGGGGGAAAAGGCTCACGCCCGCGGCGGCCACGCCGTGGTCGCCGGCGCAGACGTAGATGCGGGCCGGATCGACGGCCGGGGCCTGGCCGCCGCGTATGGCGTAGAGGCGCTGGGCGATCTCCTCGAGCCGGCCGAGGCTGCCGCGCGGCTTGGTCAGGTTGTCCAGGTGGGCCTTGGCCACGGGGAAAAGCGCGGCATCCACGGGGGTGATGGCATCGAGCAGTTCGCGCAGGGTCGCGGGCATGGAAACTCCTTTTGGGCAATGGCTCGCCCCGGGCGGCCCGTCGAGGATGTCGGGCCGCCCGGGGCGGGTTGGTCGGTTCTCTCGAAGCGAGGGGTACAGCCGTTTGGCCGCGGGTTCAACCGCCGTGGGGCGTGAACCGGGGCTGGCCGGTGGAGTCGAGCACGGCCTGCCAGTAGTCGGAGCAGGTGTCGATGCGCTTGCGTTCGCGGGTGACCAGCGGCAGCGGCACGTGGACGTAGCGGTCGTTGACCGAGCCGATCATGATGCCGGTCTTGCCGGCCAGGCCGGCGTGCACGGCGAGCCTCCCCAGGAAGCCGCAATAGACGGCGTCGGCGGTGTTTGCCGCCACGGCGCGCACGATGTAGCTCGGATCGATGACCTTGAGCGTGATGGGAATGTCCCTGGCCTTGAAATGTTTTTTGACGGCCGCGGCGAGCAGGCCGCAGAAGTCGCCGAGCACCGGGTTTCCCGAGGGGTCGGTGCGGCCGGTTTCCGGCACCAGATGCTGCCCCGCGCCCTCGGCGGCCACGATCACGGCATGGCCCCGGGAGCGCAGGCGCTTTTCCAGGACGTCGAGCACGCCGCCCTCGCCTTCCAGGGCGAAGGGCTCCTCGGGCACGAGCACCATGTTGACGTGCTTGAGCCCCATGCTGGCCTCGGCGGCGATGAATCCAGACTGCCGGCCCATGAGCTTGACCAGGCCGATGCCGTAGGGCGCGCCCAGGGCCTCGACGTGGGCGCAGGCGATGGCCTCGGTGGCCTGTTCGGCGGCGGTTAAAAAGCCGAAGGTGCGCGAGACGAAGTGAATGTCGTTGTCCACGGTCTTGGGGATGCAGACCACGCCGATGGCAAGCCCCCGCGCGGCGATTTCGGTCTGTATGGCCGAGGCGGCGCGCAAGGTGCCCACGCCGCCGATGAAGACGCAAAAGCCGATGCCCATGCGTTCCAGGGCGTCCACGATCTCGTCCACGGGCTGGGGCCCGCGCGAGGAGCCGAGGATGGTGCCGCCGAACTCGTGGATCTCAGCCACGTTTTCCGGCGTGAATTCCAGCACGTCGTGGCGGCAGGACGGGATGAAGCCGCGAAGGCCGTAGCGGATGCCGAGGGTGGCGGCCACGCCGTACTGGTGGCTGGCCTCCATGACGATGGAGCGGATGACGTCGTTGATGCCCGGGCAGATGCCGCCGCAGGTGACGATGGCCACCTTGGTCTTGTGGGGCGAGAAGAACAGTTTTTCGCGCGGCCCGGCCTCCTCGAAAAAGACCGGCGTGGCCCCGTCGCAGCTCACGGAGCCGCGCGAGATGCCGACGAGCACCCCGGCGTCGTCGGGCACGAACGCGCCGGCGCGCTTGGGGCTTTCGCAGGTCGGCTCGCCAAGGGTCGGCACGGCCGTGGCTTCGGGGGTCAGGGGCATGTCGGGCAGGGCGTCCTTGTTGTTGCGCATGGCGACTCCTTGAGGCATCTCGGTCGGGGGATGGCCGCTTTGGTGTTAGCCTTTCGGCGCTGCGGCGGCAACCGCCGCCGGGAGAAGGAACGACGTGGGACGCATTTTCGTATTTTTGCCGCCGCTACGCACGGTTTCCGGCGGATTGGCGGTGCTTCTGGACACGGCGACGGGCCTTTCGCGCCTGGGTCGGGACGTGGTTCTCGTCGTGCGCGAACCCGGAGCCACGCCGCTCGCCCTGCCGGCCGGGCTGCCGGCGGTTTCCCTGGCGACGACGGGCATGACGGCGCGGGACGCCTACCTCGTTCCCGAGGGCTGGCCCAACGCCCTGGCCCCGGGGCTCGCCGCCGGAGCGCGCTGCCTGGTCTACTGCCAGAACTGGGCCTATCTCTTCAACGGCCTGCCCCCTGGCGTCGGCTGGGACAGGTTGCCGGTCTCGTTTCTCGCCGTCTCGGACCCGGTGGCCCGCTATATCGAGTTCTCCCTCGGCACGCTGCCGCCAGTGTTGCGCCCGGCCATCGACCCGGCCCGGTTCCATCCGCCAGCGTCCAAGCCCGCGCCGGGTCCCGTGCGGGTGGGCTTCATGCCGCGCAAGAACAAGGCCCTGGCCACCATGATCCGCGAGGTCGCCGCGGCCAGGGCTGCGCGCACCGGGCTGGCCCTGGACTTCGTGGCCATCGACGGCCTTTCCCCGGACGGCGTGGCCGAGGCGCTGCGCTCCTGCCACATGTTCCTGGCCACGGGCTTTCCCGAGGGCTGCCCCCTGCCGCCGCTGGAGGCCATGGCCTGCGGCTGCCTGGTAGCCGGCTTTTCGGGCTTCGGCGGCTTCGACTACATGCGCCAGATCGACCCGGCCGGCCACGCGCCGTCCGTGCTCCTGCGCGAGGTTCCCTGGGGCGGCAACGGATGCTACGCGGCGGACAATGACGTTTTCGGGGCGGCCACGTGCCTGGAGGCGGCGGCGCGGCTGTGGCTCGATGGCGGCGAAAAGCTGGCGACGGCGCTGGAAAACGGGAGAAGGACGGCGGCCGGCTACGAACCGGCGCTACGGCTGGAAGAACTCAAAAAAGTTCTGTGAACCCGCAAAGTTAAAAATTTTCTTTCTAAGGCCGCCCTTCCCGCCTACCATGACGCGACCGGCCGCTTCGACGGGTCAGTCGCCCGCCCTTTCGCGGCCTCCAACGCAGGAGGTCTCACGTGCCCGCTTTCGCCAAACGCATGTCCCAGGTGCGTCGCTCGTTCATCCGGGAAATCCTCAAGGTCACCGCCGATCCGTCCATCATCTCCTTCGCCGGCGGCCTGCCCAAGCCTGACCTGTTCCCCACCGGCCCCATGGCCGACGCCGCCGCCCGGGTATTGGCCGAAAACGGGGCCGCCGCCCTGCAATACTCCGTGACCGAAGGCGAACCCGCCCTTCGCGAATGGATCGCCGCCCGTTACAAGGCGAAAAAGGGCATGAACGTCGATCCGGCCAACGTCCTCATCACCAACGGCTCCCAGCAGAGCCTCGATCTCCTCGGCAAGGTGTTTCTGGACCCCGGCGACGTGGTGGCCGTGGAGCTGCCCGGCTACATCGGGGCCATACAGGCCTTTTCCGTGTTCGAGCCCGCCTTCGTCGGCGTGCCCCTGACCCCGCAGGGCCCGGACATCGACCGCCTGACCGACGCCCTGGTCCGGCAAAAGGCCAAGATGTTCTACGCCGTGCCCAACTTCCAGAACCCCTCGGGCCTGACCTACTCCCTGGCGGCCCGGCGCGCCGTGGCCGAGGCGCTTCGCGTGGCCGACACCGTCTTCGTGGAGGACGACCCCTACGGGGAACTGCGCTTTTTCGGCGAACCCCATCCGCCGGTGACGGCCTTCACCTACGGCGACGCCTACATGCTCGGCACCTTCTCGAAAATCGCCGCCCCGGGCCTGCGCCTGGGCTGGATCGTGGCCACGCCCGACAGCCTGCCCAAGCTCGTCACGGCCAAGCAGGCCTCGGACCTGCACTGCTCCACCTTCGTGCAGCGCGTGCTCATCGACTACCTCGCCCACAACGACCTCGACGCCCACATCGCCGTCATCCGCAAGGTCTACGGCGCGCAGCGCGACCTCATGGTCGAGCGCATCAAGGCCGAGTTCCCGGCGGAAGTGACCTGCACCGAACCCGAGGGCGGCATGTTCCTGTGGGTGACCCTGCCCGAGGGCTGCTCGGCCTTCGCGCTGTTCGACCTGTGCATCAAGGAGAAGGTGGCCTTCGTGCCGGGCGGCCCGTTCTTCGTGGACGGCGGCGGCACTCGGGAGATGCGGCTCAACTTCTCCAACGCCGAACCCGAGCGCATCGCCGAGGGCATCGCCCGCATGGGCCGGGCGATCAGGAAGCTTTTGGCCGAGCCCAGCTGCGTAGCGGGCGCGTAGGACGCCATGCCGGCCCTTCGTGACGACCCGACGGACACCATCGCCGCCGTGGCCACCCCGCCGGGACGCGGCGGGGTCGGCATCGTGCGCCTAAGCGGCCCCCAGGCCCCGGCCGTGGCACGACGTCTCTTCGCCTCCGCCCGGCCGGGCTTTGCGGGCATGAAGCCCTACCGCCTGCACCACGGGACGATCACGGACGCCGACGGACGGGGGCTCGATTCCGGCATGGTCGCCTTCATGCCCGGTCCCGGCAGCTACACCGGCGAGGACACGGTGGAATTTTACTGCCACGGCGCGCCGGCCGTGCTGCGCCGGGTGCTCGCGGCCTGCTTCGCCCTGGGGGCGCGGCCGGCCGGGCCGGGGGAATTCACCAAACGGGCATTTCTCAACGGCCGCCTGGACCTGTCCCAGGCCGAGGCCGTGGCCGAACTCATCGCCGCGCGCGGCGACGTCGACGCCGACCTGGCCCTGGCCCGGCTGTCCGGGGGCCTTACCCGGGCGATGGGCGAACTGGCCGCCGCCCTGAACGAGCTGCGCGCCGGCGTCTGCCTGGCCGTGGATTTTCCCGAGGAGGAGGTCGAGTGCCTGCCCAAGGCGGCCTTCGCCGCCGGAGTCGAGGCCGTCATCCGGCGCATCGACGACCTGCTGGCGGCCGGCCGGCGGGCCCGGCCGTTTCGTCTGGGGGCGCGGGCGGCGCTCTTTGGCCGGGTCAACGCCGGCAAGTCGAGCCTGTTCAACGCCCTGCTCGGCACGGACCGGGCCCTTGTCGCCGACCTCCCCGGCACCACGCGCGATTACCTGGAGGAGGGCCTGGACCTCGACGGCCTGCCCGTGCGCCTGACGGACACGGCCGGGCTGCGCGAGACGCCCGACGCCGTGGAGGCGGCCGGCAAGGCGCGGGGCGTAAGCCTCGCCGCCCGGGCGGAACTGGGGCTGTACGTGGTGGACGGCTCGGTTCCCTACGTCGCCGACGCCGAGGCCGAGGCATTGGTGGCCGCCCTGGGGCGGGAGAAGGTGCTGGCTGTCGCGGCCAAGGCCGACCTGCCGCCCGGCGAACCCGATCCGCGCCTGGCCCTGGCCGCCCTGGGGCTGGAGACCATCCCGGTCTCGGCCCGCACGGGCCTGGGCCTGACCGGGCTGCTCGCCGCCATGCGGGAGCGGCTCACCCGCGAGGCCGGCCCGCCCGAGCCCGGCGCGCCCGCGCCGAACGAACGCGAGGCGGCGAGCCTCGCGGCCGCGCGCGCGGAACTTGCGGAACTGATGAAGGATATCGGGGCGGACGTGCCCTACGATCTGCTCGGCGTGCGCCTGGAGGCGGCCGGAATGCTGCTGGCCGACGTCACGGGCGAAACCACGCCCGAGGACGTGCTCCGTGCCGTGTTCGACCGATTCTGCATCGGAAAGTGACTACCGCTCCATCTTTTCCCGGATTTCCTTGGCCTCTTCCAGGTTGGGATCCAGGTCCAGGGCGCGCACGGCGTAATCGTAGGCGTCGTCCTTGCGGTTCCACTTCATGTAGAATTTGGCGATGTTGAGGAAGGTCATGGGGTGGCCGCCGAACATCCTGACCGCCTCCAGGTAGATCGCCTCGGCCTTCTTGAACTCGCCGAGTCCATCGGCGGCGTCGATGGCCAGCCGCCAGGCCTGCTGGTCGCTCGGGAACCGCTCGATGGCCATGGCGAACATCTCCGCCGCCTCGGTGAGCAACCCCTCCTCCATGAAGAGCCTGCCCACCTCGCGCAGCACGTCGGGCTCGTCGCCGAAGCTTTCGGCCACCCGACGCAGGTACATCTTGCCCTTGGGATAGCTTTTCTGGCGCAGGTGTTCGCGGCCGAGCTGGAGCCACTCCTCCCGCTGCTTGTTGCGCCGCTGCTCGGCCTGGTCCTTTTCCTTCTGCTCGGTGTCTTCCATCTTGATGCGAAAGGCCGTGAGCTTTTTGATGAGCAGCGTCTCGTCGCCGGGCTTGTAGCGCAGAAACTGCCCGCCGCCGGCGCCGATCTCCTCCAGGAAGGCCGTCACCCGGGGATGGCGGCTGAATTCGTCGCACATCTCCGCGAAAAGCAGGTCCACCTCGGAACGGCCCATGCCCAGCGCCGCACCCGTGCTCTTGAGCACCAAGGCGTCGTTGGCCGCCTCGATGCAGCGAAACAGGTCGTCGCGCCGCAGATACCCCCGGGCGCGGCTGATGTTTTCGCGGATGGCCCGCGCGTCCGCGACCATCCGCTGATGGTCCACCTTGCGTTGCGAAATCATGGTTGCCCGCCTTTGCGTTTCGGGCGGCTCCCCAACGCCGGGCTTACAGCGTGGCCAGCGTCCTGAGGCTCGCCTCGTGCTCGCGGACCCAGGCAAAAAGGTCCGCCAGGATCGTGCGCGCGTCGCGTTTGGGCGACCAGCCGTAATCGGCCGTCACCCGCCTGTTGTCGCCGATGTAGATGGCCAGGTCCGCCGGCCGGTTCTCGGCGTCGCCGCGTATCTCGATGCGGTTGCCCGTCAGTTCCTCGCAAATCCGCGTGGTTTCCAGGAGCGACAAGCTGCACGACACACCGCCGCCAACATTGTACACCTTTCCCCTGGCTTTCTCAAGATCCGCCAATTGCATATCGAGAAGATCGAAAAGGTCGTCCACGTGCAGCAAGTCGCGCACCTGTTTGCCCAGGCCGCCGAAGCCGATGTAGGACAGGCGGCGCTTGAAATAGTGGGCCTGCACCCACAGCGAGAAGACGCCCTGGTCCACCTTGCCGAACTGCCAGGGGCCGGCGATCACCCCGCAGCGGTCGACCACCGCGCGCACTCCGTACATGGCCTCGTACTCGCGCAGCACGAATTCAGAACACAACTTGGTCGCCCCGTACATGGACTTGGGGCCGGTGAGGTCGAAATCGACGTCCAGGCCGGCCGGCGACCAGCCGCGCGGGCCGGCGACGTCCTCCCACACGAAGCGGCTGGCCTCTTCGCGGCGCGGCACGGCGTTGATGGGGTCGTAGGGGTAGACACGGCTGGTGGAGAGAAACACGACGTCGGCCCGGTTCTTGCGGGCCACTTCCAGGCAGTTGATGGTGCCCGTCAGGTTGGTGTTGACCAGGTACCGGGGCGAGCCGCCGAAACCGGCCAGCACCGAGGGCTCGGCCGAACACTCGAGCAGCACGTCGATCTTGTCGTCGAACTCCATGTCCTCGGGATTGCGGATGTCCCCATGCACGACCCGGATGCCCTCGGCCGCCAGGCGCGGCAGGTTGAACTCCGAACCCCGGCGCTTCAGGTTGTCGAGCACGATGATCTTCAGGTCCGGATACTTGCGCTTGAAGGACACGGCCAGGTTGCTGCCCACGAAGCCGGCCCCGCCGGTGACGAGCATGGTGCGCATGGATGCGACTCCTTGGGGGAATTGAGGAACGGGGGGGGGGGGGGGGGGGGGGGGGGGGGGGGGGGGGGGGGGGGGGGGGGGGGGGGGGGGGGGGGGGGGGGGGGGGGGGGGGGGGGGGGGGGGGGGGGGGGGGGGGGGGGGGGGGGGGGGGGGGGGGGGGGGGGGG
>NZ_JARKOZ010000135.1 GCF_029978005.1 Solidesulfovibrio sp. | reverse complement strand
CGAGCCTGCCGCGAAGCGGCGGCAGCGGCAGGCAAAATTCCACCCCCATCTTCGGTCCGCCAACGTCCCCGCCAGCGGTGACCGCAGCCAACCCCGCCCGACCACGCCGGACGGGGGGACCGGGGGGGATGATCCCCCCCGGCGGGTCCAGGGCAGAGCCCTGGTGGGGTCCGGGGCAAAGCCCCGATTCCCAACGCCTACCCGCCGGTGCGGCCGAGCTGGTGGATGAGGCCCGAGAGCGCGCCGGTCTGATCGGCCAGGTTCTGGAAGTGCTGCGAAGCGTCCTGGGCGCGGTCGGCGTTGTCGCGGGCGATGGTGCTGACCCTGTCCATGCTGTCCATGATGGACCGGGCCGAGGCGGCCTGCTGTTCGGCGGCGGCGGCGATGGCCCGCACCTGGCCGGCCGAGGCGTCGGCCGCGCCCAGGATGCGGCGCAGCATGTCGCCGGACTGTCCGGCCAAGCCGGCCGTGGCGTCCACGGCCTCCATGGTCTTGTCCATGCCGTCCATGTTGTCGCGGGTCATGCCCTGGATGGACTTGATGTTTTCGGTCACTTCGCCGGTGGCGGCCATGGTCTTTTCCGCGAGCTTTCTGACCTCGTCGGCGACCACGGCGAAGCCGCGCCCGGCCTCGCCGGCCCGGGCCGCCTCGATGGCGGCGTTGAGCGCCAGCAGGTTCGTCTGGTCGGCGATGTCGGAGATGACCTGGATGACCGCGCCGATGCCTTCGGAGCGCTTGCCGAGCTGGCCCATGTCGGCCTTGAGCGTTTCGGCCATGGTCTTGAGCCGGCTCATGGCCTCCATGGTCTCCTTGACGATGGCTTCGCCTTGCAGGGCGATTTCCCGTGTCTCTCCGGTGGCCGTGGAAGCTTCGGCGGCGTTTTGCGCCACGTCGGCCACGGCGTCGCGCATCTGGCCCATGGCGTCGGCGGTCGACTCGAGCTGTTCCTGCTGTTGCCGGGCTCCCTGATGGATGTCCTGGCCGAGGTGCGTCAGGTCGCGCGTGGCCGCGCCCACTTGCCCGGCGACGTTCGTGAGCCCGTCCACGGCCGTGAGCATGGCCGTGTTGGCCGCCTCGACCCTGCGGGCCGCCTCGGTGGCTTCGTCGGCCGCCCGGGCCGAGCGTTCGGCCTCGTGCATGGCCTCGGCCTCCTTCTCGCGGATGGCGTCGAGGTTGGCCTTGAGCGCCCCGGCCATGGCCTCCAGGGCCTGTTGGAGCTGCCCGGCTTCGTCGTTTCCCCGAGCGTTCAGATGCACGTCCAGATCCCCGGCGGCGATGCGCCGGGCCGCATCGGTGGTCTCCCGTATGGGCCGGGAGATGCCCCGGGAAATCGTCAGGCTCAGCGGCAGGAGCACCGCCAGGAACATGACGGCGAACACCACGGCGTCGATGAGCGTCATGCGGTTGCCGACGGCACGCATGCGCTCGGCGATGGCCGCGCCGGCCTCGTCCACGTTGTCCACGTACACGCCCGTGCCGATCCAGTACTTCGTGCCGGGGATCATGGCCGCATAGCCGATCTTGGGCATGTCGCCCTTGCCGGGCTTGGCCCAGGTGAAATCCACGAAGCCGCCGCCGGCGGCGGCCGCCTTGGACAGATCGCGGATGGAATAGACGCCGTCCGCCCCTTTGAGATCGGCCAGATCCTTGCCGGGCAGGCTGGGATTGACCGGATGGGCCACGTTGGTCGTGCCGGTGTAGATGAAGTAATATCCGGACCGGTCATTCTCGAAAAAGGCGTCCTTGATGGCCTCGCGCAAAAAGGCCTCCCGGGCCTTGTCGTCGGCCATGCCCACGATGGCCTTGGACAGGGCCGAAGCCAGGCTGTCCGTGGCCACCTTGATCTTCTCCTTCTCGAGCGCCAGCATCACCTGCTGGCCTTCCTGGGCTCCTGCGTCGGCCAGACGCCAGGAGGAATAGGCCCCCACGCCGAAGATGACGGCGGCGGAGACGGCGGAAACGATGAAGAGAATCAACAATTTCTTGCCAATGGAGAGATTGCTCAAGGCGGATGCTCCTTGCCTTGGAAGGAATGGAAGGCGCGGTCCGGCCGGGCCGTGCCGCGAATGGACGCCGGGAACCAGTGTCGCGTCCTTGAAAAAAGAACATGCTTTTTTTCAAGGGCAATAAATTGATATAATTATTTTTTCTTGAAAAAAACTGCCGTCTTTTTTAAGGGTCGCAACACTAGGCGCTCGCGCCCAGGAACAACAGGACTACATAAGCGGCCGTGGCCGTGAACACGAAGTTGCGCAGGCCGCGTAGAAATCCCTTGCGCTTGGCCAGCATGAACTCGATCATGCCAAGTCTCTCGTCCGGCCTGTCACGCATGTGCGGCAGTTTGTCCACATAATGGTCCATGTAGGACTGCTCCGAAAGCAGCAATAAATAGACGCGCGGCCGAAAATAGCATTTATAATACAGGAAGAAGACAGCGAAATAGGCGACAAAAAGCAGCAGGGAGTAACGCAGGCTGAGCATTGACACCATCCTTTCGGGTTGTGCGCGCCCGAAGGCACGGGTCACTGTCTCCCATACTTCCCGGCCGAATTCAAGACCGCCCCAGCCCTTGCCCCCGACCCAGGCCCGGTGTAGCGTCGCCCACGCCAAAATTCCCCCACGGAGGCTCCATCATGACCACGGGCGACCGCCTGTCACTGCTCGTCTCCGGACTCGGACCCATCGGCAGGATCCCCTACGCCTCGGGAACCTGGGGCTCGGCCGCCGCCGCCCTGGCCGCGCCCGCCCTCTTCCTGCCCCTGCCCGGCTTCTGGCGCGTCGTCCTCCTCGCCGCCCTCTTCTGGATCGGCGGCGTCACCGGCACCCGCACCGAAAAAATCCTCGGCCGCAAAGACCCCGGACATATCGTCCTCGACGAACTCATCGGCCAATGGATCACCTACCTGCCCTTCGCCAGCCTGCCGCCCCTCGAACTCTTCGCCGGCTTCCTGCTCTTCCGCGCCTTCGACATCCTCAAGCCGCCGCCCGTGCGCGCCTCGGAAAACTGGCTGCCCGGCGGCTACGGCGTCATGATCGACGACGTGCTCGCCGGCATCTACGCCTGCCTCTGCCTCGCCATCCTCCACTGGCTGCGCGGCTGATTCCGGGGCGCTGCCCCGAACCCCGGCAGGGCGCTGCCCTGCACCCGCCGGGGCGTTGCCCCGGACCCCACCGGGGGGCATGATGCCCCCCGGCCCCCCTCACCTGCGTAGTCGGGCGGAGTTGGCTGCGGTCACCGGCATGGCTGGCGTTGGCGGACCGAAGATGGGGGCGGAATTTAATGGAGTTTTTGCTTTGAAAGCCTCTTAAAGGCAATCTTTCTTCAAATGCGGCGCTTCGCCGCTGGCACCCGTGGTCGCGGGATTTCGGGCAACGTGCTGGCCGGCTTTGCGGCCTGCGGGTTGCCCGGAATTCCGCGACCACATGGTCCACCGCATCGCCGCCCGCCGTTTCCGCACCCCTCCCGCTCGCACCCATCGGGGAGGTCCAGGAGGGGGTCACCCCCTCCTGGCCGCCGGAGGCATCTTCCACCTCTCCTCTCTCCCCTCTCCCGTCGCACCTGCTCGCTAAACCAGATTTCACTTGCCCGTGGATGGCGGGGGGCGGTATGTGGGGATCAATGCCAAGGGAGGTCCTGGGCAGAGCGGCCGTCACCGCAACGGAGGGTAGTTTCCGTTAATCATTCTTCCCATACCGGGCGATTGAGCGCCCCTTCGATTCGCCTGAGCGCGTGCACGATCCTGGGAAAGTCCATGGGATGCCGCCGGTTACCGGCAGGACGCGACCCCGGCGAATCTTTTTTGGGGCGTGGGAAATAAAAACGGCCGTCGGGTGGTACCCGGCGGCCGTTTTGCCGTTATGGCGGGGAAAGCTAGTAGGTGGCGCGGAATTCGTCGCGACGGTTCTTGGCGTACGCGGCTTCGGAATGACCCGGATCCAGCGGACGCTCCTTGCCGTAGCTGACGGTGGACAGACGGTCGGAGCCGATGCCCAGGTTGGACAGGTACTGGGCGGCAGCCTGGGCGCGGCGTTCGCCGAGGGCCAGGTTGTACTCGGCCGTGCCACGCTGGTCGCAGTTGCCTTCCACAATCAGCTTGATCTGCGGGTACTGGCGCATGATCTCGGCCTTGCGGGTCAGGATCTGCCGGGACTCGGCGGTCAGGTTGTTGCTGTCGAAGGCGAAGTGGATCATCTGGGCCAGTTCGTTGGCGGCTTGTCCCATTTTCTCACGCAGGAGGCGTTCCTGTTCCAGGCGCGCGCGCTCCTGGTCTTCCCAGCTCGTGCCGGAGCCATCGCCGGGGCCGCCGGCTTTTTTGGCGCAGCCGAAGCCGGCCAGGGACAGCATGAGCACCAACATCGACAAAATCACAATCCTCGAACGCATCATTTCTTCTTCCTCCTCACAAGTGCCCGCCCGGGCTTTAGCAACCAGGGGCTTTACCCCTGGCCGGGTTCTCGATGGGCTGGCGAAGCACCAACGGGACGGCCCCCAATTACGCCTCTTGCAATAAAATGCAACAGGGAATTCCGGGCCATTTTGCGGTATTGCGACATACAGCCCGCCCCCTGACGCGGCTGCCCGCTCCCCCCCGCTTCACCATTCCCTCGATTACAGGATGGTCATGCCGCAACTACTGGGGCAAGGGGCCCCAGGACGGCATCTGGGCCGCGCCGTCCCCGGTGGGGATCATGACGGGCTGCGCGCCGTGGCGCGTGGTCACGTAGATCTTCTTTTGTCCGCTGCGCGTGGACGAGAAGGCGATGAAGTAGCCGTCCGGCGAAAAGGACGGATTCTCGTCCGAGCCGCCGCCCGAGGTGACTTGCGTTTCCTGTCCGGAGGACAGATCGTGCACGAACACCTTCTGAGCGCCTCCGAGCTGCTTGGTGAAGGCGATGAGCTTGCCGTCGGGGCTCATGCTCGGGTTGGTGTTGTAGCCCGAGGAGGTGACCCGGCGGCCCGAGCCGCCGCTCACGTCCTTCACGTAGATATTGGGGCTGCCGGTCTCGTCGGAGACGTAGGCCATGAGCCGGCCCGAGGCGTCGAAGGTCGGGGAGACGTCGATGCCCGGGCTGCTGGCGATGGTCCGGCCGGGTTGGTAGGCGGAATTGAGCAGGTAGATGTCGGCCTTGCCTTGCAGGGAAAGGCTCACGGCGATCTGCCCGTCGGGCAGGAAGCGGGGGCTGACCACGCTGGTCGTCGGCAGGGTGTAGACCTGCGGCTTGCCGCCGCCGGACCAGACGCCGAGGTAGTGGGAACGCGAGCCGATGAGCGTGAAGCAGATGCGCCGGCCGTCGAAGGACCAGGCCGGGCTCACGGCCATGCCCAGTTCATTGTAGCTGGTCACCCGGGTCAGTCCGCGGCCGGTGGGGCGCACGGTCCAGATGTCCGTGCCTTTGGCGGAGCTCGGCTTGACGAAGGCGATCTGGGAATTGAAGAAGCCGCCCTGGCCGGTGAGGGCCATCATGAGTTCCATGCAGAACCGGTCGGCGATGTCGGGCAGCTGGGCGTCGGTGACGCTGTCGTAGCCTTTGCCCACCAGCACTTTCTGGGTGTAGACCTCGAAGGCCCGCAGTTCCACGTTGCCGAGGTTGCCGCCAGGGGTCCACTGGGCGGTGACGACCACGTCGATCTTGCCCATGGAGAAGGGCTTGAAGTCGATCTGGTCGGCGGTGGGACCGTTGATCTGGCCGGGGATGCTCGACGGCGGCACGAGTTGCAGGAAGGGCAGGAACTGCAGGTCCTTGTTGATGAGGTCCTGGAGCTTGTCGGCCGCGGTGAGCTGGCCGCCGCCGGCGAAGGGCCGGGCCATGACGAGGTTCATCTTGGCCTGCCCCGGCCCCTGGATGTCCACGGCCAGGGAGGTCTGGGCCCGGGCCGCGCCGGCAAAAAGCCCCACAACCAGGGCCAGGGCCCCGAAGACGCCGATGATCCGCTTTGTCGCGCGCATGGTCATTGTCCAAATCCTACGGAATGCTGCTTGGTCGTTACGGTATAGCGCCCCGAACTTCGGGGCGGCCCCTTTTTACGTCTTAGCCCGATACCGGCGGCCGGGCAATTCCCGGCAACGAGAAACCGCCCCCATCCCGTCCGGCTCGTGCCGCATCCTCAAAAAATCACGACGGTATTTCTCCAAAAAAATATTCCCCCAACATCTCGTCCCCGGGCGCGGCGCGCCTTTCGGGGAACGGCGGCTAATGCCCGAGTTCCTGGGAGCTGAAGCGCAGTTGCAGGACGGTCAGCCCGGTCGGCGGCGGCGGCAGCGTTTCGGTCTCGGCCACGGACTTGACCGTGGAGGCGTCGAAGTTCGGCTGGCCCGAGGACTGGACGAGGCGGTAGTTCTGGATGCGGCCGTCCTTGTCGATGTTCACTTCCACCACGGCCAGAAGCTGCTGCTTGGCCCCGCTTTGGGGGAACCGCCAGTTCTTTTTCACCTCGCGGTTGACGATCTGGGCGTAGACTCCCATGGTCACGCCGCCGCCGCCCCCGCCGCCCGTGCCTCCGGGCGTGCCGCCGCCGCCCCCGCCGCCGCCGGCCATGCGCCGGGCGTCGGCCAGGGCCTTGGCCAGGGGATCGCCGCCGCCCGATCCGGAACCCGATCCGGAGCCGGAGCCGGCCTTGGCCTTGGCGTCCTTGAGGGCCTGGGCCAGGGTGTTCTTCTCCGCGGCTTCCTTGGCCGCAGCCGCCGCCTTGGCCGCGTCGGCGGCCTTTTTGGCGTCCTCGGCCTTCTTGGCGTCGGCGGCTTTTTTGGCGTCTTCCGCCTTCTTAGCGTCCTCGGCCTTCTTGGCGTCGGCGACTTTTTTGGCCTCTTCCGCCTTTTTCGCCTCGTCGGCCTTCTTCTTGGCCTCCTCGGCTTTCTTGGCTTCTTCGGCCTTTTTGGCGTCCTCGATCTTCTTCTTGGCGTCCTCGGCCTTCTTGGTCTGCTCCTCGAGCTTCTTGAAATCGGGCTTGGGCTCGGGCTTGGCCTGCTCCGTGGGAATGGGCGTGGCTTTGGGCTCGGGTTTGGGTTCCGGCTTGGGCTCGGGCTTTTTGGGCTCGGCGCGCTTGGGTTCGGGCTCGGGGGCCTGGGGAATGGCGGCCACGGGCTCGGGCGCGGCCGGCTTGGCCGGCGTGGGCGGAGCCTGGGCCGGCTCCGGCAGTTCGGCCTGGCCGCCTTCGGGGCCGCCGGCGGGTTCGGGGGGACCGAGCTCGGGGCGGTCGCCCGGGCCCTTGGGGCCGGGAGGCAGGCCGGCCTCGCCGGCGGGCATGCCCGGCGCACCGAGGGAGACGAGATCGACTTCGTAGACCGGCACGTTGAGCTGGAATTTCACCGGTTCGATATTGACGAAGACAAGACTGGCCAGCACCACGGTCAGGTGCAGGAACACGGAGAATATCCAGCCTAAAACGCGCATGGGGCACTCGTCGGCGCGGCCCGTCGGGGCCGCGCCGTCCTATTTCTTTTTGGCGGCGGGGGCGGCCGGAGCCGTCTTTTCCTCTTCGGCCACCACGCCGAGCTTGTCCACGCCGGCGGATTTGACCACGCCCATGACCGAGACCACGGTGCCGTAGGGCACGGCCTTGTCGGCCCGCAGGAAAAGCTGCTTTTTCTGGTTGGTCACGAGCTGGCGCACCTGGCCTTCCAGATCGCCGAGCTCCACCTGGTACTTGTCGAGGAAAAGCGCGCCGTCGGCCTTGACCGTGAGCACCACGGAATCGCTCTCCTTGGGCAAGACGCTGACGGCCCTGGTCTGCGGCAGATCCACCTGCAGCCCCTGGGTCATCATGGGCGCGGTGACCATGAAGATGATGAGCAGCACCAGCATCACGTCCACGAAGGGCGTGACGTTGACGTCGGCCAACATGCGGCCCCGGCCGCCGACCTGCATGGCCATGGCTTAGCGCCCCGTCCTTGAAGTTCGCATCAGCATATCGCTACCGCCAACCTGCTTCGGTGATTCTGTCATTGTCGAAAACGCCGTATGCCCCGCAACGGGACGGCCCTAGAACCGTTCCGCGGCCGGCCGGCGGTGGGGGGTCTCGGCGGCGGCCTCGCGCGGGGTCCAGGTCACTTCGCGCTGGATGCGGTTGAGGAACGCGCCGGCGAAGTTGACCAGCTCGCCCTCGATGGCCGTCACGTAGCCCAGGAAGAAGTTGTAGGCGATGACCGCCGGGATGGCGACGGCAAGGCCGATGGCGGTGGCGATGAGCGCCTCGGAGATGCCCGGGGCCACGGCGGCCAGGGCGGCGGACTGCATGAGGCCGATGGCGTGGAAGGAGTTCATGATGCCCCAGACCGTGCCGAAAAGGCCGATGAACGGCGTGGCGTTGGCGGCCGTGGCCAGAAAGGACAGCGAAGCCGACATCTTGGCCAGCTCCTGGGACACGGCCTGACGCAGCACCCGCCGGATGTTGTCCATGGCGATGTGGCCCTTTTCGGACGGGTCGAGGTCGGCCTGCTCCATGCGCACGAGCTCCTCGAAGGCCATGCGGCCCACGTTGAAGGCCGGGGACTGGCGCGACTGCCCGAGGGAATGCATGGCCGCGCGCAGGGTGTCGGCCTCCTGGAAGCGGGCGTAGTCGCGGGCGGTGTCGCGCTTGGCCGCGGTCAGGGTGAAGATCTTGACGAAAATGATGCTCCAGCAGCCGAGGGACATAAACGCCAGAATGCACAAGACGAATATGACCGTCGGCGTGGCGTTGGCCATCATGGCCCATAAGCCGCCATGCGGCGTAAGCGCGTCCATTGCGACCCACCTGTCGGAAAGTGTAAGAAGGTTAGGAAAGCGTGAGCGCGGCCAAAGCCGGCAGGGCGATCTCCGCCGGAGCGGCGATCGTGACGTCGGACAGGCCTTTGTAGGCGCTTTCCACGAGATTGATTTCCACCACAGCCCCGCCCCTGGCCTTGATCTCCCTGGGCAGGAGACCCGCCGGGACGACCTCCCCCGATGTTCCGGCCACGATGATCAAATCAGCGGCCAAGGCCAATTGACCGCTTTTATCCAGTGCGTCAAGTGGAATGGCCTCTCCGAAAAACACGACGTCCGGACGCACCACCCCGCCGCAGTCCTCGCAACGCCAGGGAATGTCCGCCGCAGTAAGGGTCCGCGCCCGGGCCGGATCGTGCTCGCGGCCGCAGCCCATGCAGAAATAGCGTCCCATGCCGCCGTGGAATTCCACCACGTTTCGCGAGCCCGCCGCCTGGTGCAGCCCGTCGATGTTCTGGGTGACCAGGCCGGAAAGTTTTCCCGCCGCCTCCAGTTCGGCCAGCGCCAGGTGCGCGCCGTTGGGTTTGGCCGGCCCCATGACGGAAATGGCGTCGAGGAGGAATTCCCAGACCCGGCGCGGCGTGCGCGCGAGCGCCTCGGCCGTGGCCACGGCCATGGGGTCGTAGCGGTCCCACAGGCCGCCGGGGCTGCGGAAATCGGGTATGCCGCTGGCCACGGACACGCCCGCGCCGGTGAGCGCCATGGCGCATTTGGACCGGGCCAGGAGCCCGGCCGCCTTTTTTACGGCCTCGGTCACGACTTTCTCCCCTTCCGGACCACGGTCCGGAAAAACAGGCTGTTTTTTGCGTGGCGATGACGTATGGAAGACAACATCACATCGTGCGTTCCCGCCCGATGCAGGAGGTACCCCGCCATGAAGCGACACGCTTTCGCCTTGTGCCTGTGCGGCCTGCTGGCCCTGCCGGCCCTGGCCTTCGCCGCCGAACCCGCGCTGTTGGCCCAGGCGCCGCCGCCCGGCCAGCCCGTGCCGCCGAACACCCCGCCCCCGCCCCCACCCCCGCCGCCGGGGAAAAAGCCGCCCCAGGGCCAAGGCATGCCCAAGAACCCCGCGACCATGCCGAACCAGCCCATGCCCAGGGGTCCCGCGCCCATGCCGGCCCCGAGCGTGGTCCAGCCGGGCGCGCCCATGGTGGCCCCGCCCGGCTCGGTGGTGGTGCCGCCGGCCGCCGTCGTGCCGCGGCCCGGCCGCTCCGACCGGGCCAGGGCCAACGCCGTGGCCCGCTGCAACCAGCGCCAGGCCGCCTGCGCCGCCACCTGCAACACGCGCACCTACGGCCAGGCCCGCAACATGTGCTACAACCAGTGCAACGCCCAGTTCGTCAACTGCACGTCCAGGGCCAACTACAGGTAGTCCCGCGGCCACGGAATGCAGGCGTATGCGTGGCGCAAACGGCGTGTTCGCCAGCCAACCAACAAGAATCCATCGAGGGTAACGCCATGAAGCGGCTCGTCCTTCTGCTGCTCCCGCTCGCGACGCTGTGCCTCGCCCGGCCCGGCCCGGCCGGGGCCCAGCCCATCTGCCCGCCCGGCTACTTCTGGAGCGCCGGGGCCTGCCGGCCCGTGCCGCCTCCCCCGCCGCCGGCCTACGTCCCGCCGCCGGTCTACGTGCCGCCGCCGGCCTACAACCCGGCCTTCAAGCAGGTGGCGCGCAAGTTCGTCACCCTGCGCACCTGCCCGGGCGACGGCTGCCCGCCCGTGACCACCCTGTCCCGGGGCACGCCCGTGCGCATCCTGTCCTACGAGGGTCCCTTCGTGCTGGTGCGCGTCCCGGACTCCCCGTACGAGGGCTGGGTGCCCCTGCGGCACCTGACGCCCTAGCCGCGACGCCTCACGCCTGCGCATCGACGGTCCGGGTCACCCCCCGGGCCGTTTTCTTTTCCGTTTCGCCGGGCAGGGCCGGCCGGCAGACGGCGAAATCCGGGTCCCGGGCGTCCAGCACGGCGAAAAGCGCCCGCAGTTCCCCGTCCGGGTGGAGCATGCGCGCATTGATCCGGAAATGGCGGATCAGGTCCTCGGCCATGGCCGCCAGTCCCGCCCGCCGGTCGCGCCGGTAGGCCCGCAGGTCCTCGACCGCCCCGCCGGCCGGGCCGTAGGCCACGAGGTAGCGGCCGGGCACGGCCTCGTACACGGCCACCTCCCGGAAACGCCCCGGGAGCGCCACTTCCCGGGCCATGGCCTCGACGACCTCGTGCACCGCCCCGCGGCGCACGGAAAAGACCCGTCTGGCGTAGCCGCGCCGCGTGAAGCGCACGTCGTGGTAGACCAGCAGCCGGTCGTAGAGGCGCTGGCGCAGCAGGTAGCAGGCGACGAGGCCGATGAGCAGGACGGCGCAGGGCGCGGAAATCCACAGGGGCACGGAAGCGAGCCAGGCGGCGAAACGCACGACCCAGCCGGCCACCACGGCCGCCAGCTCCAAGGCCTTGCGGCCGGCGGCGGACAGCGCCGCCAGGCAGAAATCGGCCGCCTTGCCCAGATACGTCCACAAGGCGGCTTCCAGATGGCCCCAGATGTCATCCATGAAGAGCACCTCCCGGCGCGGCGACGCGACGTCGAACTTGCGCCTCGGCCTGCCCTGGGCTACACCCGCCGCGCCCCACCGGCAACAGACCTCTTGCACGCTCCCGCCGGCCCCGCCAACAGGACACCATGCGAAAAACCTTCCGCTCCATCGCCGCCAACTGCGGCCTGCTCGCCTTTGGCGCGTACGTCTTCAGCTTCGGCGTCAACGAGATCGTCGTGGGCAAGGGGCTCATGGCCGGCGGCCTGTCCGGCCTGGCCCTGCTCACCTACTACCTGACGGGCCTCGGCGGCCCGGGCCTCATCTACTTCCTGTGCAACCTGCCGCTCATGATCCTCGGCTGGTGCAGCCTGTCGCGCCGGTTCATCCTCTACACGCTCTTCGGCATGGGTGCGGTCAGCGCACTCATGCAGTTCCTGCCCGAGCGGGCGCTCATCGCCGACCCGCTGCTGGCTGCCGTGTTCGGCGGCGCGGTCATGGGCGCGGGCTCGGGCATCATGCTGCGCTCCATGGGCTCGGCCGGCGGCACGGACATCCTGGCCATCTGGCTCAACCAGAAATACAATCTGCGCATGGGCCAGTTCAACTTCTTCTTCAATCTGGCCGTGTTCGCGGCGGGCCTGGCCTTTTACGAACCCACCCTCGTGCTCTATTCCATCATCCTGTCCTATACCAATTCCAAGATGATGGACTATTTTCTGTCGCTTTTCAACCAGCGCAAAATGGTTTTCATCATCTCCGACAAATCCGACGCCATCGCCCGCGACATCATTTACAATCTGAAGCGCGGCGCGACCTTCCTGCACGGCGCCGGGGCCTACACCGGCAAATCCAAGCGGATCATCCTCACCATCACCAACACCGTGCAGATCAAACGCCTGGAAGAACTCGTCTTCGGCCACGACCCCAACGCCTTCTTCGTGGTGGAGAACACCTTCAACGTGCTCGGCGAGGGATTCTCCCGGCGCAAGGTCTACTGAGACAAGGCCAAGGCCACCAGCCGCGACGCGGCCGCGTTCTCCCGGCCCGGGGGCGCGGCGGCGGCCAATTCCACCAGGGGCAGCCCGGGCTCGAGGTCCCGAAAGACCACCCCCTCGCGCCGCCACACGCGCACCGAGGCCGGCAGGAAGGCCAGTCCCAGCCCGGCCGCCACCAGGGCGACCATGGTGAACTTCGTGGCCGCATCCTGCACGGGCGTCACGCGCGCCCCGGCCAGGGCCAGGGCCGCCTCCACGGCCGCAAGCAGCGCCGGGGCCTGCTCGCGCGGCGGCAACACCATGGCCTGACCGTCCAGGTCATTAAGGGCCACGCGCCGCGCCCCGGCCAGGGCATGGCCGGCCGGCACGGCCAGCACGTACGGTTCGCGCGAGACCACCGTCAGCTCCACTCCGGGAAAATCCTGCCCGGCCGGGCGCACGAACCCCACGTCCAGCCGTCCGGCCGCCAAGGCCGCCGCCTGCTCCCGCGTGGACATCTCGCGAAGCGAAAGCGCCACCTCCGGAGCCTGCCGCCGAAAGGTCGCCAACGCGCCGGACAAAAACGCGTCCATGGCCGGATTGACGAACCCCACCGTCAGCCGCCCGGCCAAGCCCCGCCCCACCCGGCGCGCCGCCTCCCCGGCCCGGGCCGCCGCCTCCAGCACCAGCCGCGCCTCGCGCAAAAAGGCCTCCCCGGCCGGCGTCAAGGCCACCATGCGGCTCGTGCGGGCGAAAAGCCGCGCCCCGATCTCCGCCTCCAAGGCCCTGATCCGCTGGCTCAGCGGCGGCTGGGCCAGCCCCAGCCGCGCCGCCGCCCGGCTGAAATGCAGCTCCTCGGCCACGGCCACGAAACACTCGCAATCCCGCAGTTCCATGGATTGATATTTTTCACATATCAATCATCGTGTAAAATTATATTTCACCTCTCGATCGCCCGGCCCTATGCTGGCCAAAACCACGTGGGGAGGCGATCATGACCCGCATCGCCCTGCTCGTCGCGACGGCCATCCTGGCCCAGGCCCTGACCGCAACCGCCACCATGGGAGAAACCGCCATGAACGAACGACATGCGCGCGGCTGGCAGGCGCTGGCCGCCCTGGCCCCGGAAAAGGCTCAGGCCGTCCAGGACGGGCTGGCCGACATCGCCCCGGACATGGGCCGCTTCATCATCGAATTCGCCTACGGCGACGTGTTCACCCGCCCGGGGCTCGACCCGGCCTCGCGCCAAATCGGCACCATCGCCGCCCTGACGGCGCTTGGCAACGCCGCCCCGCAACTGCGCTTCCACATCGAAGGCGGGCTGGCCGCGGGACTCACCCCGGACCAGATCGTGGACGTCGTCTACGTGACCACGGTCTTCGCCGGCTTCCCGGCCGGACTCAACGCCCTGGCCGTTGCCCGGACCGTATTCGCCGAGAAACGCCTGGCCGTCTCCCACGCCCCGGCCCACGCCCCGGGCGACGACGACCGCCGGGCGCGCGGCCTGACGTCCCTCGCCGCCACCAGCCAAAACGCCGGCCAGCACGTCCTCGACTCCCTGGCCGACATCGCCCCGGACATGGCCGGCTTCATCCTCGACTTCTCCTACGGCGACGTCATCTCGCGCACCATCCTCACGCCGGCCCAAAAGGAAATCGCCATGGTCGCCGCCGCCACCGCCCGAGGCACCATGAGCCCGCAACTTAAAGTCCACGCCAAGGCCGCCCTGGCCGTGGGCATGACCCGGCAACAACTCGTCGAAGTCGTCATCCAGATGGCCGTCTACGCCGGCTTCCCGGCCGCCCTGAACGGCCTGGCGGCGCTTCGGGAAGCGTTCGCGGAGGCGGGGATGTGAGGGGCAGGAGAGAGGGGGGTGAAGGATTGAGAAGAGGGAAGATGCCTCCGGCGGCCAGGAGGGGGTGACCCCCTCCTGGACCTCCCCGACGGGTGCGGGCGCTTCGCCGCATTTCAAGAAGTCTTGTCAGTAAAATTCCATTAAATCTCGCCTCGAAGAGGCGAC